>DASZSS010000139.1:0-5486 GCA_035548535.1 Steroidobacteraceae bacterium
ATGCGGCTCCATCGCCTTCTTCAGCAGCACCTTGCCTTGATTGCCCTGGATCTTGAGCGACGAGGGCAGGCTCGCGAGCCACTCCACCAGCTCGTGGTCCATCAGCGGCTCGCGCACCTCGAGCGAGTGCGCCATCGAGGCGCGATCGACTTTCGTGTTGATGTCGCCGATCAGATAAGTCTTCAGGTCGAGATACTGAACGAGCGCCAGCGGATCGTCGGTGCCCGCGCGCGCCGCGTGGCGCCGGAAGACTTCATCGACGCGATAACCCTGCAGGTCCGCGCGCAGTCGCTTCGAGAAGAGCCGTTGCCGCATGGGTGCGCGGAAGATCGACACGGTGTGCAGGTACGCCTCGACCTGATCGCGCGCGAGCGACTCAAACGTCGTCTTCGCCCGCAACGGCTTCGGCGCCCAGTCCGCCTTCGGATAGATGAAGCCGAGCAGCCCGAACATCGGCCGCCGCAGGCTGAGCGGCAGCGCACTGCGCATCTTCTCTTCGAGCAGGTGCAGGCGGTAGCGGCGATAGCCGCCGAAACTCTCGTCGCCGCCGTCGCCGGAGAGCGCGACCGTCACGTGCTTGCGCGCGAGCTCGCACACGCGATACGTCGGAATCGCCGAGCTGTCCGCGTACGGCTCGTCGTAGAGGCCCGCGAGCTTCTCGATGAGATCGAAATCGTTGCTCGCCACCTGCTCGACGTGGTGATCCGTCCGGTACTGGTCGGCCACCTGCTTCGCGAACTGCGCCTCGTCGAATTGCGGATCGTCGAACGAGATCGAGCACGTCTTCACCGGCGCATCGCTGAGGCGCGCCATCGCGGAGACGACGGCGCTTGAGTCGACGCCGCCCGAGAGGAATGCGCCGAGCGGCACCTCCGCGATCATGCGCAGGCGTACGGATTCCTTCAGACGCCGATTAAGCTCCTCGACCGCCGTCGCCATGTCGATGCGGTTGTCGAGCGTGAACTTCACGTCCCAGAACTCGCGCGGCTCCGGAATCGGAGCACCGCGCTTGATCGTCAGCGTGTGGCCGGGCGGCAGCTTCCGCACGCTCGTGAAGATGGTGCGCGGCTCGGCGACGTAGCCGAGCGCGAAGTATTCCTCCACGGCACACGGATCGATGTTGCGCGTGACGCCCGGATGCAGCAGCACCGACTTCATCTCCGAAGCGAACGCCACCTGTCCATCCGGCATCACGGCGTAGAACATCGGCTTCACGCCGAGCCGATCGCGTGCCAGGAACAGCGTCTCCTGGTTCGCATCCCAGATGGCGAAGGCGAACATGCCGCGCAGGCGCGCGACGCACTTCTCGCCCCACGCCTCCCAGGCGTGCACGATGACTTCCGTGTCGCTCTTGGTGTGAAAGCGGTAGCCGAGCCCCTGCAGCTCCGCCATCAACGACTGATAGTTGTAGATCTCGCCGTTGAAGACGATGACGACCGAGCGGTCGTCGTTGTACAGCGGCTGCTGCCCCGTCGCGAGATCGATGATCGAGAGCCGGCGGTGCCCGAGCGCAACACCCGGCGCGAAGTGCTCGCCGTGACCGTCGGGGCCGCGATGGCTCAGCGCATCGTTCATCTGCTTTAACAGGCCGCGATCGGGCGGGCGCCTGCCACGCGCGTCGATGATGCCGGTGATTCCGCACATTTAAGCCGCCTCCCCAACCTGCACCGAGCACGCCCGATAGAGCGCGTCGTAGTCGCGCAGCATCCGCCGCAGCGAGTATTCCTGTTCTATCCGTTCCCGCGCCGCCGCGCCATGCGCTCGTCGCATATTCGAGTCACGAGCATAGGCCAGCATCGCCGCTGCCAGCTCGTCCGGGCTCCCGGGTGTGATCAGCCGCCCGGTGACACCGTCGTTCACCAGCTCGATATTGCCGCCGGTGCGGGTTGCGATGACCGGCAGGCCGGTCGACATCGATTCCAGCACCGTATTCGAGATGCCCTCGCGAAGCGAGCCGAGGACGTAGACGTCCATCTCCCGGAGCAGAGCCGGCACATCGTCCCGTGCGCCGGGCAGCCACGCGTCTTGCGCGAGACCGGCCTCGCGCAGCAGACGCTCCGCGTCGGCGCGGATCGCACCATCGCCGATCATCGCCAGCCGGATCGACCCGCCGCTGGCGTCCCGACGCGCGGCGATGAACGCGCGCACGAGGTTCAGCGGGTCCTTGATGGGGCTGAAGCGCAGCACACTGCCGAACACGACCGTGCCCGGCGCGCGAAGCGGCTCGGGTAGCAGCGTGCGCGGCGCGCCCTCGATGCGGCGGAATCTCTCGGTGTCGACACCGTTGCAGATGCGCGTGATCTTCGAGGCGCGAATCCCGACGAAGTCGGTCAGCCACTTTTCGAGCTCGCGGGACACGGTGACGAAGCGCCCGATGGCGGGGCTCGCGAGGCGGCGCATCGCCCGATACTTGCGATTGGTGCCGTCCGGATCGTAGATGTCCCAGCCGTGCTCGCCGTGAATCCGCTGCGGCACGCCTGCGAGGCGCGCCACGACCGCGCTCTCGAGCGTCGCGAGATTACGGCTGTGAGTAATGTCGGGCCGTATCTTCCGCAGCAGACGATAGAGCCGTAGATACGCGCCGGGATCTTTGCCGGCCTGCTTGCCGAGCGCGTGCACCGGGACGTCTTGTCGGCGAATGCGCGCCTTGAAATCGGTGCACTCGGTCAGAGCGATGACGGTGTGCCGGAAGGCGTCCTCCGGCAACCCGTTGATCACGTTCACGACCCCGTTTTCCAAGCCGCCGTAGTCGAAGCGGAAGACGATGTGCGCGATGAGCGGGCGCGGATCTCGGGCAGGCGTCATGGCGGCACTACTTCGAATCTGCGAGGAGCGCGCGGGTCAGCTCGCTCACGCGTTGGCGCATCGCGGCCGTGCTCTCGCGCGGTGCGCGCGCATTGACCAGATACGCCCGCGCGACGACCGGCCGCAACGACAGCGCAGCGCGCATTTCCAGTATTTTCTCGGCGTAGACGGAGCGAGCGGGCTGGCCATTCACGTCGTAGCCGTACATGGCGTACACCGTGTCGGCGCCCTCTTCCGTCTCGACGACGTTGACGGGCAGTCCGGCGACCTCAGCGTCCCGGCGCGCGCCGCTGTCGATCCAGCGCGCCGGCACCAGCACGTTGCCCACGCTCACGAGCTCGCGGCCCTGCTGCTGGTTGATGTACGCCGCCACGTAGGCTTCGATGACGACGTCGTCGCAGAGATAGAGCGCGCGAGCCTCGCGGTCCGCGGCCTTCATCGTCGGCTGCCACTTCGCGTCCGCGGCGTCGCCGCGCGTGCAGCCCGGCAGCTCCGGCAACTGCAGGGTCTCCGGATACGAATGCGCAGCGCCCTGCCGATACGCCTGCGCCGCCGGGCCGGCGACGAGCAACAGCAATGCCACTAGCGCCAGTGCGGTGTTGCGGCCTCGGACCGCAGGATCCGTCAAGCTCATCACCGACGGCTCGGGTGCCGCCTGCTGCTTCGGCGCGCTGCCGGGCGCATCGGCGTACTTGTTCGCGAACCAGAGCAACCCGAAGAGCAGCACGGCGAACAGGATCATGCCGAACGTCACGTGATCGTGACCGGCGAGATACTTCATGTGCGTGGCCGACGCCACGGCCATCACGATGAACGCGCGAACGCCGTTCGCAAGCACGAACGCTACGGCTGCGATGCCGACGAAGATCAGGCGCGGCTTCCACCGATTCCAGAGGAAGTACGAGCAGATCAACGAGCACGTGACGCCCGCCGACAGGAAATTGAAGCCGGCGCACGCCGCGGCGACCTGGAACTCGCCGTTCGGCAAGCTGATCAGCATGCCCTCGCGGTACGCCGGAATGCCGAAGAGATTGAGAAGGAACGTCGCGATGTCCGCGGTCACTTCCATCAGCGCCGGAATGATGCCGTCGCCCAGCGGAATCGCCGCGAGAAAGAGCAACATCGGGAACGCGGCGGCCTGCAGCACGCGTCCACCCATCAGGGCGAACACGAACGTCGGGATCATCAGGATCGCCGCGACCTGCTCGCCGAGTTGCACGCTCGCCGTGCGCGAGACGGACCAGACGAGGACGAGCGCCGCAAGCGCGACCAACCCCAACACGCTGGGCGCCACCGGCGCGCGGATCAGCGAGCGCTCCTGCCGATAGAGCACATAAGCCACCGCCGGATAGACGAAGAAGTGATGGTGGAAGTCGCCGTGCAGATAGAGCTCGAACGTGCTCGCGAAGGTCTGCGCGTACACCACCATGACGAGGAGCCCGAGCCCGACGATCGTGACCCAGCGTCGATACCGGGTCAGCGGAAATACGCTCAGGAAGGGCTCGGCGAGAACCGTCGTCGGTTCCTCGGCCGCGCTAGAGGGTTGAGACGCCATGACTCCCTCGAGTGCGATCGATGCGTACGAGACTTTCGTACACGTCCCGGTAGCGCGCGGCCGAATTCCGCCACGTCACTCGTTCGGCAACATAGCGCCGCCCCGCGTCGGTGATCGCCGGCCATTTGTCTCGATCCGCGAGTAGTTGCAGCGTCGCGCGCACGAGATCCTGAACGTCGCCCGGCGTGAAAACGTACTGGCGCAGATGCTGCGGGATCAGTTCCCGATGCCCGCCCACGCCCGAGCACACGAACAGGCGCTTCAGCGCCATCGCTTCCAGCGGCTTCAGCGGCGTGACGAGCTCCGTGAGCCGCATCGACTTGCGTGCGTAGACCAGCACGTCGACAACGGAGTAGTACCGCCGCACCTGATCGTGCGGCACGCGCCCGGCGAAGCGCACCTTGTTCGTCATCCCGAGCTCGGTGACGAGCTGCTTGAGCGACGCTTCGGCATACCCGCCGCCGACGAGCAGCGCGGTCGCGTTCGGATGGGCCTTCACGATCTCGGGCATCGCACGCACCAGCATGTCGATGCCTTCATAGCCGTAGAACGAGCCGATAAAGCCCAGCACGGGACCCTCACCGAGCCCGAGCTCGCGGCGCAAGGCCTCATCCGCCTGCTCGATGGGCTCGAAGCTCTCGATATCGACGGCGTTCGGGATCAGCGTGATGCGCTCGCGCGGGATGCCGCGCGCCGCGATATCGCCCGCGAGCCCTTCGCAGATCGTCGTGATCGCATCCGCCCGTCTGAGCACGCGCGATTCAAGCGCGCGCGACAGCTTGTAGCGCAAGCTACCTTCGGTGGTCGTGCCGTGATCGACCGCGGCGTCTTCCCACGAAGCGCGCATCTCGTACACCAGCGGAATGCCGTGTCGGCGCGCGACTCCGCTTGCAGCCATGCCCGTGAGGCACGGCGAATGCGCGTGAATGATGTCCGGCTGAATCTTCGGGACGAGCTCCTCGAGACGCGCGGCGGTGTCGCGCACCACCATCACGTTGTCGAGCACCGGCGCCTTGCGGGCCCACGAAGGCGGGACGCGCGTGCGATAAAAATGCAGCCCCGCCGTCGTTTCCTCATCGCCGCCGGGCGCGTAATGCTTGGGCGTCGTGAGCTGGAACGTCTCCCA
>DASZSS010000140.1:0-4668 GCA_035548535.1 Steroidobacteraceae bacterium
CAGCTGTTTCCGAATGGACGAGCTCTACAACGCAGCGGCGGTCGAGCGGGCCGCGCAGGCCCACTGGACGGCGCGCGACGCCTTCCGCACGCGCGAGGACGCCTCGCGGCCGAAGTACTACGCGTGCTCGATGCTGCCGTATCCCTCCGGCAAGCTGCACATGGGGCACGTCCGCAACTACACCATCAACGACGTGATGTACCGGAGCCTGCGCATGCAGGGCCGGAACGTTCTGATGCCGATGGGATGGGACGCGTTCGGGCTGCCGGCGGAGAACGCGGCCATCGACAAGAAGGTGGCACCGGCCGAGTGGACGCGCGCGAACATCGCGGACATGAAGTCGCAGATGCAGCCGCTCGGGCTGGCCTTCGACTGGTCGCGTGAAATCGCGACCTGCGATCCGTCGTACTACCGCTGGAATCAGTGGCTGTTCCTGAAGATGCTCGAAAAGGGCATCGCGTATCGCAAGACGCAGGTCGTGAACTGGGACCCGGTCGACAACACCGTGCTCGCCAACGAGCAGGTGATCGACGGGCGCGGCTGGCGCTCGGGCGCAATCGTCGAAAAGCGTGAGATCCCCGGCTACTACCTCGCGATCACCCGCTACGCCGAGGAGCTGCTCGACTACACGCAGCACAAGCTCGACGGCTGGCCGCACCAGGTGCGGACCATGCAGGAGAACTGGATCGGGCGCAGCTACGGCGTGACGCTCGGCTTTCCCTACGAGATCGCGGGCCCGGTGACGGATCTGCCGCCGCAAGGCGTGCTGCGCGTGTTCACGACGCGCGCCGACACGATCATGGGCGTGACATTCGTCGCGCTCGCGGCGGAGCATCCGCTCGCGACGCATCTCGCGCGCAGCAATCCCGCGCTCGCGGCTTTCATCGAGGAGTGCAAGAAGGGGGGTGTCGCGGAAGCGGAAGCCGCGACCATGGAGAAGAAGGGCATGGCCACCGGCTTCTCCGTCGCGCATCCGCTGACGAACGAGCGCGTCCCGGTGTGGGTCGGCAATTACGTGCTGATGGGCTACGGCGAAGGCGCGGTGATGGGCGTGCCCGGCCACGACGAGCGCGACTTCGCGTTCGCGAAGCGTTACGGCTTGCCGATCAAGCAGGTGATCGCGGACAAGACCGGCCAGCATCAGTACGACACGACTGCCTGGCAGCCGTGGTACGGCGACAAAGAAGTCGCCGTGTGCGTGAACAGCGGCAAGTACGACGGGCTCACGTACGAAGCGGCTGTCGATGCGGTGGCCGCCGATCTGGCCGCCAAGGGGCTCGGCGAGAAGCAGGTGCGCTGGCGCTTGCGCGACTGGGGCATCTCCCGGCAGCGCTACTGGGGCACGCCGATCCCGATCATCCATTGCGGCGACTGCGGGCCGGTGCCTGTACCGGAAAAAGATCTGCCGGTGGTGCTGCCCGAAGATCTGGTGCCGGATGGCACCGGCAATCCGCTGAACAAGGACGAGCGCTTCCTCGCGTGCACCTGCCCGAAGTGCGGCAAGCCGGCGCGGCGCGAGACGGACACGATGGACACCTTCGTCGATTCCGCCTGGTACTTCATGCGCTACTGCTGTCCCGATGCGGACCGCATGGTCGATCAGCGCGCGGATTACTGGATGCCGATGGACCAGTACATCGGCGGCATCGAGCACGCCGTCCTGCACCTGCTCTACGCGCGGTTCTGGACGAAGGTGATGCGCGATCTCGGGCTCATCAAGTTCGATGAGCCGTTCACGCGGCTGTTCACACAGGGCATGTTGCTGGCGGAGTGCTATTACCGCGAGGACGCCGCGGGGCGCAGGCGCTGGTATTACCCGAGTGAAGTCGACGTGAAGTACGACGAGAAGGGCCGCCCCGTCGGGGCCGTCGCGCTGGAGGACGGGCAGCCCGTGCTATTCGGCGGCATCGAGAAGATGTCGAAGAGCAAGAACAACGTCGTCGAGCCGCGTGACATCATCGAGCGCTTCGGCGCGGATACGGCGCGTGCGTATGTGATGTTCGCCGGGCCGCCGGCCGAGAGCGCCGTGTGGTCGGATTCGGGTGCCGCGGGCGTGCAGCGCTTTCTGCGCAAGCTCTGGACGGTGTGCCGCGCGATTCACGAGTCGTCGGCGTCGCAGGCGGCCGCGCGGTTCACGCCTGTCGAGCAGAGCGCATTGACGCCCAAGCAGGCGGACGTCCGCCGCGCCGTGCACACGAGCCTGAAGCAAGCGCTGCACGACTACGACCGCATTCAGTACAACACCGTCGTATCCGCGTGCATGAAGATGCTGAACAGCATCGACAGCGAAGAGGCGCGGAGCAGCGTACCGCTGGCGTTCGAGAGCATCGGCATTCTGCTGCGCACGCTGTATCCGATTGCGCCTCACGTGACGCACGTGCTGTGGACCGAGATGGGATTCGCCGAGAAGTTCGGCGACCTGCTCGATGCGCCGTGGCCGGTCGTCGACGAAACGGCGCTGAAGCAGGACGAGATCGAAGTCGTCGTGCAGGTGAGCGGCAAGCTTCGAGGTCGCGTCATCATTCCCGCGGATGCGGACGAGAACACGGCGCGCGACGCGGCGCTGGCGGACGCGAACGTGCAGAAGTTCGTTGGCGGCAAGCCGGTGCGCAAGGTCGTGTACGTGCGCGGCAAGCTGGTGAACATCGTCGTATGAGCAACGGCATTCGCGGCGTCGAGTCGCGCGGCAACGTCGCACGGTCCGCCGAGCTCCGGCGTTTGCGCCCGCCGCTGCGCGCCGCGCGCACTCGTGCGGCCACGGCAGGCGCGTGCGCACTCGCAGTGGTCGCGGCAGTGCTGCTGAGCGGCTGCGGCTTCCGTCTGCAGGGGCGGATGCCACTGCCGCCGCCGCTCGCGGTCACTTACGTCATCGCGCCGAACGATCAGAGCGATTTCGTGCAGGGCTTACGCAAAGCGCTCATCACGAATGGCGGCAAGCTCGCCGAGGACAGCACCTCCGCCACGGGCACCGTCCGCATTCTCACGGACGACGTCACCTCCAAGATCCTCTCGGTCTCCGCGAACAACATCCCGCGCGAGTACGAGCTCACCTACACCGTCGAATTCTCCGTCAGCTCCAAGGACGCGGAGCTGCTGCCGGCACAGAAAGTCTCCGTCACACGGGACTACAGCTTCGATGAGCGCACGCTGCTCGCCAAGGAAAACGAAGCGGCGATCCTGCGCGAGGGTATGGCGCGCGATCTGGTGAACATCGTGATGCGCCGCCTGGCCAGCCTGTGACCGCGCCGGCACCGTCCGCTCCGAACGCGGAGCGCGTGTTGCGACTCGGCGCGGTGGATCGGCTCGCGGTCGCGCTGCTGCTGCATCGGTACGGTCTCGAGTTGCAGCTCGTCGCGCCGAACGAAGTGATCCCGGGCTCGTACTGGGGTGAGAGCGAAGCGGGGCTGCAGGGCAATCGACTGTTCGCGCGGCTCGACACCCCGGTGCACTCGGTGCTTCACGAGGCGTGTCACTACATCTGCATGACGCCCGAGCGGCGGGTTGGCCTCGATCGCGACGCGGGCGGGGACGATCCGGAGGAGAACGGCGTCTGCTATTTACAGATTCTGCTGGCCGATCAACTGCCGGGCGTGGGCCGCGACCGGCTGCTCGCCGACATGGACGCCTGGGGCTACAGCTTCCGGCTCGGCAGCGCTCGCGCCTGGTTCGAAAGAGATTCCGAGGATGCCCGCATCTGGTTGCTCGCCTGCGGCGTAATCGATGGCGAGAACCGACCGACGGGGTCCCTTCGATGCTGATCCTTCGCAAGCTCCTGGCGCGCGCCGGAATCCTGACGCTCGCCGCCGCGAGCGCGGCGTGCACGAGCATTTCGTTCCTGGTCGCCAATGTGCCGGCCGCCTTCGGGCCGTATCACCGGACCACCGACATCGCGTACGGCAGCGACAAGCGGCAGAAACTGGATGTGTACGTGCCCGCCGACGCGGCCGGGGCGGACGCGCGCGAGGCGACCGGCTCGCTCGTGCAGGCCGCGTCCAGTGGCGCGCCCGGCGAGGCCGCGGACGCGCGCCGCTCGCTGCGGCCGGTCGTGATCTTCTGGTACGGCGGCTCCTGGCAGAGCGGCTCGAAGTCTTCGTATCGGTTTGTCGGCGCGGCGCTCGCCGAGCGCGGCTTCATCGCCGTGCTTCCGGACTATCGGCTCTATCCGAAGGTGAGATTTCCCGAGTTCGTCGACGATGCGGCGAAGGCGGTCGCCTGGGTGCAGCAGCACGCGCAGGAATTCGGCGGCGATCCGCGACGCATCGTGCTGATGGGGCATTCGGCCGGCGCGCACACCGCGGCGTTCCTCGCACTGAAGCCCGACTTCCTGGTCAAGGCCGGCGCCAATCCGCAGTGGATTGCGGGGCTCGTCGGCCTGGCCGGCCCCTACGCGATCGCACCGAACACGCGCGCGCTGCGACGTATTTTCGGCCGCCCGTACGTCGCCGCGGACTACCAGCCCGTGCGCTTCGTGACTCCCGCCGCGCCGCCGGCCTTCCTCGCGCACGGCCTGGACGACCACGTCGTGTCGGTCCACCAGACCGAAGCGCTGCGCGACGCGCTCCGCCGCAACGACGTTCGCGTCGACACCGAGCTCTATCCCGACCGCGGACACGCGGACATGGTCGCCGCATTCTCAGTGCCCGCGCGCCACCGCGCGCCCGTGCTCGA
>DASZSS010000141.1:0-49394 GCA_035548535.1 Steroidobacteraceae bacterium
CGTGCAGGCGATGCGCGCCGGCGCCGTGACGTTCCTGCCGAAACCCGTGCGGCTGGCGGAGCTCGTGCAAGCGATTCGCGAGGCCTTCGAGAAAGATCGCGTGCTGCGCGATGCGCGGGCCAGCCGCGCCGACGTGCAAGCGCGCCTGACGGCGCTCACGCCGCGCGAGCGCGAAGTGCTCGACCTGGTCGTCGCGGGGAAGATGAACAAGCAGATCGCGGCTCAGCTCGGAGCCGCCGAGAAGACCATCAAAGTCCATCGGGGGCGGGTGATGAGCAAGATGCACGTGCGCTCCGTCGCCGAGCTGGTCATGCTGACCGCGCAGATCAGCGGCTGAGCGCGCTGCGCGCCGCGGCTCACCGCATCGGACGAAGGTCCACTGTGAATCGCGGCGACACTCTTGCCTACTCGGCGACGTATGGAGAAGTCGCGTCCATGCGTTGCCGTCGTCGATGACGAAGAGTCCGTGCGGCGCGCACTGGTGCGGCTGCTGCGGACCGCGCATCTCGATGCCGAGTCGTTCGCGTCGGGTGAAGCGTTCCTCAGCTCGCTCGATGAGCACTGGCCCGACTGTTTGGTTCTCGACCTGCAGATGGCGGGCCTCACCGGCCGCGACGTGCAGCGCCAGCTCGCGATCCGGCAGCTGCATGTGCCCGTCATCGTCATCACCGCGCACGACGAGCCGACCATGCGCGAGCAATGTCTCGCCGCCGGCGCCGTGGATTACCTGCGGAAACCCTTGCGCGGTGACCTGTTGCTGCGCTCGATCGAGACGGCCACGCGCACTCATCTCATCCGTTCGGAGGATGGGACCAAGGTCCAATGACGTTCGGTGCGCCGCGCTCCGATGATCCGGCGCGTATCCGCGCAGCTCCCTGGACGCGCGTCATCACCGACCGCGATCCTCGTTTGTCGGCCGTCGTGTTCAGCACACCCTCGTGCGGGCGCGGCGGTCGACAAACCTACCGGCGCGCGAGGGCGCGCGCGCTCAGCCGCTGCCCGGGGAGATCTGCGCGCGCGGCAGTGAGATGGTGAACTCGCTGCCGCGCCCGGGACCCTCGCTGCGGGCGGTGATCGAGCCGCCATGCAGCTCGACGAGCTGCCGCGCGACCGCAAGCCCGATTCCAAGCCCGCCCATGCGGCTCGCGGGCGTCGCGGCAGGCTGAGCGAACAAGTCGAACACTCGATCGAGATGCTCACGCGCGATGCCAATCCCGCTGTCGCGAACGCGCACCAGCACCGTGACATTTGTGAGCTCGGTGCGCACCGAAATGTAGCCGCCCGGGTTCGTGTACTTCGCGGCGTTGATGAGCAGGTTCGTGACCACCTGCGCAAGCCGCGTCGCGTCGCCCTCGACCCAACAGCGCTCGGGCGCCGGCGTGACGGAGAGATCATGGCCGCGCAGATCGATCAGCGGCTTCGCGGTCTCGACAGCCATGGTCACGACCTCGGCCATGTCGACACACGCCCGCTCCACCGCGACGGCGCCACGTCCGATGCGCGACACATCGAGCAGGTCATCGACGAGCCGTATGACCTGGCGCAGTTGGCGCTGAATGATGCCGCGCGTGCGCGCCACAATCGCGGGATCGTGGGGATATCTGCCGAGCAGCTCGAGCGCGTTCGATATGGGCGCGAGTGGGTTGCGCAACTCGTGCAACAGCGTCGCGAAGAATTCGTCTTTCCGATGCAGCAGCGTCTCGAGCTCGAGCTCCTTCTGCTTGCGCTCATCGTCCGGCAGCAGGCTCACGAGCCAGTGATTGTCCGCCGCGCCCTGCTCGTTCATCGGTGCACCGCGCTGCCGATACCAGGCGTACACGCCCGCGGTGAGCGCACGGTGTTCGAAGTCGAATGGCTTGCCGCTTTCGAGCGCTCCACGCCATGTGATCAGCCAGGAGTGGCGATCGTCGGGGTGCAGCCTGTCGGCGATGGCGCTCTCGGCGAGCGCTCCCTCGCACTCACCGAACGCGTCGCGCCAGCGCGCGTTGCAATACTCGATCTTGCCGTCTTTCGTCACGACGCAGACGAGTTGTGGAAGGGCGTCGACGATCTGGAGGAGCCGCAGCTTCTGCGCGCGCAGCGCTTCCTCGACGACCTTGGTGGAAGTGATCGATCGCTGCGCGACGACCACGTGCGGAGCACCGGCGATCTCGCAAGGTATTGCGTTCATTTGGAACCACCATTGTTGTTCTGTGTTGTCGCAGGAATATTCGACGGAATAGCCGCTCAACTTGTGCGCGAGGACGTCTTGAACGCCTTGTACGGCGCTGCGTGTCTCGCGCGGCAGCGGCGCGTCGCGGAACACGTCCAAGTAGTTCGCACCGGCGACGCCTCGTGCTGCGCACGCGAGCCCTGCCGCGGTGACTCGGCGCCACGCCTCGTTCGTGATGACGATGCGTCCCGAGGCGCTCAGAACCGCCACCTGACAATCGAGTGCGTCGAGCGCGGCGCGCAGTGTGCTCACGGTGAGCTTCACCGACGGACGGCGACGATCCGTGCTCACCACAGTCTGATCGCCTCACATCAGGCGTGGGCGAACGAATGGGCACCCACGACCCCTGTCGATGCAATCGCCGTACACATAGAAGCCCCCATGAAACCCGTACGGCAGCGTTGGGCAGAGAGTGGAACCGGACAATAGGACGTTCGACGTACGTTTCCGGCTTGACGTCTGCGCGGAAGTAGGCCTCTCCTCCAGTTTTGCGAGCACTCTGCACAAGGACCGTTCGCAGTGCCGTGGCGCCGCGATGCAGCGGCACGCCGCGCCTCAAAACGGGGCGGGACGGCCCGGGTATCCCTCCGGACCGCGGCTCTGGATCCCTGTGGCCGTGACGAACCCAACGCAGCACTCGCGAGCCATGGCTATCGGTCAGCGCTGAAGGCTCGAATCCGTCCGCGCTCTAGGGGTGTCCGATCGCGGAACGAGAAGCGGGTGAAGACTTCCGGTTGCCGTGTCTTTGGCAGCGCGCGGTTCGGATCAATGACATCGTCACGATCGCCAGGGCCGGCGCGCTGGATGTCTAGCAGTTCAGGCGCGTGTGTGCTTACGCAGTGACACCGGCATTTCCGCGCGTGCCGGATCGCGCGCTCGAAGCGCGTGGGCGTCGCGAAACCCGGATGCCGGCCAGTGAACGTGAGCCACGGCACAGAAAGTGCTCCTGCCATCGCGGCGCGGCCCATGCGTGGCAGTCGAGCCATCAGCGCAGTCGCGCAATTCGTACTCGAGAAGGGGTCGGACAACGCTGTCCGATGAAGAACATGAACAAGCGGACCCTGTTCGGATTTGCGTGCGCGTTGGTGCTGGCGGCGTGCGGTGGATCGGAAGGAGCCGGTCCCGCGGGGACTCCGGCGGGCTCGACACCTGATCCGCCGACGGGTCCAACGCCTGCGCCAACCCCGAGCCCCACACCTACTCCGAGCCCGACTCCAACTCCAAGCCCGACGCCGAGTCCGACTCCGACCCCAGCGCCGACTCCGACCCCAGCGCCGACTCCAAGTCCGAGCCCGACGCCGAGTCCTACTCCGACGCCAACACCAAGCCCGACCCCGACGCCGAGCCCTACTCCGACGCCAAGTCCTACTCCGACTCCGACTCCCACGCCGAGTCCCATCTCGACTCAGCCTGTCGCGCAATCCGTCATGGCCGGAAGTGCGGCCACATTCAAAGTCGTCGCGAACGGCGCCTCTCTGTCGTACCAATGGCAGCGCAACGGCACGCCCATTACCGGCGCAACCGCCGCGTCCTACACCATTCCCGCGGTGACTACCGGGGACAACGGCGCGATGTTCTCGGTCGTCGTGACGAGCTCGACGGCAACCGGCACCAGCAACGCCGCCAAGCTGACCGTCACCCCCGTCGTGCCGACGAATGGCATTGACGTCGTGACCTACAAGTACGACACGTCGCGAACGGGTCAGAACATCAACGAATCGATCCTCACTCCGGCGAATGTGAAGTCATCCACTTTCGGGCTGCTGCAGTTCATTGCGACCGACGGGAAAGTGGATGCGCAATCGCTGTATCTCTCACAGCTCAACATCGGTGGCGTGCCCCGCAACGTGCTGTTCATTGCGACTGAGCATGGCTCGGTCACGGCGATCGACACCGCCACATACGACGTGCTCTGGAAAGTGTCACTGATTCCGGCTGGACAATCGCCGAGCGACGATCGGAATTGCGACCTGATCACACCTGAAATCGGCATCACCTCCACGCCGGTGATCGATCGCAAGGCCGGCGCTCACGGTGTGATGTACGTCGTGTCCATGTCGAAGGACGCGAGCCAGTACCATCAGATTCTGCACGCGCTGGACGTGACCACGGGCGCGCATGTGCTGCCGCCTCGGGAAATTGCGGCGACGTTCACCGATACGAGCGGCAATGTGACCCGCTTCGATCCCGGGCAGTACGAAGACCGCGCGGCGCTGCTGCTGTCGAACGGCACGATCTACACGACCTGGACGTCCCACTGCGACACACCTCCGTACGGGGGCTGGATCATCACGTACGACCAGGCGACGCTCGCGCAAAACGGTGTGCTGAATGTGGGACCAAGCAGCGCCGTCGGCAACGGCGATACGAGCAGCACCGTCGGCCCCGGCATCTGGATGAGCGGCGGCGGACCTGCCGTCGACGCGGCGGGGAACGTGTATCTCGTGACGGGCAATGGTCCCTTCGACACGACCCTGAACGCGGCGGGCCATCCCATCCACGGCAACTATTCGCAGTCCATTTTGAAGCTGCGACGCGATGAGAGCGGGCTGCATGTGGTGGACTATTTCGCGTTGTCCAACGCCGTGACTACAGCGCAGCAGGATCTCGATCTCGGGTCCGGCGGCGGTCTCTTGCTCCCGCAGATGACTGACAGCAATAACAACCCCGTCAACCTGTACGTCGGCGGCGGCAAAGACGGAAACATCTACATCGTCGATCAGGCGCGGCTCGGCGGATTCGATCCCACGCGGAACCGCATCTATCAGCAGGTGAGCGGAGCGGTGAAGCCGTCACTGAAGGGCACGCCGGCCTACTTCAACAATCGCGTGTATTTCGGTCCAGGCGACGTGAGTCTGATGTCGTACACGTTCAGCCAGGGACGCCTGTCCACGACGCCGAGCTCGGTGTCGACGGCGACGTTCCGCCGTCCGGGCACCTCGCCCTCGGTGTCGGCATTCGGGACGGCCAACGGCATCGTCTGGGCGCTCGAGCGCGATCTGTCCGGAGCGATCCTGCACGCCTATGACGCAACGAACTTGGCGAACGAGCTGTACAACAGCACACAAGCACCGGGTAACCGCGACGCCTTTGGATTGCCCAACAAGTTCATCGCACCCGTCGTCACAGGCGGCAAAGTCTTCGCGGCGTCGAACACAGGGGTCGCGGTGTTCGGGCTGCTGAACTGACGCAGCCTCCGCGCGCGAATCAACGCGCGCCGATTGCCGCCCGGCGAGTGCGGAACTCGCCATTGCCCGGCGCATTTATGCGCTGACTCGAGCACTCTCATGGCACCTCTTCGTCGTCGCGATCTGCTCAAGGGCACGGCTCTCGTTCTAGCCGGCGGCTCCGCTGTTCGTGCGGGCATCATCGCGGGCAGCTTGCCGTGGCAGCCGGGCACCGGCTCCGTCCCTCAAGCGCATCCCGACAATGCATCCGACCGCTGGAAATTTTTCACTGCCTCCGAGGCCGCCGCGGTCGAAGCCATCGCGGACCGCTTGATACCGCCCGACCCGAGCACGCCGGGCGGCAAGGACGCCGGCTGCGCAGTATTCATAGACCGGCAGCTCGC
The DNA here is from genome assembly GCA_035548535.1 of Steroidobacteraceae bacterium. GTDB lineage: Bacteria > Pseudomonadota > Gammaproteobacteria > Steroidobacterales > Steroidobacteraceae > JADGHX01. The sequence continues at coordinate 5,784 of DASZSS010000141.1, forward strand.
CGGCCCGTACGGGCAACGCGAAGGACTCTACACCGCGCCGCCGTTCGAGAAAGGCGAGAAACAACAGGGTTCGCAATCGGCGCTTGGCCCGGCGGAGCTCTATCGCAAAGGTCTGGGCGCGCTCGACGAGTACGTGCACACCGCCATGAACGGCCACAGCTTCGCAACGCTGGACGCGGCTCAGCGGGACGAGATTCTGCAGGGGCTCGAATCCGGCAAGATCGCGCTCGGCGCCGGCGTCGCCGCGCAGACGTTTTTCGAGCAGCTGCTGCAGGACGTGCAGCAGGGCTTCTTCGCGGATCCGATCTACGGCGGCAATCGCGACATGTGCGCATGGAAGATGATCGGATTCCCCGGCGCGCGATACGACTATCGCGATTGGGTCGGCCGGCACAACGAGCCGTATCCGCTGCCGCCCGTCAGCATCGCCGGGCGCCCGGAGTGGACGCCGAAATCCGGCTGACGACGATGGCGCGGCGACTCGCTGAAAAGGATGTCGTGATCGTCGGTCTCGGCTGGACCGGCTCGATCCTCGCGAACGAGCTCACGGACGCAGGGCTCGAGGTGCTTGCCATCGAGCGCGGCCCGTGGCGCAACACCGCCACCGACTATCCGCCAAATGCCGCGCAGGATGAGCTGCGTTACCGAATCCGCCACGAGCTGTTTCTCCGGCCGGATCAAACGACATTCACGTTTCGCAACAAGATGGACGAGACCGCCCTGCCGATTCGCACGTGGGGCGCATTCATGCCGCCGAACGGCGTGGGCGGCGGCGGCGTGCACTGGAACGCAGAGACGTGGCGCTTTCTGCCCTCGGATTTCGTTCTTCGCACGCATCTCACGCAACGCTACGGCGCGCGCTTCCTGCCTGCGGACATGACGATTCAGGACTGGGGCGTGACGTACGAGGAGCTCGAGCCGCACTACGACGCGTTCGAATATCTCTGCGGCACGTGCGGGACGGCCGGAAACCTGAGAGGACAGATTCAGGACGGCGGCAATCCGTTCGAGGGTCCGCGGTCGAGGCCCTATCCGAATCCGGCGCAGCCGCAGCCGTTCAGTCACACGTTGTTTGCGAAGGCCGCGCGCGAGCTCGGCTACAAGCCCTTTCCGCAACCCTCGGGCAACATGTCTCGCGCATACGTCAACCCGCTCGGCGTGCGGCTCGGCCCGTGCACCTACTGCGGCTTCTGCGAGTGGTTCGGCTGCGGCAACTACTCGAAGGCCAGCCCGCAGACGACGATCCTGCCGGTGCTGGTGCGCAAGCCGAACTTCGCCGCGCGCGACAACTGCGAAGTCACGCGCATCAACACGGATGCGTCGGGTCGTCGCGCAACGGGTGTGACGTTCGTGGATACGAGCGGGCAGGAATGGGAGCAGCCCGCGCAGCTCGTGATCCTCGCCGCCTACACCATCTTCAACGTGCAGCTCCTGATGCTCTCCGGGATCGGCAAGCGCTACGACCCCGCGAAGAACGAAGGCGTGATCGGCCGCAACTTCACGCACCAGACGATCTCGGATGTCGTCAGCTTCTTCGACAAGTCGAAGTTCGTGTTCAACCCGTTCATCGCCTCGGGCGCGATCGGCATGTGCATCGACGAGTTCAATGGCGACAACTTCGATCACGGGCCGCACGGCTTCGTCGGCGGCGGTTACATGGGACAAGTGCAGACGAATGGGCGGCCCATCGAGACCACGCCCGTCCCGCCCGGCACGCCGCGCTGGGGAGCGAAATGGAAGCAGGCGGTCCGGGACAACTATCAGTGCGCGCTGAAGCCGGGCACGGGCGTTCACGGCAGCATGTATAGCTATCGAGACGTCTATCTCGATCTCGACCCGACCTATCGCGATCGCTTCGGCCGGCCGCTCGTGCGCATCACGATGGACTTCCACGAGAACGAGCTGAAGCAGAACGTCTTTCTCACCGACAAGTTCGCGGAGATCTTCACCGCGATGGGCGCGAAGCAGGTGGTCAAGGAATATCGCAAGGGGCCGTACGACATCACGAAGTACCAGACCACGCACCTCTGCGGAGGCGCGGTGATGGGGACGGACCCGAAGACGAGCGCGCTGAACCGCTATCTGCAGAGCTGGGACGTGCCGAACCTGTTTGTGATGGGCGCATCGGCATTCCCGCAGAACGCCGGGTACAACCCGACGGGAACCGTGGCCGCGCTCGCCTACTGGTCGGCGAAAGCGATCCGTGAGCAGTACTTGAAGAACCCGGGGCCGCTCGTGCATGCGTGACCGTGCGCTCGCGCTCGTCGCTATTGCGGCTCGCATTCGGCCGCGTTCCGCGTGCGCTTGCACGCTTGCGTGCGCCGCCGTCGCGCTCCTCGGATGCGCGGCTGCTCGTGCGCAGCTAGTGCCCGATGGCCAGGACTTCGCCACTATCGAACGCGGGCGCTATCTCGCGACTGTCGCGGACTGCGCCGCGTGCCACACCGATCCCACGACGAAGCAACCGTTTGCGGGCGGGCAACCGATCGAGACGCCGTTCGGGATCGTGCGCGCGGCGAACATCACACCTGATGTGCAGACGGGCATCGGCAACTGGAGCGACGACGACTTCGACGCTGCCGTACGCCGCGGGCGCATGCCGGACGGCAGTCACCTTTATCCGGCGATGCCCTACCCGTACTTCACGCGCATGAGCAAGGACGACGTGCTTGCGATACGCGCCTATCTGCGCACGATTCCGGCCGTGCACAATCCCGTCAAGACCAATCAGCTTCCTTTTCCGCTCAGCATCCGCGCCGGCATGGTGCTGTGGAATGCGCTCTACTTCGAACCCGGTGAATTCGAGCCGGACGCCGCACAATCGGCGCAATGGAATCGCGGCGCGTATCTCGTCCGCGGCCCGGGGCACTGCGGCGCGTGTCATACGCCGAAGACATTTCTGGGCGGCGACAAGAACGACCGCCACCTCGCGGGCTATGCCATCCAGGGCTGGTTCGCACCCAACATCAACGGCGGCACTGGCGGCATCGCGAACTGGTCCGTCACGGACATCGTCGAGTATCTGCAGAAGGGTCACAATCGCTTCGCGGCTGCGGCGGGCCCGATGCGGGACGTCGTCGAACGATCCGGATCGCAGATGACGTCCGGCGATCTCGAAGCGATTGCGACGTATCTCGAGCAGCAGCACTCGGACGAGACCGGCGGCAGCGTCAAGGCGGTCGCGCCAAATGATCCGCGGATGACTGCGGGCTCCGCCATCTACACGGACCTCTGCTCGGCGTGCCACAAGAAGGATGGCAGCGGCGTCGCGTATCTCATTCCGAATCTGGCGGGAGCGGCCTCGGTCGCGGCGCGTGATCCGACGAGCGTGCTGCGCGTCCTGATCGACGGAGCGCAAAGCGCAGCCACCGCGGCCGAACCCACTGCGCCGGCGATGCCGGCATACGGGCGTCAGCTCAACGATGCGCAGATTGCGGCGGTCGCCACCTACGTCCGTAACAGCTGGGGCCATGCGAGCGTACCGGTGAGCCCCGGCCAGGTAAGCAAGCAACGGAAGCGGCTCTCCGGCGACTGATGGCTCGGATCTCGGCCGAGCTGCGAATGCGTGATCGCAGCGCCGAGCGGCTCTGCTGTTGTCGGGAGAGCGCTAGCCGAGCATGCGGGCTGCCGCCAACCTTCATCGGATCAGTGGCGCAGCAACGCTCGCTGTGCAGGAGTTTGAGGAGCGCGCTTGCCAAGCGCGGTGGTGGCCCGCAGCGTCCATCACATCAAGGGCGCCGCAACCCTCGCGCTCGGCGCGCGTTTAGATGAATCATCCATCGAGCGGGGGCATCGTATGAACACTGGCAACCTTTCTTCGACGGAACGTACGGGTTCCGCACTCATCGGAGCGCTGATGGCAGGACTGAGCCTCACTCGGCGCGCGCCAGCGGCACTGCGCACGCTGAGTGCCCTCGGCGCCGGTGCTCTCGTGCTCAGAGCGCTCTCCGGACACTGCGCGGTAAAGGCGGCACTCAAGGGCCAGAGCACGCTGGCCGAGGGCATTCGCGATCAGATGCGCGGACTTCGCTCCGATGCGCTCGTTCAAAGCCACGGCCGACCCGGGTCTCCCCTGCATACCGCGCGTACCGAGGCCGTGGACGAAGCGATCGACGAGTCCTTTCCCGCGAGCGATCCGCCGGCGTCGCGACTGCCCGATGAGCCTCCGAGCAACGCGGAGGCGAAGTGGAAAGCTGCGCGGGCTGCTGGGCAAGAATGACGAGCCGGTGCCACGAGGCGGTGAGCGCCGCGAGCCGGTGAGGGCCGCGGAGCCGGTGAGGGCGCCGTGGGCGTAAAGGCGACGATCGAGAACACGAGGCGCGGCTCGAGCAACGCGAGCGCCATGCCACGCAGCGGGTGAATGCGCACCATGTTCAGGCTGCTCGGCCCGTGCAGCGTGTGCTCAGAATTGATCGAAGAAGGAGGTCGCCGCCTGGATGCAGAACGCCGGCACGAGCAGCGCGTGATAGTTCTCGCCGACCCAGGCTCGCCCCTGAGTCCACTTCAGGATCTTCTTGGTTTCGGCGAAGCGCTTCTTGATGTTCCGATATGGCCCGCCGCGCGAGGCGGGCGAGTCGACGTCCAGCGTGAGGATCTCGCTCTCGGGCGCCGTGATCGCCCAGTAGCCTTCCATGAGCTGTGTGTTCATGTAGAAGACCACCGGATCTTCATCGCCGGCGCACATCAGCATCGGCGCAGCGGGCACCCAGTTGCGCAGGTCGTTGTGCTTCAGAGCTTGCCGGAACGGGTTCGCCGGAGCCTCCGGCGGCAGGCCCGTCGTCGTGTTCGGAAACGCGCCATCAGGAGCAGCGAGCGCATCCTGAATGTACGCGAGCCGAAAGTCGTTCGTGATCAGATTGTCCGCACCGAAACCCCGACCATCCGCAGGTGTCATCGCGGCAAGCTCCGGTGATGGCGGTGTGCTGCTGAAAACGGTGCCGTCCGGCATCAAGCCTTGTGCGATGAGCGTGTCCGTTCCCACCGTGCCGGGCAGCAGCCCCGCCGCCGACACGTACTTCGGCTCGAACACGCCGGCATACGACAGATCGATGCTGCCGTAGGCATGCTGGTAGCTCGAGGACAGCATCAGAAACTCCTCGACCGCGCCCGCGCCCACGTCGCCGAGGAACATTGCATCGGCGAATGCGGACAGCGCATACGGACCCGACATCGGCGCGGACGCCGTGACTGGGATGCCCGCGGCCTGCAGCGCGCGGTGCGTCGCCATCGCGACGTATCCGCCCTCCGAGTAGCCGCTCACGAACAACTTGCCATTCTCTGCGGCACCGAGCGCGCCAAGTGAGGCGCGAGCGGCGGACAGCGCATCCATCATGTCTGCGGATTGCTGGTCGGCATTCATGAATGGGGGGTAGTCGAGCGTCGACGAATCGTAGCCGGCGTAGTTGGGCGCGACGACGATGTAGCCGCTGCCCGCGAGCGCCAGTGCGAGCAGCACGCCCTCATAGGCGTTACTGCCGTTGAAATCCGCAATGTTGAACGTCTTGAAGTTGCGCTTGCCGTGCGCGTACAGCGCGACCGGTCGCGGCCCCTCGCACGCGGCATCGCCGCCGCTCGGGAGCATCAGCGCGCCCGATGCGGTGGTGGGCTCACCGCGGCCGCCTACCGTCTCGTATCGCAGTTGATACACGGCGACCGCGCACTTCGGCTCGAAAACGCGCTTCAAGAGCCATTGGGTGATCGTGCCGTCGCTGATCTTCGACAGCAGATCGGACTTGGAATAGACCCCGAGTTGTTGGGGCGCCTCGAGGAGCTGCCCGCGCGCGGGTGGTTGCGGCGTCGTTTCCGTCTGGGCGACGCTCGCGCCGCTTGCGATAGCGAAGGTGATCAGCAGCAGCGCACGGAGTGAATTCATGGCAGCCCGTGCTTGCGATCGCTCACGGGGAACTCCCAGCCGGCTCACGCTATCCACGCTGCCGGTCGCCGAGTTTGCCGTGGTCCACGAGATCAATGCTCAGCAAACCCCGTCCGTGAGCCAGAGGGAGTTCCGGCGGCTGGTCGACAAGAACCAATGTCCGCCCTGGCAATACGTGCGCACACATCTTGTCCTCCCCTTACCGTCGAGCTTGTCGAGCGCATGGCGTAGTCGCGTGATCGTAGCTCGGCGACCGCAGCAACGTTACGGTCGCGCGCCGAATTCGCTATGGGACCAAGGGGCGACGCTGCGCCACCGCCAACGTCAGGGCCGAGATACGTCCAAGGTCCACTACAGCGTCCGCCGTCGGTCTCGAAAATCGCTTCACCGTGAAGTGGATCGAGAACGCGCCGGAGTTTCGCAAGAGACGTGCGTGCGCTCGCGCGCTGCTCATCGGGTTGTACGCATCGTGCTATTGCCTCGTTGCAGGTTGCCTGTTCGCGAGCACACGCAGCCAGCAGCAGCGAATAGCCGACGATTATCAGCGCGCGCAGAGCGACGGCGGGCGGCGCGCGGTGTTCGCGGGGCTGACCGTCGCCGGCGAGATCGTGTCGCTGGACGATGCCCGCTTTAGCCGCAAAGCGGGCGCGCTCGGCTTCTGGCGGCCGCTCGACTCGGTGGAGACGACGCACCCCGGCGTCTACTTCCTCGCGCCCTTCGACGCCGCGCGCGTTCCGGTGCTATTCGTGCACGGGATGAACGGCACACCCGCGGATTTCCAGTATCTCGTGCAGCATCTCGACCGCTCGCGCTTTCAAGCATGGGTGTACAGCTATCCCTCGGGTGCGAAGCTCGAAGCCATCGCCGACCATCTCGACCACACGATCCGGGAATTGCAGGCGCGCCACCATTTCGGGCCGATGGCGATCGTCGCGCACAGCATGGGTGGGCTGGTCGCGCGCGGCTTCATCCTGCGCCACGCGCGCACCGCGCCTGCAGATTCGATTCCTCTCCTGGTCACCATCTCGACGCCCTGGGAGGGCCACGCTGCCGCCGAGCGCGTTCCGCCGCTGGTGAACATCTGGCGCGACATGGTCCCCGGCAGCGTGTACCTCACGAGCCTCTTCACCGCGCAACTGCCTACGACGACGCACTATTATCTTTTCTTCACGTCCAGCGATCGCACGGTGCCGGTCGAGAGTCAATTGTCGGTAGCCGCGCAGGAAGAAGCGGTGCGCGTGATCGGTTTCGACGACACGCATGCCGGTGTGCTGCGCGACCCCGAGGCCGCCGTGCTGCTGAATCGGCTCCTCGCCGCAACCTTCCTACCACCGCATTGACGGTGATCACGCCATCGCGCCTTCCGACGTCGCTGCATAGGCAAGCGCTGCTGTGCAAGTGACGCGCCTCCCGTCCGTCGCGTCAGAGGTCGGGACCGATCGCGATGTGATACCGGATCTTGTCGGCGAGGTCGCTCACCACGGGCTTCGCGACATCCACGCGCACGACGCCGATGGGCGAGCGCCAGCGCACACCGAGACCGGCGCCGACGTTCCACCTGAAGCGCTCGGTGCGGAAGGCGTCGCCGCCATCTACGAACAGCGCCATGCCCCATTTGGGCACGAAGTAGCGCTCGACCTCGACGCTTGCGACGGCGAGGTGCGTCCCGCCGATGACCTCGCCGGCCGAGTTCGTCGAGCCGATCTGCTGATAGTCGAACCCGCGAATGGAGCGATCGCCGCCTGCAAAGAAGCGCAGTTCCGGCGGCAGCTCGTCGAAATCGCTGGCGGTCAGGGTCCCGAGCGTGCCGCGCAGGATGAGCCGCTGCCGCGAGCCGAGCGGACGGATGTACTTTCCGTCCGCGAACACCTGCACGAACGAGGTGTCGCTCAGGAGCTTCTCGGGGCCCGCGCGCAGCACATACGCGAGCGAATAGCCGTTTCGCGGAAAGGAGAGATCGTCGGCCTTCTTGCGTGTCAGCGACCCCTCCGCGTAGAAGAGCTTCGAGTAGTTCTGCTCCTCCGCGATCTCGAACGTTCCCGCGAGAGAGACGAAGCCGAGCGTGCGGGTGTAGCCGTGCCATTGACGCAGCTCATTGGCCGAGACGCGCGTGTTGCGGGAGTGGCTGGTGTTGGTGTCCTCGTTCTTGTAGCTGATGCCGAAATTGAAGCTCCGATCGTGCGGACCCGGCAGCGGGATGAGATAGTGCGCGCTGGCAATCTGGCGACGTTGGGCCCAGTCGATGTCCACGCCGGCCTTGTGTCCCGCAGAGTTGATCCAGCGCTTCTCCTTGCCGATCTGGACGCCGAAGCCGGTGTCCGTCGTGATGTAGACCGATGCCGTGTAGATCGTGGGCTTCGCCGGAGTCACCTCGACGCGAATCGGAACGTCGAGCGAGTCCTTGTTCGACAAATCGGGCAGCGTCGAGATCGTGGCGAAATAGTCGGCGTTTGCAAGCCGCTGCTGCAGGGCAAGGACCTGATCCTGCGAGAAGTAGTCGCCCTCCTTCCATGGGATGAAGCGATCGAGAAAGCCCGGTGGAAACTGCGACTTCGAGAAGTGCACCGGACCGAACCGCAGGCGCGGCCCGCTTTCCCATTCCACGTCGATGCGCGCGGTATGGGTTCTGCGAGTTACCTCGACTCGATGCGTCGTCGCCTGCATGCGCAGGTAGCCCACACTTTGCAAAGCCGTCTCGACGGCCTCCTTGCTGGCCTCGTATTCGCCATGATCGAGACGCTGACCTTTGCGCGGTTCGAAGCGCCGCACGGCTTGCTTCACCGGCGGCAGATTCGCGGCGTCGCCGCTCACGACGACGTTCTGCTCGACGACCAGCGTGGGCGGGCCGAGCGTCACGTGGAAGACCGCATCGAAGCCTTTCTCCGTCGTGCGCAGCTCGCTCGTGACCTGGCTGTTGTAGTAGCCGTACGGCTCGAGCGCAGCCGAGATCTCCCGCTCCGCGCCGGCAAAGAGGCGGCGGATCTGCGCTTCGCTCGCATCGCGGTCGCGGTATTGCTCCAAGGTCAGATTCGCGCGCGCGGCGTGCTCCAGCTCGTCCTTCAAGCCGTCGATGGTGATCTCGAGATTGCTGGCCTGCGCCGCACTCCAGCCGAGCAGTGCCAGCGCCAGAAGCGGCGCGCTGCGCACACGTTGCGAGGCCCACATCTTCATCGGCCGATCCCGTTTCGTGCGGCGTGGGCGCGATCCCATTGGCCGGAGCGTCCAGTCTCGGCGCGGCCCCGGAGCGCGACTAGGGCGTGTGCGGTACGTAGGCAAGAGGCCGGCGGCAGCGACGCTGCGAAAGCAGAGTTCCGATCCAGCAAGCGCGGGTCCGAGGCTTAGGAGGCAAGCCTGCGGGATCGGGGCCTTCGCGGCGGGGTTGCGTCGTGCCGCCGGCTGTTCGAATCCTCACTTCGCTGCGTAAGAGTGAGAATCCGCATGTCCGCTTGCCGCCACAATGGGACCTTGGGATTACGCCGAGATCCGCAAAGAGCGGCGCGCGCTTCCTTTGCCGCGACCGTGCATCACCCGGATCGCGGGTCTCGCGAAGATCGAGCGGCGCTCACCGTGTGCTGGCGATGGGCGCCGGGTGTGCGCGGTGGGACAGGCACGGCAGCGCTTCAACGCACAGGCCGCACGCGAAACGGGCAACGCGGCGTGCGCCCGCAACTCACCGCTCGTTGAGCGAGCGTAGCAACCACGCGCGAACTTCTTCGGGGTCGCGGCAGCTGCAGCGCTTCACGGTCGAGTTGATCTCGCAGTAGGTGACAGCGCCGCGGCAGTTCTGCTCTCGCGTATTCGCCGCGGACTGTGCCTGATCGATCACTTCGAGAATGGATTGATCTCTGACTGCCGGTGCTTGGCTCGCGCATGCGCTGATGCTCGCGAGAGTCAGCGCGGCGACGAAGAGTAGACGCGCGTTCATGGCGGCTCCTTCATCACGAGGTCGGGTCGAGATGTGGGAGCAATGACTTTCGCCGTGCGCGCCGCGCGCTCCAATTGGCCGTTGGTCGTAGGTGCGTAGCCGTGTGTGAGCGCGCGCGTGTACTCCGCCGCAATCATGCGCGCCGATTGAAGCCGCGCTATCGCTGATACCGCTTCACGCTCACGGCGACCGCCTCGCTGTGTCGGATCTCCACGCGCGGCGCGCGTGCGCACATCGATCGTCTCACCCAGTTTCACGTCGCGCGAAGCACGCGAAAGTATCCGTCTCGATGATGGATCGCGCAGGCGTGACGTCGCGAGATCGCGCACGCTGGTCCGACACTCGCAGCAATACAGCGCTTACGTGACGCAGACAGTCGTAATGTCGTCGAACACACACGTGAACGTGCGTTAGCATGCGTCATGAAGCGATCGCGGGGCGCAGCCCTCGCGTCGACGCGGTTCCCGCGCACGAAAGCGCGAATGAGGCGCGTGCCGCAGACATTCCTAACCTGAATCAGCCGAGTCGTATCGAGTCGCATTTAGACGACGCGCGGCATGCGTCGCGGCATGACAATTGCTCCCGGTTACGCTCCCAGGCGGGTGCCTTCCCGCGCCGATTGCGTACACCGTGAGTGCCATTTTAGAAACCCCTATCGGTCAGCGCGCGTATCGCCGCGAGGTGTTTTCCGTTGATGGAGTCCGCGTCATCCTCGACGATCGCGGCAACTGGCGCTGTGAATCGCGAACGTGCACACAGGGAACCGTGTGCGCTCACGTGGTGCAGGCGCGCCGCTTCAAGGAAATGCGCGGCAAGAAGCGCTCTGCCACCGTCATCGAGATCGAGCTCACCGCGGCCGAGCTGCGCGCGCTCACACAAGCCGCCGTGTCTCCCGCGAACGACGCCGTGGCAGCCGCGCCGAAGCGCAAGCTTGGCTACTCCGCGTGGCCGCTCGTTCTCGCCATCGCTGCGATTGCCGCGGTGCTGGGCGTCGTCACGTACGTTGCGAATCGACATACCGTGACCGTGGCGACCGCCCCCGCGTACCGCGTGACCGCATCCATGGCGGAGCCGGTGCCGCCGGCGCCGCCCGCCGAATTCGCGAATCCGTTCGATCGGAAAGAGGCGTTCGAATATCCGCCCGGGACGAGCGAGCGTGAGGCGTACGATTCCGAGCCGCTCCTGCGGCAGCGAGCGCGCCACAGGCTGGCGCAGCCGGCCGAGCCGCTCTAGATCTGCATCGCTGCAAGAGCGCGCCGAATGACGGACGGGCTTCGCGGCGGTCGATCACGCCAGATATCGCAGGATTGCGTCGCGCCCGCGCAGGGCAGTCGAGGCGCATCCGCTCGTTCAATGGGACGTAGGCCGTATGCCTTTTCGCGGGCCACCTGCGTACGTTCCGCCGCGTACCGAGCCGGAGCATGTTGTGAGCGGCGCGATCCACACCACCGGCACCCGGCCGCCGCATCGAACGGCGGCTGTTCTCGTGGCATTGGTCGGATTTCTGTTCGATCGTTCGAACGGTGATCCCGCGAGCGCAGTGCCCGGCGCAGCGGGCGATGCGGCCGCGCCGGCCCCCACGACAGTCCTTGCCCGCGTGTATTTCGATCGAGGCAGGTCTGCGCTCGATGCAGACGATCGAGCCACACTCGCAGGCATCGCGACCCTCGCGCGAGAGAGCGGTGCATCACTCACGCTGACCGGCTATGCCGATGCGACGGGCGACAAATGGCGCAACATCTCGCTGGCGAGAGATCGCACGACGGTCGTGCGGATTTCGCTGCTCACGCACGGCGTACCGGAATCCCGCCTCATCGCGAGACGTCCAGCGTCGGTGACCGGCTCCGGCACGGATGCGGAGGCACGGCGCGTCGAGATCTCGACCACGCCCTGAAGGAAAGCGTCGTGCTGCTCGTCAGTGCTGGATGAGCAGGCGCACGAATCGCAGGATTTCCGCCTCGGTATTGTAGAAGTGCGGCGCCGCTCGCAGGAGGCCGGAGCGCTCTTCGACGCGAACACCCTGCTGCGCGAGACGAGCGGCCGCTTCGGTTGCATTCGGATGAGCGATCGAGACGATGCCCGCAGATGCGGCGGACGGCGTCACGACGCTGAACCCTTCCGCGCGGAGCGCTTCGCGCAGTGCCTTCGCGAGAAGGCCCACGCGTGCCAACACATCGGGCCACCCGAGCGATCCCAGATATTCCAGCGAGGCGTGCAGCGCGTAGACGCCCGGATAGTTGATGTGGCTATGGCGCAGATGTGACGACGGCGGCTCGTTGTGGTAGCCGAGAATTCCGGGCCGCAAGGTCGGCGCGAACTCCGGCCGCGTGATCATCAGGGCAAGACCGAAGCCGGCGAGCAGCCACTTGAACACCGACGCGGTGTAGAAATCCGCAAGGCTCGCGTCCACATCGACGGCGCCGACGGCCTGCACGCCATCCACGATCAGGCGAACGTTTCGTGAACGGCACGCCTGCGACAGTCGCGACAGGTCCACCTTCGTTCCGGTACACCAATGAACGTGCGACACCGCGAGCACGCGCGTGTTGTCGCGAAGCGCGGCGATCAGAGCGTCCGTGCGCTCGTCTTCGGCCCGTATCGGAACGCGAACGATCGTTGCGCCTGCTTCCGCCGCGCCCTGCCACGCGAGATGGACCGAAGGGAACTCATCCTCCGCGACCACGATTTCGTCGCCCGCGCCAAGCCGCATCGCGCGTGCAACCAGATTGAGGGCTTCGGTCGTGCTGGAGCAGAACGAGACGCTCTCCGGCGGGACCCGCAACAATGCGCCAATGAGGTCGCGGCAGCTCATGTGCACGGCATGCCACGCGTCGCGCCCGTCGTAGCCGGTGGCCTTCTCCGCGTCGTAAAAGCGCGCGACAGCGGCGCCCTGCCCCACCCACGAAAGGCCGACACTGGCTGTGTTTAGATAGAGACAGGACTGCAGATATGGAAAGAGGCGGCGGATTGCCTCGATATCCAGCGACATCAGCTCACCTCGATCGCGACTGCGCGGGGTCGCACGCACCAGTACAGCACGCCCGCCAGTGCCCACACGCTCAACACGGCGTAAGGCCGCCAATCCGCCTCCACTCCGACTGCGATGATCGCGAGCGCGCAGAGCGCACCCGCGACGCTCAGCACGCGGAGCAGCCCTTTGCCCGGCTTGAACCCGGCATCGTCGTAGACGTGCTCATGGCGACCGACGACACGGAGCGCGGCGAGACACGAGGCGAAGTACTTGAGCATCGTCGGAATGTTCACGGCGAGAAACAGAAAGACCAGATTCATCGGCATCAGCAGCCCGAGCACGCAGCACACAAACGCCACTGTCAGCGCGACGTGCGGTGTGCCCCACCGCGCGTGGACGCGCGCGAGCGCGCCGGGCAGCATGCCGCTGCGTGCCATTGCGAAGAGATAGCGCGAGAAGATGATGAGGATGGCGTTCAGCGACTTCGTGATGGCGAGTGTGGCGGCGAGGATGATGAAGTAGCTGGCATAAGGTCCCATCACTCTTTCGGCAGCTAGCAGCAGCGGCGTCGTGCTGGCACCGAGCGTCGATCGGTCTACGGTGCCCACGACGACGACCGATAAGGCGCAGTAGATGGCGAGCGTGACGCCCACCGAGATGGCGATGCCGCGCGCGATCACTCGGCGCGCGTCGCGAATCTCATCGCCGACTTCCGTTGCGGATTCGATGCCAAGAAAGAGGCTCACGAGCAGCGGGATTGCCGCGAACAGTCCGAGCCAGCCGCGCGGCATGAAGGGCGCGAAGCGCGCTCCATCGATGGCCGGCAGGCCGAGAGCCACCAGCCCGAGAAGTAGCGCGCCCATCAGGCAGAAGAGGAATGTCTGCGCGCGCGCGGCGATGGAAATGCCGAACAGGTTGAGCAGGTAGAACACGACGAACACGATCAGCATCGTGGGCTTCAGGGGTAGCGGCACGAGCATCGTCCAGTGCTGAACGAGCACGAGCGCCAGCACCACCATCACGCCGACGCTGCCCAGGATGCGCGTCCACGCGATGATGAAGCCGACGAAGGGATGCACGAATCGTGTATGCCAGACGAATGCCGCACCCGAGGACGGCACCGCGGACCCGAGAAAGGCATACACGACGGCGAACAGCGTCATCGGCACCGCGGCCAGCACGAGCGAGATCAGCATCGCCGGCCCTGCAAGCTCCACGGCCGGCGAGAAGATCGAGAACATCGCCACGCCGATCGCGGCGCCCGCGCCCAGCGTGACGACGTCGATCAGCCGGATGTCCCGTTTCAGCGCGCCTTCCCTAGGCATCCGGGATTCCTGTGTGACGGCGCGCGGTGACTGGCGGGCGCTCAGTGACGATAGCGCACCGTGAAGGCCCAGCGACGCGGCAGGCTCGGCCACTCGACGGCGGCGAGCGCGCCACCGGCGATGTTGAAGCCGCCCGTCGCGTGCACGTCGTTCGACAGATTGAGGCCCGCCAGCGTGAACGCCCAGTGGCCATCGGCCGTCTCGAAGCCGACGTTCGCGTCGATGGTCTTGTAGGCCTCGACACGCAGCACCGGTGTGTTCTGCGCGTCCTCGAACGAATCGTCGTTCCAGGCGTAGCTGACTCCCGCGCTCGCCGTGCCCTTGTCCAGCACGGGCACCGAGTAGCGCGCGGACGCGTTCCACATGAGCTTCGGCGCGTTCGGCAGATGCAGGTTGGAATTCTCGATGTCATCGTTCAGCGTGCTCACCATCGCCGTCAGCTCGAGGCCGGTGACGGGGCGTGCGCGCGCTTCCAACTCGAGGCCGTGCACCTTCGCGGTGTTGTTCACATTGCTGACCACGCCCGTCGCCGTGACGACCGGCTGCTGGAGGTTATCGTACTTGCCGTAGAAGTAGGCGGCGTTGATGCGCAGACGATGGTCCAGGAGATCGCTCTTGATCCCCGTCTCGTACATCGTCGTCGTTTCGGTCTGGAACGCGCCGCTCGTGACCTCGGCGAGCGATTGCGCATTGCCGTTCAGGCCGCCGCTGCGGAAGCCGGTGCCGACGCTCGCATAGAGCATGATGGGCTGGTCGAACGTGTAGTCGACCGCCGCACGCCAGGTGAATTTGCTCTCGGACAGCGAATGATCCGAGAAGGTGAAATCCGGCAGGCCCGCCGCCGTCAGGCCGACCACGTCGAAGTCCTTGTCCTCGGTCGTGTAGCGCCCGCCGAGCGTGACGCCGAGCCGATCGGTCGCGTGCCACGTGCCCTGCACGTACCCGGCGAGCGAATCCACCTGCTGCGAGAAGTTCTGGACCGAGGGCGGCGCGATGATCTGGAGCGACCAGATGTAGTCCGTCTCCTCGTGCAGATAGAAGGCGCCGGCGATCCAGTCGACGGGCAGCGTGCCGAGCCGCGGACCGCTCACGAACACTTCCTGCGTGTAGGAGTCGTCATCGAGGTTGCTGCGGTCCACCTCGAACGTCGCGCTGGTCTTGCCGTCCGAATCGAAGCGGTTGCGCGTCTTGACGGAGCGCCAGGCGGAGACGGAGGTGAGCTTCACATCACCGCGCTCCCACTTCAGCGTCGCCGAGGCGCCGCCGGTCTGCAGGTGGCTCTCGGCGGTGCCGTCGCCGAAGGAGCGCTCGCTCTGGAAGCTCAGGTCCGAGATCTCGTTGTTGCGGAAGTCGATCGCAACCGGCGGCCGCGAATCGTCCTTCAGGTAATCGCCGCGCAGGGTCAGCGACAGGGTGTCCGAGAATTTCGTGAGGAGCTGGCCGCGCAGCGCGGTGCTGTCGTCCAGATAGGCGCGCTCATGATTGACGGTGTTCAGCTCGTAGCCGTCGTTCTGCCGGCTGTTGAAGCTCAGCCGGAACCCCACCTTGTCCTGCACGATGGGGGCGCCGATCGAGGCGCGGACGTTGCGCTGGGAGTTCGTGCCGAACGTGAGGTCGCCGCCCGCATCGAGCCGGTCGAGCGGCGCTTCCTTCGTGATGACGCGCACGGCGCCGATGCTGCTGTTGCGCCCGTAGATGGTGCCCTGCGGCCCGCGCAGCACCTCCACGCGGTCGATGTCGAAGAAGTCGACGAGCGAGCCGACTTCCTTCGCGTAGTACACATCGTCCACATAGATGCCGACCGGCGAATCGAACGAGAACGCCGAGTTCGCTTGGCCGATGCCGCGCATGAAGATCTTGGGCGTGCCCGCGTTCGAGAGGTTCTCCTCGAGATACAGGCTCGGCACGAGGAACTTGATGTCCTGCAGGCCGTAGACCTGCCGGGATTCCAGCTCGTCCGCGCTGAGGGCGGACAGTGCGACCGGCACGGTCTGCGCGTTCTGACTCACGCGTTGCGCAGTCACGACCACATCCTCGAGGGCCTGGTCATCCGTGGCGGCGGACTGCGCGCGCGCCTGACCAGCGAGCAGGGCGGGACCAACCAGGAGCACGACGGCGGCGGAGCGCATACATTCCTCTCGGGATTTGGTATCTGTTATCTGTGATCACAGTACCAGCCCGTCACGCCGGACGCAATTGCTGAGCCGCGGCGGACTCGGCTAGATTGCGCCGCAGCCACCGCACGGACCCCCATGGAAATCAGTCGCCGTAAGCCCCTCGAGCCGATCCGGCACAACACGCTGCAGCAGCAGGTCTACCGGCGCATTCGGGAAAATCTCGCCGACGGGCAGTTCAAGCCCGGGGAGATCCTGACGATTCGCGAGCTCGCCGCGCAGCTCGGCACGAGCGTCATGCCGGTCCGCGAGGCGCTCCACAAGCTGACCGTCGAGCAGGTGCTCGACCTGACGCCCAACCGCTCGGTCCGCGTCCCGACGCTCACGCCCGAGAAATTCGCGGAAATCTGCGATGCCCGCATGATCATCGAGGGCAACCTGGCGCGGCTCGCCGCGCAGCGCGCCGACGACGCCGACCTTGCGCGCATCGACGCCGCGAACCACGAATTCGGCGCGGCCAAGGTGGCGCGCGATCCCATGCTCCTGCTGCAAAAGAACCGGGAGTTCCACTTCGCCATCTACGAGGCGGCTCATCAGCCGACGCTCATGAACATGATCGAGCCGCTCTGGGTTCGCTGCGGCCCGAGCACGTTCACGCTATTCGACGAGCTCGGTCCGGAGCAGATCAGGAAGTCCGCCACGAATCCGCACCGCGCGGTGGTGGAAGCGATTCGCGGCCGGCGGGCGGCCGAGGCGCAGCAAGCGATCATCGCCGACATCCGCGCGACGAGCGAGCGCTATCAGAAGCACTTCGAGAAAGCGCGCGCCCTAGACCGCCGCGCGGGTGCCTAGCCCCTGCGCTTGCGCGCGCTCGTAGACGGCGTGCGCCACGGCGAGATCCTGCGCGGCGATGCCCAGTGATTTGTAGACGGTGACCTCACTCGCCGCGGTACGGCCCGGCACGGTGCCGTTCAACACCTCGCCGATCTCCCCGCGGATGTGCGCAGCGGCGCGCTCGGCGTCGCCGCCGAACGCGGCATGCAGCTCGCCCGCCTGGGGCACGGTCGAAGGCCGGTAGTCGACGAAGAATCGGGACTTCAGCACGAGCGCCTCATCGGCTTCACGAGCGTCGATGAGGCTCGCGCCGACGAGGTTCACGTGCGTGCCCGCGCGAACCCAATCACCGCAGAGGATTGGCTCGCGTGAAGAGGTGGTGGTGCAGATGACGTCGGCAGCGGCGGCCGCTTCTTGCGCCCTCGCCCGGTGCTCGATCTGGCGGCCCATCTGCCGGCTGAAACGCTCCGCCAGATCGCGAGCCTTCTCCGCGCTGCGGCCCCACACGACGATGGACTTCCAAGACCGAATCCCGAGCAGCGCGACGAGGTGCGCTTCGGCTTGTTCGCCGGTGCCGAAAATAGCCAGATTCGCCGCATCCGCGCGCGCGAGCGCGCGTGTCGCAACCGCCGTCGCGGCCGCCGTTCGGATGCCGGTGATCGACGCGGCATCCACGATGGCGACCGGCACACCGCGCTTGGGATCGAACAGCACGACGACGCCCATGTGCGACGACAGACCGCGCGCGGCATTCTCGGGAAACACCGCGATCACCTTGGAGCCCAGGGTCTCCGGCTCGGCCAGGTAGCCGGGCATCGTCGCGATCAAGTTGCGGCTCGCTGGAATGCGCGCAGCGATGCGCAGCGGCAATGCCGCCCGTCCGGCGGATACGCCGCGCATCGTGCGCTCGATGATGGGGATGCACTCCCCCATCGGCATCAGGCGCCGCACGTGCTCGCCCGTCAGGATCAACAGCTCACTTGGAGGAATTGCGCGCACACCCCGACCCTCTTCGCGGTGGCGCGCATCATAGCGAAGCTTCGGACCTCGGGGCTCGCGAGAGGCGAAGCGTTGTCGAGCGGACGTTCAGTGCGGCCGCTCAGTGCGGAATGAAGCTGCCGAGCTCCCTGGTGACCGCGGCCGTGTCGATCTGTGACAAGTCCCAACCGCGTTCGCTGGCGACATCCTTGAGCGCGTTCTTCATGTCCCCGGGATGTGACTTCATGTAGTCCATCGCCCGCTTGGCGACATCGGGATGCGACTTCAAATAGTCGACGACCTGCTGGGTGATACCGGTTGCCATGGGAGCTCCTCCGATGAAGGTTGCGCTCGCCGTGCCGAACAGGCGCGCAAAAAAGCCGCGCCTCGCCGCGAGCGAGCAGGGCCCGTGAAGGTGCGTCAAACCAGCGCGCAGCGACATCGGACGAAGGTGGTATTGGAGCAGCTCCGCTCGCGTCGCATGTTGTGGCTGCAAGGCTCGCGTACGCGTCGGACGAAGCTGGTATTCGACGGGTCCGCTCGTGCCGCGCGCTGTCCCAGCTCCGCTCGCGTCGCGTGTTGTGGCTGCAAGGCTCGCGTACGCGATGGTGCGCGGAGCTGGAGCGGGGCGCTCGCGCTGGTTCCGCAGTCGCGCGCATACTCGGGACGCGGCATCTCCTTCGGTCCCGAAGCAGGAGTTCCAACGATGCGACTCCAGCCCGATTCTCCACGGCGTGCGGACGAACCGCGCAGCTACTTTCCCGACTGGACGCCCCATCTGCCGAGAGCCGCCGAGGAGCTCGAAGCGGCTCACAACTCGTATCTCGCGGGAGGCTATGCAGAAGAATTCGGCTATATCGCGCAGCTCGGTGCCTCGCGAGGTGTGCCCGTGATCGACGGCGAGTCGCCCGAGCAGTCGGTCGAATGGCGCTTCGAAGCCCGCGCGATGCACCCGGGCTACCCGATCAAACCCTATCCGCTCGCGTCGGATCTCGAGATCGCGGCGTTTCAGGAACGGCGGCACGCATCGCTGCGCCCGCGGTCACCCAAGCTCGACGCGAACGAGGCACCGCGTGTCGGGTTCGTCCCTGTGATCGAGCGCCCGTACGAGCGTGAGCGCCGTCGCTCGGGGCAACGTGCCGCTGCTGCGCTGACCCGGCTGCTCGCGCGAGTCGTCGCGTTCCGGTGGGAGTTGCCACGCCGACGCGTGCGCGCGGCAGAGCAACTCGCGCAACGCGGCCGCGAGCCGATCGACCTCTGAGGCGCACTCACGCCGCTTTCGCGGCACGGCTGCTGCCGGCCCGCCAACGCGCGTCCGGTGCACACACTCTTCGCTGAACGAACGAGCCGGTCGACCCCTAAGGCGCACGCGCCGTTCTTGTCGGCACCGCTAACGCCGGCCGACCAACGCGCGTCCGGTACACACACACTCATCGCTGAATGAGCCGAGCCGGTCGCCCCCTAAGGCGCACGCGCCGTTCTTGTCGGCACGGCTGCCGCCGGCCGGCCAACACGCGTCCGGTATACACACTCATAGCCGAATGAACATGTTCGCGCGGGCGCCGCGCGCGGCCGCGCCGGCCGAAAGCGGCGCGTAGTCCCTATCGAATCCGGCCTCGCAATTGACTCGCAGCGGCTTCCGAGTAACACTCACTCACACGCGAATTAATAACATGCTTCGAGGGGGCCCGGCGATCATGAAATTCCCATTCCGCGGCGCATCCGGCGTCGCGCTCTTGCTGACTGTGGCGAGCGGCACGGCGCCCGCCTGGAGCCAGGACAAGTCACTCGCCGTGACGGACGAGCCCGCGAGTCCGGCGAGCGCCGCCCCGGACGATGCCGGCCTCGCCGAGGTCGTGGTCACCGGCTCCTACATTCGGGGTACGCCGGTCGATGCGGCTCTGCCGGTGGAGGTCTATTCGCAGGAAGCGCTCGAGAAACAGGGCTCCCCCACCGCGCTCGAGTTCGCCAAGAGCCTCACGATTGCGGGCCCGACGACCGGCGAGTCCTACTATTTCGGCGGCCCGCAGCTCACGGGCTCCGTGCAGTACAACCTGCGCGGTCTCGGCGCGGACAAGACGCTCATCCTGCTGAACGGGCGCCGCACCGATATCAATACGGCGAACATTCCCTCCATCGCGCTCGAGCGCACGGAGATCCTGAAAGACGGCGCGGCGGTCATCTACGGCGCGGACGCAACCGGCGGCGTCGTGAACTTCATCACCCGCGATCACTTCGTCGGGCTGCAGACGAGCTCCCAATACAAGTACATCGACGGTTCCGCCGGCGGCGACTACTCGGCCGGCGTGCTCGCCGGCGTCGGGGAAGATCGCGTGAACCTGATGTTTTCCGCGGAGTACGAGCACCGCTCGCGCCTGCACGCGCTCGCGCGCGATTTCACGCACGCCGCGCTCGACCCCACGCAGCCCGGCTACAACTCCGCGCCGTGGTCCACCTTCACGAATCTCGCCGGCTGGCTGCCGCTCGGTCCGTTGCCCGCCGTGCCGAGCGTCGCGAACGAGTTCGGCACGCCGGTGGGCGGTATCGTGTCCGACTTCACGCCGGCAAGCTGCGCGGCGGTCGGCGGGCGCTACGACAACAACTTCACGTGCGCCTACGACTACATCCCGTATTACAACCTGGTCGAGAAGAACAACATTTATCGCGCGTACGCGCAGCTGAACGCCAAAGTCACGGACGATGCGAAGTTCCATCTGGAAGCGTCGTACGGACAGGTGATCGCACCGCAGGTGTTCGGATCGCCGGCGCAGCCCATGATCCGCGGTCCGGCGATGAACACGGGCTCGACGTTCCAGTTCTACGTGCCCATCACTAATCCGTACGCCGCGGCCTTCGCGGCGAAGAACGGCATCACCGGTGCCTCCGGGTTCTCACCCGTGACCTATCGCCTGCTCGCGCACGGCGGCAACTTCGCGTTCGGCGATGGCAACGGCTACGGGGTGCCCGATCGCATCGACAACAAGGTCTGGCGGGTGTCCACGGGCTTGAACGGCGTATTCGGCGACTGGGCCCGATTCGCGAAGAACGTCGGCTACGATTTCGCGATCACGTTCAACCAGTCCAACTCGTTCAACACGCACGCCGATACGATCGGCTACCGCTTGCAGGAAGCGCTCGACGGCTTTGGCGGCCCGGACTGTCACGCCGAGGATCTCGATCCCACGCGTTTCGGCACGCAAAATCCCGCGGCGGCTGGAAAGAACGGCTGTCTGTGGTGGAACCCGTTCTCCAGCTCCTTCGCGGGACAACCGGTGCTCGGTCTCAGCAATCCGAACTATGTGCCCGGCAGTGAGAACTCCGCGGAGCTCACGCGCTGGCTCTTCGACCCGCGCGGCACCGAAACCATCAATCGCAATTTCACCACCGATCTCGTCTTCAACGGCAGCTCCGGCATCGCGCTGCCCGGCGGCGAGGTGGGTTGGGCCCTTGGCGGGCAGCTGCGCCAGGTGAAGACCTACGAGAACGTGTCCGATCCGCTGTTCGATGGCAGCACGCCATGCGAGTGGCCGCAGAATTTCACGAGCGCGAACGGTGCGGGCTCACCGAACCTGCCGCCCATGCCTCTGCCGACGACCGACCCGAACTTCCGCGGCTGCACGCCCGATAGCCCCGGGCCGTTCGTGCTGTTTGCGCCGAACCCGCCTGACTCGGCCGGCCGCCATCAGTACTCCGTGTTCACCGAGCTGCAGATCCCCGTGACGCGCGGTCTCAATTTCCAGGCAGCGGCGCGCCACGAGGAGTTCTCCGGCGGCCTCGGCGCGACAGTGTACAAGCTCGCGGGCAAGTGGAATGTGTGGGGCCCGCTCTCGTTCCGCGGCTCGTACGGCACCAACTATCAGACGCCGCCGCTCGGCGTCGTGCCGGGCGCCGTCACCGTGGCGGCCCGCACGTATACCGTCGCGAACAGCAACTGGCTCGCGGCGCAATTCGTCACCACGCCCAATCTGAAGCCGGAAACGGCGAAGTCGTGGAACCTCGGTGCCATCTGGCAGAGCCGCGGCGTCGGCTCCGACCATCGCTTCCAGCTCATCCTCGACTATTTCAACATCCGCACCAAGGATCAGATCGGGCAGATCGCGGACCCCAATCAGATCGCGAGCCTCGTGTTCAACGGGCCGGGCGGCACGATCACGACGTGCGATCCGGCGCAGCAGCCGCTCCTGAATCGGATCACGTTCAACGCGGGGTGCACCGTGGGGATGAGCGGCGTCGGCACGTTCTCCTCGGTCACCACGCTCTTCGGCAACGGCCCGGGCCAGAGCACGAGCGGGTTCGACCTGCAGACAACCTATGACATGCCGCTCGGCCGCGGCGATCTCGCGCTCGATCTCACCGCCACGCGCGTCACCAAGCTCGAGACCGGCCCGACGCAGCTCGACGGCGTCGTGGTCTCCACCGGCGACAATCGCCTCGGCACGCTGAACTTCGCGACTTTCGCGCAGTCCGCGCCGAAGTGGCGCGCCAACTTCGCCGCGAACTATCACTTCAACCAGCACAACGTGCGCATCGGAGTGAGCTTCGTTTCGGCGGTGCGCGACGAGCGGGCGGGCATTCAGTACGGCGAGGACGGCGCGGACTGGGTCACGACCGACGTCACGTATCTCTACGAGTTCGACGACAGTCTCTCCCTCACGGCGACGCTGGCGAACGCCTTCGATCGCGATCCGCCGCCGGCGCAGGAAGAGTTCGGTTACGACCCCTGGACGGCCAATCCGTTGGGCCGCACGCTGGAGGTGGGTATCCGAAAGCGCTTCTGAGCACGCGGCGCATCCGCCCGAGCAGATGTTCACGAGCGCGCGAACGTGTAGTCTCGGGTCCAAGACATGGACCTCCAGTGAAGCACGTCGATGGCGACTCGGACCGGCAAGAAGCAAAAGCCCCGTACCAAGGCGGAGCAACGCGCCGAAACGCTCGAGCAGATTCTCGATGCCGCCGAGTATCTGTTCTCCAAACACGGCCTGAACGGCGTCACGCTGCGCGATGTGGCGCTGAAAGTGGGGGTGCACACCTCGCTGATGCACTACTACTTCGTGGACAAGCGCCGCCTCTTCGAGGCGGTGTTTGCCCGGCGCGCAGGGATCACGAGCAGCCGGCGTCTCGACGCACTGGATCGCTACGAGCGCGAGGCCGGCGACTCGCTGACGGTGGAAGGCGCGCTGCGCGCCTTTCTCGATACTGATCTGGATCTCTACATCAACGGCGGCGAAGGCTGGAAGAACTTCGCGGCCTTCGCCGCGCAGGTGAGCAACTCCACGGAGGGTGCGGCGATGATGGACCTGCACTTCGATCCCGTGGTGCTGAAGCTGATCGGCATCCTGAAGAAGGCGCTGCCCGGCTGCGCCGACGCCGACATCTTCTGGGGCTACGACTTCGTGACGGGCGCGCTGATGCACGCGCTGGGCCGCACCGGGCGCATCGACCGGCTCTCCGGCGGCACCTGCAAGTCCGAGGATTTCGCGGCCGTGAAGGAGCGCCTGGCGAGCTTCATGGCGGCGGGGTTCATCGCGCTCTGCGCAAAATCCCAGAAGAAGAAAGCGTCTGCGCGCAAGAAGACAACGCGCTGAAGCGTGCGTGCCCGCGCTAGCTGCGTTTCCCGGATCGATACGCCGCAAGTCCGAGGGCGGCGACGCCGGCAAACGCGGCACCCGCAAGAAACGTCGCGGACGGACCGACGCCGCTCCACAGCGCGCCGGCGATGACGCTTGCGACCAGCAGCGAGACGCCCGTCACGACGTTGTAGACGCCGAAGGCCGTGCCGCGCAGATGGCCAGGCGCTTCATCGGCGATGAGCTTCGAGAACAGGCCCTGCGTGAGCGCCATGTGCAGGCCCCATAGGGCCGATCCGACCAACACGAGCGCAATGGACGCGCTGAACGCGAGGACGACGTCGGACGCGATCAAGACGAGAAGCGCAACGAAGAGCAGTGCGCGTGGATGAACGCGGTCGGAAACGCGCCCGGCCGGATAGGCCAGCCCAGCGTAAACGACATTCATCACGATCATGACGAGCGGGACGTTCGCAGCAGCCAGCCCGACGTCCTGGGCACGAAGCACGAGGAAGGCTTCGCTGAATCGAGCGAGCGTGAAGATCGCTGCCAGCGCCACGATGAGCCAGTAGCGTCGCCCAAGGACGCGCGCACTGCTCCACGAGAAGCGAGGCGGCGCGGCGGCAGACCGGCCTGCTTCGTCGACGGTTGCCGCTGTTGGAGCAGGCGCAGCCGGCTGATCGGGCTCACGCACGAAGAACACGAGCAACGCCACCGAGGCGAACGCCGGCACGACCGCAATCCATAGCACCGCACGGATGTCGCTGGCGTAGAGGCTCATGAACAGCAACGCCAGCGCCGGCCCGGCGAACGCACCTACGGAATCGAGTGCCTGACGCAATCCGTAGGCTGCGCCGCGATACTGCGGCAGCGTGATGTCTGCCACGAGTGCGTCCCGGGGCGCACCTCGAATGCCCTTGCCCACCCGATCGACGAATCGCGCGGCCGCGACCCAGCCGATCGATGCCGCCATCGGGAACATGGGTTTCGTGAGCGCCGCCAGCCCGTAGCCGAACACGACGAGTGGCTTGCGCCGCCGCCAGCGATCGCTGAGCGTGCCGGAGAACAGTCGCGTGATGGATGCGGTGGCTTCGGCGATTCCTTCGATCAATCCGATGGTGACCATGCCAACGCCGAGCACACTCGACATGAACACGGGTAACAGGCTGTGCACCAGCTCCGACGAAGTGTCCATGAACAACGACGTGAGCCCGAGTGCCCAGATGGTGCCCGGGAGACGCCGCAGTACAGCCGGGGCCGTTACGTTCGCTGCTGCACTGGGCGGTTGTGAGCGCACTCAGGCCGATCCTTCGGCGCAGAGCCGCGGTTCCGGATCCGGTGCGGAACGTGCTC
This sequence comes from Steroidobacteraceae bacterium, assembly GCA_035548535.1. Classification (GTDB taxonomy): domain Bacteria; phylum Pseudomonadota; class Gammaproteobacteria; order Steroidobacterales; family Steroidobacteraceae; genus JADGHX01. Next base: position 30,723 of record DASZSS010000141.1, read on the forward strand.
TCAACGTGAGTCGATATCGCGCGGGCAACACGAAGAGGCTCGGCAGCTTCGATGAAATGACGCGGCCGATCACCCCCGTCGCAAGCGCCCGCTGAACCTCCGCGCCTGTGCTGGTGTTGAGCGCCATTGGCAAGAAGCCGAGTGAGACGCTCGGTCTCAAAGCCTCAATGCCCAAACGGTGACAGGATTGCGCCATGGGACCGGGTCGCCGGATTACGACTAGCGGAGATAGGTGCGCAGCATGCGCAGGACCGGCTCGAGCTCTTTTTCGACTTTGGAACGCGTGCCGCGGCCCGCAACGTGTTCACGCAGATGGCCATCGAGCAGCTCGAGCATCAACCCGGAAATGGCGCCCCGCACGGCCGCGGTCTGCTGAAGGACCGCGGCGCAGTCGAGCTTGCGTTCGAGCGCATTCTCGAGCGCCGCGACCTGACCCTTGATGCGCCGGACGCGCGCGAGCAGCGCCTCGTTCTCCCGGATGGCGTGAGCCATGGATGCTCCGTCCCGTATACTGGGGGGCAGTATACGCCAGTGCCGGTGCTTCATGGGTCTCGCCGCGGACGACTTTCGCCATCACCACGAGTTCGACCAGAGCAACCCGCTTGCCGAGCGCGGCACGCGGCTCGCGGTCTATCTCACCGCCGCGATGATGGTCGCGGAGATCGTCGGCGGCTGGCTGCTGAACTCGATGGCGCTCCTCGCCGACGGCTGGCACATGAGCTCGCACGCACTGGCGCTCGGAGTTTCCGCCCTCGCCTACTCCGCGGCGCGTCGCTACTCGAGGGATCCGCGTTTCAATTTCGGAACGTGGAAGATCGAGGTGTTGGGCGGCTACACGAGCGCGGTGCTACTCGTTGGCGTGGCGGGGCTCATGCTGTTCCAATCGCTGCAGCGACTCGCCGCGCCCAGACCGATCCATTTCGACGAAGCCATCCTGATCGCCGCGCTGGGCCTCGCGGTCAATCTGATCTGCGCACGCTTGCTGAGCGGCGGAGCGCACCATCATCACCACGCGCATCATCAAGACGGACACGGCGGGCACAGTCACGCCATGCATCGGCATGGCGCCTACGATCAAGGCGGGCACGATCACGGCACGCACGATCATCGTGCCGGTCACGTTCGTCACGGCGCAACGCATGGTCACGCGCACGATCACGATCTGAACCTGCGCTCGGCTTACTTGCACGTGCTCGCGGACGCCGCCACTTCGGTGCTCGCCATTGCCGCCCTGCTCGGCGGCAAGTACCTCGGTGCAAACTGGCTCGATCCCGTCATGGGCATCGTCGGCGCGGGCCTCGTGTCCGTGTGGGCGTACGGCTTGCTGCGTGATTCCGGCCGCGTGCTGCTCGACGCGGAGCTCAACGTGCCCGTGGCGCAGGAGATTCGCGAAACGATCGAGCAGGGACCCATCCGCGCCGAGATCTGCGACCTGCACGTCTGGCGTGTGGGCAAGGGAAAATTCGCGTGCATCGTCGGACTCGTGACCGCGGAGCGCGCCGAGCCCGAGGATTTCAAGAACCGGCTGCGCGTTCACGAGGAGCTGGTGCACATCACCGTGGAAGTGAACCGGCAACCGCGCGCGGCCTGACCGGTGCACAGGGATAGTCGAGCCGCACTGCGGTTCCCGAGTCATCGGACACAAGCAAGCGCTGCCTCAATGCTCCCGGCGAGAGCCCCACGTCAACCGGCGGGCGCCTCCACGCGGCGCGTTGACGCCAGACAGCGAGATCGCGCACGAGATTGCGGCATCGTCCCAGGTCAGCGCGCGAGAATGTCTTCAGTCGTCGCGACAATCGCGCCCCGGGTCCGCATCTCTTGCAGTGCGCGCGCACCATCACCCGGCTCAGCTTCCACAGCCCTGATCGCATCCTCGAGCACCACGACATCAAGACCGTTCGCAAGTGCGTCCAGCACGGTTTGCTTGACGCAATAGTCGGTCGCGAGGCCTCCGACGAAGACACGAGTAGCACCGCGCGTCCGCAAGCGCTCCAGCAAGTCGGTTCCCTCGAATCCGGAATACGCATCCTTCTCGGGTGTGGTCGCCTTCGAGATCACCTGGGTATCGGGCGCCAGTTGCACGTCCGCGGGTATTTCCGCGCCGGGCGTGTCGGCAACGCAGTGAGGAGGCCACGGGCCGCCTTGGGCGCGAAAGGAACAATGGTTGGGCGGGTGCCAGTCGCGCGTGGCGAAGACTGGCAAACCGCGCGATGCAAACTCCGCGGCCACCCTGTTGAGCACCGGGATCACCCTGTCGCCTTCCGGCACGGCCAGCGCACCGCCTGGAAGGAAGTCGCGCTGCACGTCCACGACGATCAGTGCATCGCCCGCATGTAAGCCACGAATACGAGTGCCCATGAGCTGGACTGTAAAAGCCGATGCGGACACTCGGGATTCGCAATTTTGCGTGCCCGATACGCACTACCGCTGACTCTCCAGAGACGCTAGCCCCCGCGCCACCATTGCATGAACTCATGCCTGTCGATGGCGCCGTCGTGGTCCGCATCGATTTCGTCGAAGCGTGCGCGCCGGTGTGTATGGGGCACCTCTGAACCCAGGTTCTCGAGCAACTGCGAGAATTCGGTGAAGTCGATGCGCTGATCCCCGTCCGCATCGCACTCGTCGAACTGCTCGTCGAGGTCGGCAATCTCGTCACTGCTGAGAATGCGCCGTAGCGGCGGCGGTGGGTTGCGGTTGCTGCTCATGATGAATGTCCTCGTATGCTGCGACTTGCCTTGGTCCTGCACGAGCCCGTACACCCATGAGTTTCCGAGCGCCGTTGTCGTCCGTCCGGCAAATGGCCGAGGCGCGTTCGACCCAGCAGGTTCCATGCCGGGCGCAGGCCGCTTCGGCCTCGGCCGAGACCGCATCGTCAGAGCGGACCCCGCCAGGAGGGAGCTCAGCTCCGACCTGCCCGATCACGGCGACAGCGCCGCGAACGTTGCCTGCGACCGTCGGCCCAGCGCAGGCCTCGATCCCCTCGAAAGGATTGCCGACGCGTTCAGGTATCCCTGCAGCCCGGCGCGAGCTGAGCACTTTTGGCCGAGACGATGACGTGCTCGGGCCGGCGGCGTGGTACAAGCGCGCAGTCGTACCGTAAGGAGAATGCCGTGTACGTCCGCCACACGTGGGGCCAGACGATGGTCCTCATGTCCGTGATGTGTTGCCTGGCCAGGGCACCCCTTTTCGCGCACGAGGTGCGCATCGAGCATGTGACCGTCGTTTCGCCCGAACGCTCGAGCCCGTTGCGCGACGTGAGCGTCCGCATTCAGGACGAGCGTATCGTCGAGGTTGGCCCTAGCACGCGTCCCGGCGGCGATTCCGCCGACGTCGAGATCATCCAGGGCAAAGGGCTCTATCTCGCGCCGGGACTGATCGACAGTCACGTGCATTCCGATCTGCCGGGGATCGAGGACGCGCAGGAGAAAGCCAGTCCCGCGGTCGCGCGCAGCATGCGCGAGCAGCAGCCCCGCAGCTTTCTGTACTTCGGCTTCACGACGATCATCGATCTCATCGGCACGCGCGACATCACTGACGCGTGGAACGCTTTGCCAATTCGCCCGGATCGCTACTTCTGCGGGGCCGCGGAGATCCCCGGCGGCTATCCGGCAATCGAGCTCGTTGCCGGGCCGAACAAGCGGGCTCTGAAGGAATACATGATCGTGCAGAGTGGCGAAGAGCCGAGAGCCCCGGAGGGGATTGATCCCGCCACACACACGCCCGAAGCGGTCGTCACCCGAATGAAGGCGGACGGCGCCATCTGCACGAAGACCTTCTACGAGCGGGGATACGGCGAGGTCGATACGATGCGCGCGCCGCGCCTGGACACGATTCGCGCTCTGGTGGCGGCCGCGCACGCGGCGGGCCTGCCCGTGCTCATGCACGCGAACAGCACGGACGCCCAGGAGTTTGCGGTGGCGACAGGCGTCGACATCATCGCGCATGGGTTGTGGCACTGGCAGCGGGAGCCGCAAGCCACCGAGCTGACGCCGCGGGCGACGCGCATTCTGAACGACGTCTTGAAGGCAAACATAGGTTGGCAGCCGACAACGCAGGTGCTGTATGGATTGCAGGACTTGTTTGATCCTCAGTACCTGTCGAATCCGATGATCGCGCACGTCGTGCCGCGGAACGTGATCGCATGGTATGGCACGCCAGCAGGGCAGTGGTACCGCGACCAGCTTGCCCCCGAGCTCTTGCCCAAGTCGGCATTGGATTCGCACGATCCGCAGGTGCGATGGGATGCGGTGCGCGCGTCTTTATCCGCTCCGATCACTCGCAACAAGAGCGCGATCCGGTACATGGTCGCTCACGGTGCGAAGATCCTGTTCGGCACCGACACGCCGAGCGCGCCCACCTACGCCAATCCGCCCGGATTGAACGGCTGGCTCGAGATCCAGCACTTGCGGGACACCGGACTGACACCCCGGCAGATCTTCGTCGCAGCGACGGAGGCCAACGCGAAGGCGTTACGCCTCGATCGTGACATCGGTACCGTGCAGCCCGGCAAGCTGGCCAATCTTCTGCTGCTGAGAGACGACCCCACACAAACGATCCAGGCCTACGATGGGATCGTGAAGGTGATCGTGCGGGGCAAAGTCCTCGATCGCGAAGCGCTGGCGGCCGACGCGCAGTGAGCCCATCGCCGCGCGGGCATCGGCCTTTACTGCGACGTGTGCGCAAGACGGCGGAGGATGCCGTCGGTGCGAATGTCGCGCTGTCGCTCGCCGCGCGTGGGCGCGGGACTCGTCTCGCTCGGGTGGGCCACTCGGGTCGCAGCTCTCCGCAATGGGCTGCGGGCCAGGCTTCGTCACCCTCCCAGCTTTTTGACCCGGAAGTTCATCTCGATGGCGCCCTTGTTCTGCCGGTACTTGCCGCGATACTGCCGCTGCACCACCTCGTAGTTGGGCGACTCCACGATGACGGTGATCAACGACAGATCGACGTCATAGCCGAGATCCTTGATTGCCCGGCCGATATCGGGCGTGCGATAGCGGCCGATGACGTTGGTCTGGGCACTGAACTCCAGCATGTGCTCCGCGACCTTCACTTTCACGATGGCGCCATCGACATACTTGCCCTGCTCGTCTTTCACGCTGCCGAAGATGACGAACTCGGGGTTCCCGGGAATCTCAGTGGATTGCAGGAACATCGCGCCGCTGGGCCAGGCGGGCCGGCCTGCCACGCCGATGAGCGCCGCCACGACGATCGAGATTGCGAGCCGCACAATTCTCATGCTCGCACTACTCCGCTTTGATCAATACCGCAGTCAGCTTCTTGCCCTCGCCAACGATCACCTGATGCCAGACGTTCGCGGGCACGAAGAGCACGTCCCCTTGCCTGACCTCGTACAGCGTACCGCCATCCAGCCTTTGCGCCAGCTTCTCGTACGGCTTGAGGGGTCTCGCGCCGCTCACCATGCCGCCGACTTTGACCGCACCTTCGCCGTCCAGCACCACGAAGAAGTCATTCAGCTTCTCGTGCAACTCCGGGTCGGCCGTGACTTCGCGGTGAATGACGAGCATGCCGTGCGTGCCGCCGCTCAACACCTGCTTGAATGCGGTGTGCGCCTGGCCCATCTGCGATATCAGCGCTGAATCGAGCGCCTGCAGATCGGCGCGAGTCCACAGCCTGGCCCCACTCGGCTCGGCCGAATCTGCAACGAGGGCTGCCGCCGCGCAGACGATTCCGACCACGGTGACCCATGGTGCGCTCACTCAACGCCTCCTATTGCTTGCCGAAAATCTTCTCCACCTCAGCGGAGACCGCGGCACTGATCTGCTTGCTCGCCGCGAGGCTGCCGACCGCAGCCACGCCGAACCCGCCGACGACTCGGCCGTCTTTGAAAATGGGCACGCCACCTGGTGAGGTCGTCATGTCCGAGAACGAGCCGTCCGCGTACGACGTGTTCCTGCCGCTTTTCACGGCGTCCTGGAACGTTTCGGTCGGACGGCGCCACACCGCCGAGGTCTTCGCCTTCTTGATCGCAAGATCGGGGCCGCCGGCCAGCACGCCGTCGATGACTTCGAGATACAGCAGAACGCCGGCATCGTCCGTCACGGCGAATGCGCCACTGCATTCCCCCGCAGGTGGCGCGCACGCCGCTGTGCGGGCCGCCGTCACGATCCGCTTCGCGAGCGCCACGGTCATCGGCCTCACTTGCCCCAGAGCCATGCCTTTCGCACCGGTGCGCGTCGCGGGGCTGTCGGCCTTCTGCTGCTGCGAAAACGCCGTTGCGGACAGGACCGCCAGCGCCGCCGCAGTGAGCAGCGACATTCGGATCGTTCTCGTCATGTACGTTCCTCCCGTGTGTAGCGCCCGATGATGTTTCCCTTTCGATACGCGAGAAGCGTATCGAGCAGTCCGCGGTAGCGGACCGCCATCGTCTCTTCGGTGACGTAGCCAATATGCGGTGTCATGACCACGTTGGGCAGCGTCCGGAGCGGATGGTGTGGCGGCAGCGGCTCTTCCCAATACACATCCAGGCCGGCCATGCCGATCTTGCGAGAGCGAAGCGCATCGAGAAACGGCTGCTCGTCGATGATCGGGGCGCGCGCCGTATTGATGAGAATCACCCCGTCCTTCATCTGGGCGATCTGCTGCGCGCCGATCATGCCGCGAGTGGCTGCGGTCAGCGGCAGGTGAATGCTTACGACGTCGGAATTCTTCAGCAACGTGTCGAGATCCGCACGCGTCACGTTCGCCGCGCGCGCAGTCTCATCCGTGAGCTTCCGATCCAACACGAGCACGCGCATTCCAAGGGCCACGGCGACGCGCGCCACCGGTCTGCCCACTCCGCCGTAGCCGAGAATGCCGAGCGTCTTCTCGCGCAGCGCCGTCCCGGCGCGGAACGCCCAGCCGCCCTGGCGGATCAGCGTGGTCGCTGCCCCGGTGTGCCAAGCGCAAGCCATGAGCAACGCGATGGTGAGCTCGGACGGCGATTCACCGCCTGGTGCGTCCGCGGGCACGTCGAAGTCCGGGCTCGACTTGCACACGATGATGTTGCGGTCAGCAGCCGCCTTGTCGTCTAGCGTCTCGTTGCGATTGCCGCTGAACACGATGAGCTTTAGGCGTGGCAATTGCTCCAGCATCTCCCGCGTCAACGGGACGCGTTCATGCATGAGCGTTACGGCATCGAAGTCGCGCAGCGCCTTCACGGTGTCGCGCACGGAACCGAGCGGCTTCGTGAAGGTAACGACCTCGGCGTCCTCACCGAGCGTGTTCCAGGGAGCCGCCTTCATCGCGAGACGCTCGAAGTCGCCGGTGATGGCCACACGAAACTTCCCCGGCGATTTCGCAGGCGCGGCTGCGGCTCCTCCGGCGGCTACGGACGCCGCGATTCCGATGCCGGCCATCAACACCTCGCGACGCGTGGGAGTTGCCTTCTCATCACTCATCGAGTCGCTCGCGCCTCGCCGCTCGACTTCGGCGGGTGCAGTCCGGCGAGCGTGTCGTTCACGGCGGCCTCGTGCTGGCGCGGAAGATCTTCTTCGAGCATCAAGCGCTGACGCACGAGCGTCCGGGCGGCTTGATCCACTTTGTCCACGTATGCGGCAGGCGTTGCGTAGCGCTCGGCCAGCGACGGACGCGGATCGTGCTTCGCCTCGCGCTCTTCCTGCGTCGACGCGAACGGCACGACGCCTCCGACCAGCGAGCACAACGCCGTCGGTCCATTGCCCTCCACTTGCGGGTTCCAGCCGGTGTACGTCGCTTTGGGCACATCGATCGCCGGCAGACGCACGCCGCCGATCATCATGCCGTCGGCATCGAGGCGCGGCAGATAGAGCTTGAACTGCCCGAGCAACTTGCTCGGATGCACGCTCAGATCTTCCGCCCCTGCGACGACGTGCATGCCGGAGTACGGCAGGCCCGGAATGGGCGTCTTCAACTGGTGAGCGGCTTGGTCCGCCGGTAACACACTGCGATCCGCCAGATTCGGGATGCGGCTCGGCGGCGGCGCGACATTGCGATCGACCCACGCGTCGAGGTTGTTCAGCATCGCACGCAACACCGGCCCGTGCTGCAGCGGATTCGTCGGCATCACACACAGGGGATTGTTACGCACGATGTGCGGCGTGCCGGCCATCGTGAACAGACGCACGTTCGGCGGAATCTTCACCGGCTTGCCGCTCGGGTCCGTGACGAGCAGCGATTCCTTCGAGTTGTACCACTCGTACTCGCTGTCGGCCTGGATGATCTTCGGGCACGTGCGCGTCTTCGAGCAGCGCACGAGCAGACCATCGCGCTCGCGCGTGAAGGGATTAACCGTCTCGGCATACGTGAACGGGAAGCGATCGGCCATTGCTCCCGGATCCTGCGGATGGCGCGGCGCGCTTTCCGGCAAGCCGAACCGCATGTTCACGGCCGTGAAGCGCGCGCCGGCGATGTGGACCAAGAGGCCGTCGAACACTGAGCGACGCGCGTCATCCTCGTTGAAGCCGAGGTACAAGAACTCGCGCAGGAAGCGGGCGCTCTGTGACTGGCCATACGCATACGCGCGACGTATCGACGAGCGACCGTTGTCCGCCAGCGGATTCTCCGCGCTGGTGTCGTGACGCAGATACGCGACGATGTCGCGCGTCGCCGCGAAGCCGAGACCGAGGACTTTCGGATCGCGCGCGACGTAATCGAGCTGGTAGATCGCGCCGCCGTCGAATCCCGCCGGCCGCTTCACTTCGACGTGCGTCGGATCGACGAAGCGGAAGGCCATGTCGCGCGGCGTCGCCGCCGGATCGTCCCACTTGGCGCGGACGACGAGCTTCGCGTCGTCCGTCGCGGCTGCAGGCCACGCCAAGGTCGTGACCGCCGGGTTTTTCGTGTTGTTGAACACGAACTCGGCCGTGATGCGATCCGAGACCCCCGTGAGCGTGGGTACGGAGAGCGCAAGCGCTCCCGGCTCCGACTCGAGATTCCCCTGCCAACCACTCCAAACGAGCGTGTATCCCTGACGAAGCAGATAGCCGTTGCCCGCATCCGCCGCGCTGGTCAGCGCCTTCGAGCTCGCATCCAGAAAGATGCCGGGCGATTGCTTGGCGCCGCGGTTCACCGCCTCATAGAACATCTTCCCGTTGCCGCGCTTGGGATCGGACGGCCGCAGAATTTCCACGTCCGAGACCGCCTCGACCTTGCCGGCGGCGTTCTTCGGCGCCAGGCCGATATCGGCGATGACGGCGTTACGGGGATCCGCAGGATCGACCGCGACGGTGACACGCGCTTTGATGCGGTCGTACGTGCCGACCTGGTCGAACACTCGGCCTTCGAGCGCGCCCCGCTCGAACGACAGCACTTCGAATTTCGTGACCTCGGCTCTGGCGGATCCCGCCGCGACGACGGCCATGCAGGCCCCTGCCAGCCCGACTCCCCAGCAACGCCTCTTCTGCATTCCCAATCCTCCAACTGAGGTAGACGTCCCTCGGGGCCCGACACCGCATGTGCCCCGCGCCGGCCGTGACGCCTATTTGGCGCGGCTTGCGATGCCTCGCGCGAGCAGGGATATGCGGAACACCTTGCCCCGGCCGGCGGCGTACAGCGTCTTGCGATCGGCGCCCGCGAACGCGACGCTCTGAATGCGCACCGGGGTGGGGATCAAGCCCAGTGAGCGGCCCTTCGGACTGAGCACTCGAACGCCCGCTTCCGTTGCGACGTACAACCTGTTTGCACTGTCGACCGCCAGGCCATCGCCCGTGGCATCTGCGAACTTGCGCGGATTCTTCACTGATCCATCCGCCTGCACGTCGAAGGCCACGATCTGATCGCCGTCCACTGCGTAGAGCGTCTTCTCGTCCGTGCTCAGTTGGACGCCATTGGGCCGTGCAATGACATCGGTGAGCTGCGTGAGCGTGCCATCGGGCCGGATATAGAAGAGCAGCGGTTTGCGCCCAGGTGGCGGATCGCGGAATTGAAGCTGCGGACTCGGGATGGGATCGCTGAAGTACAGGCCGCCTTTCTGGTCGACGACCAGATCGTTGGGACGGACGAGCGGCTGCCCGGCGAAGGAATCTGCGAGCGTGAGGCGAGTCGGCGCGAGCACGCCGATGCGCGGCTCGCGCGACTGCGCGGCGATGAGGCGGCCGCGTGCGTCGTAGGCGAGGCCGATCGCGCGGTTCGAGTCCTCGAGGTAGATCGAGGCGTTGCCCGCGAGGTCGAGATGGATGATCCGGTTGGTGTCGATTTCGCAGAAGAGCACGCTGCCATCGGACATGCCGATGAGGCCTTCGGTGCCCTTGAAGCCTTCGCCGACGAGTTGCAGCTTCGCTCCTGCGGCGACGACGCCGGGAATGGGCGCAACAGCGGCGCTCCACTCGGTAGCGGTGCTCGGAGTGGGCACCGCGCTCGGCGTGGCAGAAGCATGCGGAGCGGCAGCGGCGCTCGGCGCGCTCGCTGCGTTCCACGCCACAGCGGCACTCGATGCGCCGGCGCCGGTCGCAGCAGCGGCCGTTAGCAGCAGTAGCGCTCTGCGCATCCTAGCCCTTCCCCTCATCCTCCCACGGCTTCACCTTGTACCCGAGAATCTGTTCGAGGCTTTGCGGCGTCGGGCGATACGCAACACCGTTGTATTGATCGATCTGACCTCGATAGCTCATCTGCGGCCCGGGATAGCCGAGCATCTGCCAGCCGATGAGGTCTGCGTTGCCGCCGTGCATGGGATCGCAGAACATGCCCTCGATCGTGTGCTGCCGGAGCAGTTGGAAAAAGTAGGTCTTCTCGATCGCTTTGAGTCGCTCGTCCTGCTGCGCGCTCGCGAGCGCGAGAAAGTCCGCGCCGAGCGTTGGAATGCCCGCCCGATAGATCTGCTGCGGATTCTCTTTCCCCTGATAGCCGTGCTCGGCCACCGACTCGACGAAGGGCGGCTGCAGATAGCGATTCTTGTCGGTGCCGTAGGGACCGGCGAGCTGCCGATCGATGTACACCACCACGCCAGCCTGGGTCGCACCCGGCCCGCTCTCATCGGCCGGAAAGATGCGCTCGCACGCGGCAACGACCACCTTCGCCTCGTGCTCCGTGAAGAAGCGCAGCGGCACCTTCACGGTGCCCTCCGCGGCGCTCAGCACACGCGGCACGCCCGTGAGGCTATAGATGAGCAAACCGCCGATACTCTGGGCGGAGAGCTCGATGAATTCTCTGCGCTTCATGCGAGGGCTCCCGGGCGCTTGGAGTAGCGATCGACGAACGCGTCGGCCGCGCGATACGCGAGCGCGGCAATGGTCAACGTCGAGTGCTCATCTCCCTGCGGCAAGCACGAACCGCCGACGACCCAGAGGTTCGGCATCTGCCAGTGCTGCAGATACGGATTCACGACGCTGTTGTCGGGCGAGACGCCCATGATCGCTCCGCCATGGCTGTGGTTGTGGACCTGCAGTGGCGGTCCGCTCTTCGCCGAGGGCGCCAAACGCGGGGTAATGGCGATCGCGCCCATGGCCTTCGCAATCTCCACTTCCTTCTTGGAGATGAACGCCGCCTGTTTGCGCTCGGCGTCCGTCCAGTCCATCGTGACGCGCAGGAGCGGATCGCCCCACTTGTCCGTATACGTCGGATCGAGATCGAGATAGTTCTGGCGATACGCGAAGTGATTCTCGGTGCTGAGGAACGTGCCACACCGGTCGTTCCACTTCAGCGCCGCCTTCTTCCACTGCGCGCCCCAGTTCTGCGGCGCCTCGCCATTCGGAATCTTGCCGAACGCAGAGATCACCGGCGGGCTGCCCTGCTGATACGCGAAGATGATGCCGCCGCGGAATGCGCCCTCGGCGGCGCCCTCATCGCCGAGATCGCCACTGAAGTCGCCGATCGCCATCGCAAGCCCGCCGCTGCCCATGAAGTTGTTCAGCGGCTTGTCGAGAAAGAAGTCCAACCCGACATTCACGGCATACGTGGGGTTCTTGCCGAGCGTGCCCTTTCCCGACACGGGATCGTACTGCTCGCCGATCTTCGACAGCATCAGCAGTCGCGCGTTGTTGAACACCCACGCGGCGAGCACCACCGCGCCTGCGGGCTGCATGAATTCCTTGCCCGCGCCGTCGACGTAGATGACCCCCGTCGCCTTGCCGCCCTGGTGCACGACCCGCCGCACGTGCGCGTGCGTGCGGATCGTCACGTTCTTTCTCTTCTCGAGGATCGGCAGCAGCGTGAAATTCGGGCTCGCCTTCGCACCCACCATGCAGCCGAACAGCGAGCAATGACCGCAGTACATGCAGCCCGGCCGACTGATGCCGTCCGGGCTGGTGTATGTCTGGCTGGGCGTCGATGAGGGCATCGGAAACGGGTGATACCCGAGCTCCTTCGCCGCCTTGGCGAACAGCAGCGGCGCATACGGCATGGGATGCGGCGGATTGGGAAACTCCTTCGAGCGCGGCCCTTCGAAGATGTTGCCGCCATCGATCTTCTTGCCGTTGAGATTGCCCGCTTTGCCGCTCGTGCCCATCATTTCCTCGGCGCGCACGTAGTACGGCTCGATCTCCTCCCACGTGATGCCGAAGTCCTGAATCGTGATATTCGGCGGGAGCTTGGCTGCGCCGTGCAGCTCCTTCAGGTGACTCGCAATCCTGAAGGACTCGGGCAAGAGGCGTGGCGAGGTGGCGCCCCAGTGGTCACTCGCGCCGCCCATGCCGGTGCCGAGCGGTGGGAAATCCTTCCATTGCCGGATCGGCACGGCGCGATCCTTGTACGAGGCGCGCGTCGTGAACGTTCCATCGGCTGCGTTGTACGCATGCCGCATGCGAATGAACGTGTCGACCTCGTCCATCTCTTCGCCGTATGCCGCCGGCCCGCGGTACGGCCCACCGCGCTCGAGCACCAGCACCGAGAGCGGTGTGCGAGTGGCGATCTCCTTCGCCATGATCATTCCGCCCCAGCCGCTGCCGACGATCACCACATCGACCGGTGCGAGGGTTTTCACGCCTTTCATGGAGTCCCCCTGGGCCAGATGGAGATGTGCAGCGGATATTCGCCCGTGGGGATCAGCGCTTCCTCTTTCATCGTCGCCACGTCGATGATCGACAGCAGATTGCGACCGGGCCGAACCGCGTACACCTTCTTACCGTCGGGCGAAATCGTGAGCCACGATCCTTCGATCGCCGGCGTGAAGCGCTTGCCCGCCTGATCGACGAGCGCGAGATGCACGTCGCCGAGGGGTTTCAGGCTCGGCAGCTCGTAGCGGTAAACGAAGCTGCCTTGAATGACCCAGTAGTTCTTGCCGTCCGGGCTGATTTCACCGCCATGAAAGCCGAGCGCCTTGCCGTTGCCGCTCGCGTGCGGAATCCCTTTGTACGGGCCGCTCGTATCGACGGGGTGGCTCACGCGCTGCAGCTCCTTGCCGCTCTTCGCGTCGATCACCACGATGCCCGAGAAGCCGGAGTAGGAGAAGAAGATGCGGCTGGTCGCGCCATCCGGGGCCCGCTCCATGTTCATGGTGCCGATCTCGGCTTCGGTACAGCACGTCCAGAGCTTGCGTTCGTCGGCCGTGTCGAAGAGGTCCATGAAGCGACCTTCGGGCGACATCGCGAGCAGGAGCTTGCCGTCCGGCGACATCCACGTGTCGTGAATGCCGCCTTTCACTTCGATCGTCTTGACGACTTTCAGCTTCTCCGTGTCGATGACCTGCACGTACCCGCGCTTGTCTTCATCGCCGCGCACCGGCCAGATGCCCGCATACAGCTTCTTGAAGTCGCGCGTGAGCACGGCCGTGTTCGGCCGATCGATGAGAGGGATCTTCGCCTTGATGGCACCCGTGCGCGTGTCGATGACGGTGATGTTGTGCTCGACGCGATCGGGCGCGTACGCCGTATTACCGTCCCGGGAGAACTCGACCCGATCGGGCGCGCTCACGCAGTTGATCCGCCGCAGGACCGTCTTGGTCTGCGGATCGACGATGTCGATGTTGCCGCCCTGCTGATTGGAGACCCAGATGTTGTACGGGGATTTCCAGTTGCTGCGGAAATCGCTGGAGCCCTTCGGCCATTCGCTCGGCTTGCAGGCGCGCATCCCGACCTCCTTGTCGATCTGCGGCGAGTCGGGGCCGAAGTACCGGGTCATGTAATCGACGATGACCGTCTTCTCCTCGGGCGTGACCGGCGCGCCGCGGCGGATCATCGAGTCGACGACGTGCCCCCACTCTTCCTTCGACCGCACGAATGCCAGCGTCCTCTGCAGGTCGTGGCAGATCTGGCATTTCTGCCAGATGATCGGGCGCGCCTCCGCCTCCGGCATCTTGTCCGCCCAGTACTGGCGCGTGGGATGCGGGCGCGGGACGACGATGCCCGCGGGTGCAATCGGCGGATGCGCGACCGGCGTATCCGGCGCCGAAGTCTGCGCCAGGGGTGGCGCCGGCTGCGCCGGCTTCTGTGCCGAAAAGTACGCGGCGAGATTTTCGATGTCCGCATCGGAGAGCGGCTTCGCCATCGGCTCCATCAGCGGGTCCTTGCGCGCGCCGTCGCGAAACGCTTTGAGCTGCTTCACGAGGTACGCGGCGCGCTGGCCGGCGAGATGGGGATACAGGTCGGCGGGGCTCACGCCGGTCAAGCCGTGACACGCCGTGCATGCGCTCGCTTTGTTCCGACCTGCCGTGACATCGCCGCTGGCGAAGGCGTTTCCCGACGCCGCCGCCATCATGGCCAACAGAGTCGCAACCACTTTCTTCATAGGCAGGTAGACGCGCCGTCCGCTTCGATACCGCACCTGCGGGTCTTCAGCGCAGGGCCGTGAGCGTCGAAGCCGGCGCGAGAAGATGGATGCGGCCGCCTCGATGCATCACGCGGAAGCCGTAAAGGCGCGCCACCATCGTCGCGAAGAGCTCGAGATCGCCGGCGTGGTAGACGCCGCTGATCTTCACGGCGGCGATGGCGGGATCGAGCACGACGCGCCGCGCGGGATCGAAGTGATTCATCTCGGCGATAGCGTCGGCGAGCGGCGTGCGATCGAGGATCACCTCCCCCGCCAGCCACGTGGCGGCAGCCGCCGTGCGACCGCTGTGTGGCCGCTCCGGGGCGGGCGCGTTTGCGGAGCAGGTCCCCGCGCCGGCGAGGACCGCCGCGAGCACCCACGCGCGCGCTGTTCGGCTGAGGCTTCCCACGCGCGGGTAGACGCTTTCGAGCGGCTGATACCGCATCCGCAAGCGTGCGGTATCGAGCACGCGCAAACGTCTACTTGCCAGGAAAAGGGGGAGCGCACGTGAAGGCCAAAGCATGGGTCGCAGCGGCGTTGGGCTGTATTTACTTCGGATCATCGCCCGCGTCCGCGGAGCAGTCAGCGGAGTCCGGCCCGGCCGCGCGCAAGGGCCACGCCCTGTTCGAAAAGTACTGCTTCGACTGTCACAACACCGTCGACTGGGCCGGCGGCCTCGCGTTCGACACGCTGAGCTTCAGTGACATCCCCGCGGAAGCGGAGACCTGGGAGAGAGTCGTCCGGCAATTGCGCACGCGGTCCATGCCGCCGGCCGGCAAGCCTCGCCCGGATGCGGACAGCTACGACTCCTTTGCGGGCTTCCTCGAAACGCAGCTCGACGCCGCGGCCGCCGCGAAGCCCAATCCCGGCCGGCCCGCGGCCGTGCATCGCCTGAATCGCGCCGAGTACACCAATGCGATTCGCGATCTGCTGGCGCTCGATGTCGACGGCGAGTCGCTCTTGCCCGCGGACGAAGCCGGCGCGGGCTTCGACAATAGCGGGGAGATTCTCTCCGTCTCCGCGCTGCTGATGGAGCGCTACCTCATCGCGGCCCGTCAGATCAGTCGGACCGCGGTCGGCGACCCGACGCTGCGTCCGGTGGCGCGCACGTTCGTCGCGCCGGCAACGGATCTGCAAACCGCTCGCGAGAGCGAAGACCTGCCGTTCGGCTCCCGCGGCGGCATGGCGGTGAAGTACGACTTTCCGCTCGATGGCGAATACGTCGTCAAGATCCGGCTGCTCCGGACCAAGGGCATCGAAGGCCCGCGCATCATCGGGCTCGGCGAGCCGCGGCAGCTCGACGTCCGCCTGGATGGCAAGCGCGTCAAGCTGTTCACCATCGGGGGCGAGAAGGATCGCACGCCGGAGCAAGTGGAAGAGAGCTTGGAAGCGCGCTTCCCGGCAAAGGCGGGGACACGGCTCGTCGGCGTGACGTTCCTGGACGAAGCGCTCGCTCCGGAAGGCATGCTACGGCCGCAAATTGCGGAAGCGCAGATCAAAGGCTGGGGTCCGCGAGACGACAGCCGACGACCGCCCGGTGTGGAAAGCGTCTCGATCAATGGCCCGTTCAATGCGAAGGTGGCGGCGAGCACGCCAAGCCGTGACAAGATTTTCGTCTGTCACGCAGAGAACGAGCCGTGCGCCAGGCAGATCCTGTCCAACCTCGCGCGGCGTGCGTATCGCCGGCCTGTCACCGATGCGGATATCGAACCGCTGCTCGCGCATTTTCGGACTGGCCGCGACGCGCAGAAGGACGGCAACGCATTCGATGCGGGAATCCGCATGGCGCTCGAGGGCATCCTCGTCAGCCCGGATTTCCTGTTCCGGTTCGAGCTGGATCCGCCGCAGGGGACCGCGGCCGTCGCGCGCATCAACGACCTCGAGCTCGCCTCGCGCCTGTCGTTCTTCCTGTGGAGCAGCATCCCGGATGAAGAGCTGTTGCAGCTCGCGATCGCCGGGAAGCTGCAGGATCCGTCGGTGCTCGAGCAGCAAGTGCGGCGCATGCTCGCCGATCCGCGCTCCGCCGCGCTGGTCGACAATTTCTTCGGGCAGTGGCTCGGCTTGCGCAATGTGAAGAGCCAGGAGCCGGACACGATCGCGTTCCCCGAATTCGACGATGCTCTGCGCGCAGCGTTCGAGCAGGAAGCCGCCCTGCTCTTTGCGAGCATGCTGCGCGAAGACCGCAGCGTCATCGAGCTGCTGAGCGCCGACTACACGTACGTGAACGAGCGTCTCGCGCGTCACTATGGCATTCCGAATGTGTATGGCAGCCGCTTCCGCCGCGTCACACTGACCGACGAGAATCGCTGGGGCATCCTGGGCAAGGGTGCGATCCTGCTGGTCACGTCGTTGCCGAATCGCACTTCGCCCGTGCTGCGCGGCAAGTGGGTGCTGGACAATGTCATGGGCGCGCCGCCCCCACCGCCGCCGCCCAACGTCCCGCCGTTTCCTGAAAGCAAGGACACGGACTTCACGCGTCTGACGGTGCGGCAGAAGCTGGAGCAGCATCGCGCCAACCCGAACTGCGCCGCGTGCCATGCGCGCATGGACCCGGTGGGTTTCGCGTTCGACAACTTCGATCCGGTGGGCCAGTGGCGCAAGGTCGAGACGGATGTGGTGCTCGCTTCGCCGGAGCTGCCGATCCTCTACAACCCGATCGACGCATCCGGGCAGTTCATCGATGGCCGTCAGTTTCACGGGCCCGCGGAGCTGCGCCGCATCCTGATGCAGAACCCCGCGAGCTTCGCGCACGTCGTGGCGGAGAAGCTGCTGACGTATGCGCTCGGGCGGGGACTCGAGTACTACGACCAGCCTGCCATCCGCACCATCGTCAGAAACGCTGCGTCACACGACTATCGTTGGTCGTCGCTCATCCTGGAAATCGTGAAGAGCGCGCCGTTTCGCATGCGGGCATCGGCGGCGAGGGCCGACACATGATGATCTTCAAGAAGGCGATTCCGCGCCGTGCGTTCCTGCGGGGCATGGGAGCCTCGATCGCACTGCCTCTGCTCGACGGCATGGTGCCCGCACTCGCAAAGCCATCGGAACGATTCAAAGCGCCGCACCGCTTCGCGACCGTGTTCGTCGGCAACGGCATGTGGCCGATGAGCAAGTGGACGCCGACCGGGGAAGGCGCAGGGTTCGAGCTGAGCCCGACCCTCGAGCCCATGGCTCCATTCCGCGATCGCATGCTGGTGCTCACCGGTCTGGCGCAGAAAGAAGCCATGCCGGCCGCGAACGATCCGACGGGCGAGCACATGCGCGCGACCACCACCTTTCTCACAGGAGTGCGCCCCAAGCAGATCGGCGAGCAGGCGCATGCGGGCGTGTCGCTCGATCAAATCGCGGCCCAGAAGCTCGGGCGGGAGACGCAACTGTCCTCGCTCGAAGTGGCCTTGACGGCCAATCACGATCTGGTCGGTGTCTGCGAGAACAATCTGAGCTGCCTGTTCATCAATACATTGTCCTGGAAGACGCCCACGACGCCGCTCCCGATGGCGAACAATCCGCGCACGGTGTTCGAGCGCTTGTTCGGCGACGTCGACAGCACGGATCGCGAGGCGCAGCTCCTGAGGCTGCGCCAGCAGCGCAGCATCCTCGACGGCCTGGTCCAGCGCACATCGCGTCTGCTGAACACCATGAGCGCGGCGGATCGCGCCAAGCTCGACGAGTACCTCGACGCCATCCGCGACATCGAGCGGCGCATTCAGATCGCCGAATCGCAGTCCGATCGCGAGCTGCCGCGAATCGATCGGCCCGCCGGCGTGCCCGCCGAGTTCGAAGACTATTTCAGGATGATGGTCGACCTGCAGGTGATCGCGTACCAGGCGGATCTCACTCGCGTCCTCACGTTCATGATGGCGCGCGAAGGGCCGACCGGCGGGCTGGCCTACCCGCAGATCGGGATTCCCGATCAGCATCACAATCTCTCGCACCACCAGGGCGATCCGGTGAAAGTCGACAAGCTGTTCCGGATCAACCGGTATCACGTGAAGCTGTTCACGTATTTCCTGGAGA
>DASZSS010000142.1:0-5710 GCA_035548535.1 Steroidobacteraceae bacterium
CATGACCGCGAAGATCAGCGCCGCGGCCGCCAAGGCGCTGCTGATCCCCGAAGGCGCGCTCGTGCCGGAGCAGGGGAAGTCGTTCGTGTTCGTCGTGAAGGACGGTGTCGCGCTCAAGCGCGAAGTGACGATCGGCCGGCGCCGGCCGGGCGAGGTGCAGGTGACGAGTGGCCTCGCTCGCGGCGAGCGCGTGGTCGTCGAAGGGACGCAGAAGATTCGCGACGGCATCCAGGTGGTGGAGGTCGATTCCACCGGCACCACCGTCGCCGAGACCTGACGCGCGCCGGCCATGAGAATCTCGGAAATCTCCATCCGCCGCCCCGTTTTCGCGACGGTCATCAGCCTGCTGCTGGTGATCTTCGGCCTCGTCGCGCTGAACCGGCTCGCGGTGCGCGAGTACCCGGACATCGAGCGCCCGGTCGTCTCGATCAACACGAACTATCGGGGCGCGGCCGCGCCGGTCATCGAGAACAAGGTCACGCAGGTGATCGAGGACCGCATCGCGGGCCTCGAAGGCATCGAGAAGATCGAGTCGCGCAGCCTCGATGAGCGCTCGGTGATCAACGTCGAGTTCTCCGCGGACCGCAATGTCGACGGCGCCGCGAACGACATTCGCGACCGCGTCTCGCGCGTGCTGAACAACCTGCCCGACGAAGCGGACCCGCCCGAGATCACGAAGGCCAACTCGGGCGCCGATCCGGTGATGTTCCTGAACTTCAGCTCGGATTCGATGAGCATCCTCGAGCTGACCGACTACGCCGAGCGCTACATCGTCGACCAGCTCTCGACCGTTCCGGGCGTGGCGCGCGTCGCGGTGAACGGTGGGCGGCGCTACTCGATGCGCATCTGGATCGATCGCGTCGCGCTCGCCGGCCGGCGCCTCGCGGTGTCGGACATCGAGAACGCCTTGCGCAGCGAGAACGTGCAGCTCCCCGCCGGTCGCCTCGAGTCGCGCTCGCGCGAGTTCACGCTGCGCACGGAAGTCGGGCTCGACACCGAGGAGGATTTCAAGAATCTCGTCATCGGGCGCGGCCCGGACAACCAGCTCGTGCGCCTGGGCGAAGTCGCGGAGGTGAAGCTCGCGGCGGAGGACGAGCGCTCCTTCATCCGCGCGGACGGCCGCGCGGGCGTTGGCATCTCCGTCGAGGCGCAATCCAAGGCGAATCTGCTCGATGTGGCGCACGGGATGCGCGCGGCCATCGAGCGCGTGCGCCAGTCCCTGCCGCCCGGCTCGCAGCTCGTCATCAACGTCGACAACGCCGTGTCGATCGAAGCGGCGTTGAAGGAAGTGGTCATCGCGCTGGCGCTCGCGTTCGTGTCGGTCCTCGTCGTGATCTATGCGTTCCTCGGGCATCTGCGCGCGACGCTGATTCCGGCGATCACGATCCCGGTCTCGATCGTCGCCTCGTTCACGGCGATGTACGCGCTCGGTTACACGATCAACACGCTGACGCTCCTCGCGCTCGTGCTCGCGATCGGGCTCGTCGTCGACGACGCGATCGTCGTGCTGGAGAACATCTTCAGGCGCGGCGAGGAGGGCGAGTCGCCGATCGTCGCGGCCGTGAAGGGCTCGAAGGAAATCGGCTTCGCGGTCATCGCGACGACGCTGACGCTCGCCGCGGTGTTCGTGCCGATCTCGTTCCTGCCGGGCGACATCGGCCGCCTGTTCCGTGAGTTCGGCTTCACGCTCGCCGCGTCGGTGCTGTTCTCGGCGCTCATCGCGCTCACCCTGACGCCGATGCTCGCCTCGAAGGCGTCCTGGGGTCAGATGAAGAGCAGCAAGGTCGCGCACGCGGTCGACGCGTTCTTCCGCAAATTGGGTGCGATGTACGAGCGGCGCTTGCGCAGCCTGATCCGCCGGCCCTGGCTGATCGTCGCCGCGGTGGCGGGCCTCATGGCCCTCGGTGGCCTCACGTTCCACTTCCTGCCCAGCGAGTTCGCGCCCGTCGCGGATGTGGGCCGCACCGTCGTGATGATGGAAGCGCCGGAAGGCGCGAGCTTCGAGTACACGCAGGCCTACGCGGACAAGCTCGAAGCCATCGTGAAGCAGGAGCAGGCGGAGTACGGCGACATCGATCGCCTGATGCTGCGAGTTCCCGGTACCTGGGACGGCGGCAGCGACGTAAACAGCGCGCGCATCTTTGTCGTGCTGAAGGACTGGCACGAGCGCAAGCGCTCCGCCAGCGAGATCGGCCGCTCTCTCATGCTGAGGGCGCAGAGCCTGCCCGGCGTGCGCGTCTACAACTTCTCGCCGGGCGGCCTCGGCCGCGGGTTTGGGAAGCCGGTGATCGCCGGCATCGGCGGGCCGGACTACGAGCAGCTCGCGAAATGGGCGAACACCATTCTGTTGCTCGCGCAGCAGAATCCCGGCCTCACCAACGTCGATTCGAACTACAAGGAGCGCAAGCCGCAGATCCGTGTCGCCGTCGATCGCAATCGCGCGGCGGACCTGGGCATCTCGCTCCAGACGGTCGGGCGCACGCTCGAGACGATGCTCGGCTCGCGCATCGTAACGACCTACATCGACCGCGGCCGGGAGTACAACGTCATCCTGCAAGGGCCCGCGGCGGAGCGCGCGACGACCACCGACCTCACGAACATCCAGGTGCGCTCGGATCGCACGGGGGAGCTCATCCCGCTTTCCAACGTCGTCACGCTGCAGGAGACGGCGGGTGCCGTGTCGCTGAATCGCTTCAATCGCATTCGCACCATCGAGATCTCGGCGAATCTCGCGCCGGGGTACACCATGGGCGAGGCGGTGAAATGGTTCCAGGACACGGTGCGCGAGAAGCTGCCGCCCGGCGCAAGCCTCGCGTTCAACGGCGAGTCGGGCGAGTACCTGAAGAGCGGCGGGCAACTCTACACGACGTTCCTGTTCGCGCTCGCAATCGTCTTCCTGGTGCTGGCGGCGCAGTTCGAGAGCTTCATCCACCCGACCGTCATCATGGTAACGGTGCCGCTCGCGCTGCTCGGGGCCGTGTTCGGGCTGAAGCTGTACGGCTTGAGTATCAACATCTTCAGTCAGATCGCGGTGGTGATGCTCATCGGCATCGCCGCCAAGAACGGCGTGCTGATCGTCGAGTTCGCCAACCAGCTGCGCGACCGCGGAGTCGAGTTCACCGAAGCGGTGGTCCGGGCGGCGACGATCCGGCTGCGGCCCATCCTCATGACGAGCCTCTGCACGGCCTTCGGCGCGCTGCCGTTCCTGTTCGCGACGGGCGCGGGAGCGGAGCAGCGCAAGCCGATCGGCGTCGTGGTGTTCTACGGCACGGTCGTCTCGGTGCTGCTGACCCTGTTCGTCGTGCCCGCCGTGTACTCGCTCATCGCCCGGCGCACGAAGTCGCCCGAGTACATGAGCCAGCTCGTCGACAAGCTGCTCGGTGCGCCCTCCGGCGGCGCCGGCGGGGCGCCCGCATCAGCTGTGCAGCGACGGGCCAAATAGCCCGATCAGCCCGATGAGGATCAGATAGATCGCCACGATAAAGTTCAGCAGCCGGGGAATGATCAGGATGAGAATCCCGGCGATCAGGGCGATGACCGGTCCGACCGAGACGAACAGACTCATGGGTGACAGCCTCGTGGGGTTGCGCCAGGCGCGCCTCTTGCGCGCATGCCATGGTCGTATACGGTCAAGCCAGGCTCAGGTTCCTCCATGAACGCAAAAGTGCATCCGCTCGCCGGGAAGCCGGCGCCGAAGAGTGTTCTGACGGACATTCCGCGACTCCTCACCGCCTACTACACCGAGCGGCCCGATCCCGCCGTGCCGGCGCAGCGCATTGCCTTCGGCACCTCCGGGCACCGCGGCTCCTCGTTCGAGTGCAGTTTCAATGAGGCGCACGTGCTGGCGATCAGCCAGGCGATCTGCGCGTACCGCGCGCGCGAGGGGATCACGGGGCCCTTGTTTCTCGCTTTCGATACGCACGCGCTGTCCGCGCCGGCGTTTGCGAGCGCGCTCGAGGTGCTCGCGGCGAATGGCGTACAGGTCATGATCTCCGCGGGCGGCGAGTACACGCCGACGCCGGCGCTGTCCCACGCCATTCTCGTCTACAACCGCGGGCGCGAGAGCGCGTTGGCCGATGGCATCGTCATCACGCCTTCACACAATCCGCCGGACAGTGGCGGCTTCAAGTACAACCCGCCGAACGGCGGGCCGGCGGATTCGGCCGCGACCGGCTGGATCGAAGCCGAGGCGAATCGCCTCATCGAGGCACGGCTCGATGGCGTGAAACGCATGCCGTTCGCCGCCGCGCGGCGCGCATCGACGACCCAGGAATACGACTTTCTCGGGCGGTACGTCGAGGACCTCGGCAACGTCATCGACATGGACGTCATTCGCAGCTCGAAGGTGCGGCTGGCGGTCGACCCCGGCGGCGGTGCCGGGGTGCATTACTGGCCGCGCATCGCCGAGCGCTACGGGCTCGATCTCACGGTCGTGCGCGAAGATGTGGACCCGCGCTTCGCCTTCATGACGCTCGACTGGGACGGGCGCATCCGCATGGACCCTTCCTCGCCCTACGCCATGCAGCCGCTCATCGGCTTGAAGGACCGATTCGATGTCACGTTCGCGTGCGACACCGATCACGACCGGCACGGCATCGTGACGCGCAGTGTCGGGCTCATGCCATCGAACAATTACCTCGCGGTGATGGTGGATTACCTGTTTCGGCATAGGCCACAGTGGAAGGCGGAGGCGGCGATCGGGAAAACCGCGGTGAGCAGCTCGATGATCGACCGCGTGGCGCAGCGACTCGGACGGCGCTTGTACGAGGTGCCGGTCGGATTCAAGTGGTACGTCGACGGTCTGCTGAGCGGGGCACTGGCGTTCGGCGGCGAGGAGAGCGCGGGCGCAGCGTTCAGCCGCATGGACGGCACGGTGTGGACCACCGACAAGGACGGGATGGCGCCAGGGCTGCTGTCCGGCGAGATCACCGCACGGCTTGGACGCGATCCGGGCGAGGTCTATCGCGCGCTGGGTGCCGAGCTCGGGAATCCGGTCGCAGCGCGCATCGACGCGCGCGCGACTCGCGAGCAGAAGACCAAGTTGTCGAAGCTGTCGCCTTCCGCGCTGAAGCTCACTGAGCTGGCCGGCGATCCGATCGTCAGCGTGACGGATCGCGCGGCAGGAAATGGCGCGCCGATTGGCGGCATCAAGGTGTCCACGGCAAACGGGTGGTTCGCCGCGCGGCCCTCCGGCACGGAGGATGTGTACAAGATCTACGGCGAGAGCTTCCGGGGCGAGGAGCATCTGCAGCGGATCCTGGCGGAGGCCCAGAAAGTGGTGGACGCGGCCATCGCGTGAAAACCGCCTCCCGCGGCTGATGCGCGCCGCGCGCTGAGCCAATCCGGCATTCGTTTACGCGCTACTCCCCAAGGGCGCCATGCGCCCGTTGCAACGGTGATTGGGGCGTAACGTGAGACGCGTATTCAAGTGGATCGGAGGCGGGGTCCTCGGGCTGGTGGTGCTCGCGGGGCTGACGGTGGGCGCGGTATACGCGCTCGCGGAGCGCGAGATTCGGCGGCAGTACGACGATGTGCCGCTCGCGAACATCGCCGTGCCGCACGATGCGGAATCCATCGCGAAGGGCAAGCGCCTCGCGACGATCTTCGGCTGCTACAACAGCTGCCACGGCGATCGCATGCAGGGCCGGACGCTCATCGACGAGCCCGGCATCGCGCGCATCAACGCACCGAACCTCACGCGCGTCGTGCG
>DASZSS010000143.1:0-8654 GCA_035548535.1 Steroidobacteraceae bacterium
TGACCGCGAACGATGTGCTGCGCAATCGAACCGGGCCGGAGTGGTGAGGTGGATTGCGATTCGCGGCATCGCCGAGCGCGAACATCTCGGCCGAGCCGAAGCGCGCGCCGCAGTCCGCGAGCCGCTCGTGCGCCGTCGGCCAGCCCTCGCGCGCAAGGGCGTCCAGCAGCGCTGGGTGCGAGGTGAACACGTTGTAGCCCGATGCGCGGCGATCTCGGGCCTCCGAGCTGCCCGGGTCACGCCACTTCGTCAGTGACTACGAGCCAGTGGACGGAACGCGTACCCGTCCAGATCGCCCCAAGCGTGCGCCTCGCCCCCTGCGCTCCGCGTCAGCTCTCGCCGAGCGCTCGGCATGCACGGAATATGAAGTCGGCGGTGCGTCCATACACGGCCGTTTGCCACGCCGAATTCTCGCAGTAGAACGCATTGCGCATCTGGGCGCGGATCGAGTCGCGCGTCGCGCGGTCCGCGGTGCCGCCATAAGCGTGCAGCCAATGATCAGCGCGCAGCGCCGTCAAGATCTCGAGCATCGGCCGTGTTCCGAATTCGAGTCCGACGTACGTGATCTCGGCGTGGCCGAGTGTGGCGGCAATGCCGTCCGCGACGGTCCCCGCGAGCTGCGCGGAGACGGACTCGTCCGCGGAAAGGTCGCGCACATCCGTGCCGTACCATTTGCGCGCGCGCTCGACGTCCGCCGCGCTACGCGGCACGACAATGGGCTCGCCATACCCGGTGGGGCCGAGACCGGTGTGGAGATCGAGCACCGCCACCCGCCGCACGGCGCGGAGCGGAGCGAGAATCCGCGCGAGCGTGCGAGCGGACCACGACGGCTGCGTGCCGCCGTAGAACAAGCCCGTGGGATGGGTGTACTGCCCGGCCGTGAGCGCAGTCTGAAATGCGCGCAGCCCGCGTTGCTGGATGAAGCCCTGTATCGCGAGATCGGCTTGCTGCCGAGCCGCGCCCTGCCAGTCGCGAGGGAGCAGCCAGTCATGCAAGGGCGCGTACGCGTCGGACGAAGGCAGCGCGCTTCCGAAATCCACGAAGTTCCGATTCAGGTCGACACCCTCCTCGTTCACGCGTCGCAGCCAGGAAAATCCGTACGGATTGAGCGCGTGGATGAGAAGCGCGCAGGCGTTTGCGGGCAACGCTTCGTAGAGCCGATCCACGAAGAACCCGACTTGGCACCCGGACCCGCCGAATCCCTCGACGCCGTGCGTGCCTGAAATGACGATCAGCGCGGACGTCGGATCGGCTGCGCCGAGCCGCGCAACGTCAATCGTGAGCGTTTCATCCCGCGAACCGCGATGATCAGGCAGATCGTGCGTGTCGATCGACGCTCCGGCAGCCTGCGCGCTCGTCCGAAAGCGCTCGCGCGCGGCGAGGTAGTCGGAGCTGAAGTAATCGGTGACTGGCATGAGGCGACTCCCTGCGCTCGAAGGCAGCGGCGCACTGTAGGGCCGCGCGGCCGCAAAATACAACTCGACAGACGCACCAGCGGGATGCAAAGCGGCCATTGGGCTGTTCCTCGCACCAAGAGGATGGCCGGGTCGGCTGCTCGCCGAGGAAAGGACGTTCTCCCGCCCGGGACCTGCACGCGGGAACCGCCCGTTGGGCATTCTGTCCATACCGGACACTGGCTCGCTTGCCCGCACGCTCATGCTCAAAGCCCTGCGCACGTTCTTCGACCAACACCTCGCCGCCCCGCCGGAAGAAACGCATGCCGATGCTGAGCGGCGCGCGCAACTTGCAGCCGCCGTGCTGCTCGTCGAAGTGGCGCGCAGCGACCACACCTTCTCGGACACCGAACGCGAGAGTGTGCTGGCCTCCGTGCAGCGCAAGTTTCACCTGGGCCCTGCGGAAGCGCGGCAATTGCTCGAGCTGGCCGAGTTGGAGTCGCGCACGGCGCACGACATCTATCAGTTCACCTCGCAGGTCGATGCCACGTTCTCGCTGGACGAAAAGCTGCGGCTGCTCGAGGAGCTCTGGCGCGCGGCGTACAGCGACAAGACGCTGCACGAGTACGAAGAGCACCTGATCCGCCGCGTGGCCGATCTGCTGCACCTGTCCCATTCGCAATTCATCCGCGCAAAGCTGCGCGTGCTCGCCGACTCGTCCGCCAAGACCTGAGGCGGCGGTGCGGCGCCGCCAATTCAGAGCTCGCCGTTCTCGTTGTTCGGCTTTGCGGCGAGGGGCTGCATCACATCCCAATGCTCGGCGATGCGCCCGTTCTGGATTCGGAAGATGTCCACGACCTTGAATCCCGCCTCACCGGGCGTGAACACGACGTGGACATGTGCCGCCACGAGGTCGCCGTCGGCGAGCATCCGCTTCACGTGATGCCGGACGTGCGGGTACTTCTGTTTCGCACGCTCGAGCATGTCCTTCAAGCCCTGCGCGCCGGTCGCGACATTCGGGTTGTGCTGGATGTAGCCCGGGTCGAACAAGGCATCGACGGCAGCCGTGTCGAGCCGGTCGAGCACCTCCGCATACACGCGCTCGACCAGTCTCAGGTTTGCGGTCTCTCGCTCGCTTCGCATGGAGCCCTCGAAATTCGGTACCATCGCCGCAGACGATTGGAGCGCAGGCGTGTCCCCCAAGCAGTCTCGATCTGTTGCCCTCGCCACGGTGTGGCTGGCTTCGACTGTCGCGTGGCCGGTCGCCCATGCCGATCCGCTGCGCGATCGGATCCAAGCCTGCGCCGCGAATCGGGACGATGCGGCCCGGCTGCGTTGCTTCGATGAGCTGGCCACCGCCCTGCCGCCCGAGAAGGCTGCCGAACCGGCGCCCTCCGCCCGCGCCTCTCGTCCGCCTCGTCCGGAGATTCAAACGGCGCGCATCGTCTCCGTCTCGCAGCCGGATGGGCGGAAGTACCGCGTCGTGCTCGACAACGACGAGGTGTGGCAGGAGACCGAGCACGTGTTCGATATGGACCTCGAGCCCGGACAGACGGTGCGAATCAAGCCCGGTGCCTTCGGCTCATTCTTCCTGATCGCCGAGTCGGGGCGCAGCACGCGCGTGCGGCAGGTTCGCTGAATGCGTGAGGCGCGGCGAGGCTAGAGCGCGGCGCAGGCGTCCCGCTCGCACTCGGCCGCGCGCTCGCGGGCACGCTCGGCGAAGGGGGGCTTCGTTGCCGAGAGAATCTCCAGCAGGTCGGCGCGCATTTCCGGCGAGAGATGCGCGTACGTGGCACTGTTGTCGCGACCGCTCAGGATGTCCGCGAGGCGCGTGTAGACGTATTCCTTGTCGCACCCGGGCAGCCCCTCGAAGCCGCCCGAGTACACGAGGTAGCTGAGCGGATACTTGAACAGCCGCGTTCGTAGGTCCAGCTCGCGGAGCGAGCGCCCTTTCGGGTCGCGCGGTCCTTGCGCCTCGAACCAGCGATCGAAGCCGGACGTGCTGGTGATCTTGTCCTCGGGCCCGCTGGCATCGACGAACAGCAAGCCGCGCACGAGCGCTTCGAGCATCGACTTCAGCGGCTTTTGCACGGTGGGCGGCAGTGCCGACCAGCGCAGCGCGCCCGCGGGGTCGAGGCCGTTGCGCGCGAGCAAGGTGCGCGACTTGAAATTGGCACGCGTGATGTAGCCGCCGATGTGCGCCTGATGCTCGAACACGAGCAGCGCGACGATGTCGCTCCTGGCGGTGAGATACGGCCCGGTGTCGAAGAGCCCTTGCAGCGTGTCGAGATTTCCGCGGCGCAGGCTGTCGACATTCTCGGGATCTTCGCCCGGCTCCGCGAGAATGTTGCCGAGGTGCTGCTGCTTGCCGTGCATGCCCGTCACGTACCAGCCGGCCCAGCGATCGCGGATGGGCGTCTGGTCGGTCGTGTCCTCGCCGGGCCGTCCCGTGAGCGCTTCGCCGTTCGTGTCCACGAGGGTCGAGAGGAACAGGAATCGCGGCACGCCGCCGCCCGCCATGCCCCACGTGTCGTGACAGGTGAGGCAGCGCGAGGTCTCGCGATCGATGCGCACTTCCGCCGGCGAGTCGTTCGAGAGCGTGTAGAACACCGGGCCGAGCACGTCATCCATCGTGGCGATCTCGAGGAACCGGGTCCCGGGTATCCACGCGACGTACGTGTCGTCGTTGAAGTAGATCGCGCGCGGGGTCGCCGCGCGAATCAGCGTGAACTGCAGGCTCGTCTTGGAGTACACGAGCGTCTGCGAGCTCGGATCGATGCCGAGGGCCGCCAGCACGGAGTCGAGATAGCCGCGTGGCGGCTGGAATTTCAGCTGCACCTCGCCGCGTTCCAGCCGGGACTGCAGCCGCGCGATCTGATTCCGAGCGGGCTCGTTCGAATAGCCGACCGCCGGATAGTCGGTGTCGTAGCGCAACGCCCCGTGCGCACCGGACCGCCCCGTCACCACCGCGGGAGCGGGCGCCTCGGCGGTGGACTCCCCCGCCGCGAGCGCCTCCATGGGCACGGTCGCGCAGATCACCAAGGCCGCCGCGGCCAGAGCGGCGGTGCCCAACCGCCCGAGCCGTCCCGATTCTGTAAAGCAGGTGCTCATACTCGCGGCAAATTCTCGAAACGCGAGCGGAGCCTGACAACCGCCATGTTCCGAAATGCATAAAACATGTATTGAAAATCGATCTTTTCCGCTTCGGCAAAGGAGGCTTCGCGCCGGCTGGCGGAATCATTTGCGCTGCGCGCCGCTCTTCGACTGACGATCCCGCAGTCTCAATGCACGAGGCGCGCGAAGATGCCGAGTGGGTTGTGGGTCCGCGCGATCGTCACGATGAATCCGAACACGAGTAGCGCGGCGATTGCGCACACCCGCCGCGCGACCCGCGTGCGCGCCCTCTTCAGAGCGAACGTGCCGAGGACGATGTAAACGACGACGAGGGAGACCTTCACCGTCAGCCACGAATTAACGAACGGAAACTGCTGCAGCATCGTCATCAGCATCAGGGCCGAGGTCAGCAGGATGGTGTCGATCGTGTAGCTGAGATACCGAATCGGCCCGGCCATCGCCCAGCGCTGGCCGAGCTGCACGGCGAGGGCGCGCAAGGCGAAGAGCGCGCCGCTCGCCGAGATCGATAGGATGTGAGCCAGCTTGATCTGCGGATAGAGCTCGATCACGTCCTACCCGCAGACCCTGCTTGCCCCGCTTCGCTCAGGCCTGGCTCGCGCCGCGGAGCGATCCAGAGCCGGATGACGAACCAGGTGAACAGCACCGCGCCAATGCTGAAGATGGTGTCGCCCGGCACGCGCAGCCACACGAGCAGCTCGACCAACGGCTGATGCATGAACTCCGCGGAGCGGGCATACCAGTAGCCATGATCGATTGCCGCGAGCAACTGGATCGTGCCGATCGGAAGCAGCGTCAACAGTGCCATCAATGCCAGACCGATGTTGAAGGTCCAGAACGCCGAGCTCAGCAGGCGCTCGTTCCACACGAGCCCGGGCTTCAACCCGCGCAGGCAGAAGAGCACGAGACCAAT
Organism: Steroidobacteraceae bacterium; assembly: GCA_035548535.1. Lineage (GTDB taxonomy): Bacteria > Pseudomonadota > Gammaproteobacteria > Steroidobacterales > Steroidobacteraceae > JADGHX01. Next base: position 5,440 of record DASZSS010000143.1, read on the forward strand.
GCCCAGCATCCCGTACACGCCGAAGAGCGCCGTGTGCCCGTGGAGTGGCGTCAGATTCAGGCCCTGCATGTAGTAGAGCGACAGCGGCGGGTTGATGAGAAAGCCGAAGAGGCCCGCCCCGACGAGATTCCAGAACGCCACCGCGATGAAGAACATGATGGGCCAACGATAGCGCATCATCCACGGCGTCGCGTGCCCGAGCTTGTACGTGTGATACGCCTCGAAGCCGATGTACGCGAGCGGCACCACCTCGAGCGCGGAGAAGCTGGCGCCCAGCGCAAGGACGGGGGCCGGTGTTCCAGAGAAGTACAAGTGATGGAGCGTGCCCAACACGCCGCCGGCCATGAACACGATGGTCGCGAAGAGCACCGCGACGGTTGCCGAGCGCTCCGCGAGCAGCCCGAGGCGAGTGAACAGGAAGGCGATGACGGCCGTCGCGAAGACCTCGAAGAAGCCTTCCACCCACAGATGCACCAGCCACCAGCGCCAGTACTCGACCATCGAGAGCGAGGTGTGCTCGTTCCACAAGAGTCCGGCGCCATAGAAGAGGCCAATGGCGACCGTAGAGAGGAACAGCAGCCCGACGATCGACTTGCTGTCACCACCGCGTTTGATCGCGGGCCAGAGTGCGCGACCGACGAGGGTCAGCCACAGCATGAGGCCGATGAAGAGGAACCACTGCCAGAAGCGGCCAATGTCCGCGTACTCCCAGCCCTGGTGACCGAACCAGAAGTTGCGCTCGAGACCGAGCTTTTGCATCACCGCGAGCCACTGGCCCGCGAATGCGCCAACGACGATCACGAGCAGGCACACCCACAGCAGGTTCACGCCCAGCCGCTGATACTTCGGCTCGTGTCCTGAGATGGCGGGCGCGATGTAAAGACCAGTGCCGAGCCAGGCTGTAGCAATCCACAGCACCGCGAGCTGCGTGTGCCAGCTTCGCGTGAGCGAATACGGCAGAACGTCGGCGATCGGCATGCCGTACAACTGCTGGCCTTCAACCGAATAGTGCGCGGTGGTCGCGCCGAGAAGAATCTGGACGAGGAACAGCGCGAGCACCACCCAGAAATACTTGGCGGTGGCCCGCATCGAGGGCGTGATGCGCACGAGCGCCAGCGGGTCGGAGGTCGGTAGTTTCGCGGGAGCTTCCTCGCGCCCATGCGAGACGGCATGGTGCCAGCCGAGCAGCGCGATGCCGGCGATCAGAAACAGCACGCTGAACGCGGACCAAAGGTACGTGCTCGCGGGAGGACGGTTGCCGATCAGGGGCTCGCTGGGCCAGTTGTTCGTGTAGGTGACGTGCGAGCCGGGCCGTTCCGTCATGGCCGCCCAGGCGGTCCACCAGAAGAACGCCGCAAGCGCGCGGCGATTCTCCGCGTCGGGCACGGTGTCGTTCTTCATCGCATACGCGACGCGCAGCTTTGCCGTGTCCGGATCGTTTCCGAAGAGCCGCTCGTAGTGATCTGCCACCGTGCGGATCGCGGCCGCGCGCTCGGCGTCGACGGTGATCGTCTGGCTCGCGGCGTCATACGTGTTCTTGCGCAGCCTCGTCTCGAGCCGGCCGCCCAGGGCGGCCTGCCGCTCCTCGGGGAGCGCCGCGTAGCTTTCCGCAGTGCCTTCGCTGCGAGCCCACGCGTCGAGGATCGCCGTGGCCTCGCGGTGCAGCCAATCGGCACTCCAGTCGGGGGCCACGTACGCGCCGTGTCCCCAAATCGAGCCGAGCTCCATCCCGCCCATCGACTGCCATACCTGGCGGCCCTTCTCGATGTCGGCACGCGTGTAGATGACCTGCCCTTGCGCGCTGACCAGCCGCTCAGGCATTGGCGGCGCCTGCAGGCTGATTTCCGCGCCGATCCAGAGCAAGACGCCGAACGATGCGACCAGCAGGGTCGCGAGTGCAATCCACAGCTTCCGTGTCGAGCTCATAACCGCCCCTAAATCTCGTTCATCTCGGTGCCGCGATCTTCCGGGCGGCCGGCGTACGCTGCATCGTGTGGAATGCAGTGGGGCTACGCACAAGTCCTTAAGGCGAACGGACGCATACCGCGAAGCGTCCTTATGGCGAACGAACGCGCACAGCGAAGCGTTCCAAGCGATGTAACGCTTTCGCCGCCGGCAACGAAATCACATTTCAGAGGAGACACCTATGAGCCTCGCACGATTCGGATCGCTGCTCGCCGGCCTGTGCCTCTCCACCGCGTGCGCGGCGGCGCTTGCGCGTCCCGCGGTCGTCGAGCTCTACACGTCGGAGGGTTGCAGTTCCTGCCCGCCTGCCGACAAGTTGCTCGAGGAGATGGCCAAGCGTCCCGACGTGCTGGCGCTGTCGTTTCACGTCGACTACTGGGACGGTCTCGGCTGGCGTGACCGGTTCTCCATGCAAGAGGCCACACGGCGGCAGCAGGACGCGGCGCGCACGCTCGCGCTCACGACTGTCGGCACACCGCAGTGGATCGTCGAAGGTCGAAGCGCGGTGTGGGGCGCGAGCCCGGCCGCTCTCGATCGCACATTGAAGTCGCCGCGGACGGATCTCGCTGTCGAGATCATGCGGGACGGCCAGGAATTGCGGGTCCGCGCCGCGGCACCCTCTTCCGGACAGGAATACACCGTGTACCTGATCGGCTACTTGCCCAGAGCGGTCACTGCCATCGGTCGCGGCGAGAATGCGGGACGCACACTCACGGAAGTGAACGTCGTGCGCTACATACGCATGATCGGCACATCGCGCGACTCGGCGCGGGAGTGGCGCGTGCCGCTCGCGCAATTGCCTAGCGACGCCACGCGGGTCGCCGTGCTGCTTCAGATGCCCGCGAGTGGCGAGATCGTCGGAGCGCGATCGATCGAGCGCGGCAGCTAGCGACCGACAGCGCTTCACGAGCTCATGGCGACCAGCACGGTGATTATCCATCGCCACGGCACGCAGCGACTTGCCTCCGTCTCGAGCAGTATGCCGTTCAGGTTCCCAGAACGAAACGGGCGAAGTCGGCCATGTCGGCGCCCATGCCGTCGGGCCGCACGCCGAGCTCCTCGACGGGCTGCTGCGAACGATTGACCCAGAACGTGCGATAGCCAAACCACTTGGCGCCCGCGGCATCCCAGCCGGCGGAGGCGCAGAACACGATTTCATCGGGTTGTGCGCGGAACGCCTTCGGCCCCATCTCGTATGCGCGCCGGTCTGGCTTGAATGCGCGCACGCGATCCACCGTGAGATGCGGCTC
>DASZSS010000144.1:0-4712 GCA_035548535.1 Steroidobacteraceae bacterium
CGGATTCCACAGCGCAAGCCCGATGCCGAGCGCCGCGCCACTCGCGAGACCCAACAGTACGCGCGCCGTCGGAGACATGGCGGCGGGTCAGGGTTCGAGCAAGCGCTGAATACGATCGACACTGGCGCCGAAGCGCTCGAGCCGCCCGTCGCCCTCTTCGCAGAGTTGCACGAACACGAGGTCCAGCAAGTGCTGCAAGGCCGCCTGATAGAGCAGCGGCTCGATGTGCGCGCGCTCGTCGTGCGCCGAGACGAGCAACGACATGTCCGCGTGCGCACGCAGCGGATTCGCGCTGTGCCGAGTCACCGACACGACTTTCCCCTTGCGCTCGCGGAACTGCCGCGCGATCTGGCTGAGCGCGTGCTGCTTGCCGTGCTCCGAGAACACCATGAGCACGTCGTCCTCCGCCGCGATGGAGAGGCTCGAGCTCATGAGCACCGGATCGGAATGATGGATGGCGGGAACGCCTAGCAGCGCGAGCTTCATCGCGAAGGCGCCGGCAGGCACCGCATCCTCCCCGACGCCGAGGCAGAACACTTTGCCCGCGCCATCGAGCGCGCGCGCGATCTTTGCGATGCTCGCCGGCGTGTTGATGAGGCGCGTCTCCTCCTCCGCGTGCGACTTGCTGCGCCAGAGCGCCTCGGCGAGCGCCGCCTGCGGCGCATCGCGCGTCGGCAGCGCCGCCCGCGCCTCGCCGTTGCCGCTCTCGCGCGCCACCGCCTCGCTGACCGAGACCTTCAGATCGGGATAGCCCTTGAACCCGAGCTTCTGGCTGAACTTGACGACGCTCGACTGGCTGATGCGCAGCGAGTTGGCGAGCTGCTGCGAGGAGTAGTCCCGCAGCAGGTGCGCGTTCTCCAGGATGAAATCCGCGATGCGCCGCTCGATCGCGGACATCTGATCGCGCTCGGCGCGGATTTTGAGCAGCGAGGACATCACGCAGGAATGGGTTCGAGGCCGCGAATCTCGCGGATGCCGAGACCCGGCGCGTCCGTCACGGAAATCTCCGAATCGTTGAACAGGACGCCGCCGTCCACCGGATTGAACTTGCACAGCGAGGGGCCGTCGAGGTCCACCTTGGTGATGACGTCCGCTTTCGCGACGGCGACGTGCGCCGCGGCCGCGCCGCTGATGCTCGTCTCCACCATGCAGCCGATCATGCACTCGATCTGATACATCGCCGCGATGTCGGCGATGTGCAGCGCGTTCGAGATGCCGCCCGTCTTCATGAGCTTGATGTTGATGATGTCCGCGGCGCGCATGCGGATGAGATCGATCACTTCCGTCGGCCCGAACACGCTCTCGTCGGCCATGATCGGCGTGTGCACGCGCTCGGTGACGTACTTCATGCCCTCGAGGTCCTGCGCCTTCACCGGCTGCTCGACCAGCTCCATGCGCACCCCGGCATCCTCCAGCGTCTGAATGGCGAACACCGCCTGCTTGGCCGTCCAGGCCTGGTTCGCATCGACGCGCAGCAGGGCCCGATCCTCCACCGCGGTGTAGATCGCCTTGACGCGCTCGACATCGAGCTCGATGTCCTTGCCCACCTTGATCTTCAGCGACTCGAACCCGCGCTCGACGGCGGCGAGCGAGTCCGCGACCATCTTGTCGATGTAGTCGACGCTGATCGTGATATCCGTCGTGATGACCGGGTCGCCGCCGCCCAGCATCTTGTACAGGGGCGCGCCGTAGAGCTGGCCGAAGAGATCGTACACGGCGATCTCCACCGCCGCCTTCGCGCTCGAATTCTTCTCGAGCGCCGTCTGGATGAGGCGGGTGATGCGATTCAGGTTCGCGATGTCCTGCCCGATGAGCCGCGGCGCGATGATCTTGCGAATCGCCTCGACGATCGAGCCGTGGGTGTCGCCGGTGATGACCGCCGTCGCCGGCGCCTCGCCGTAGCCCACGTGGCCCGTATCGGTGTGCACGGTCACGACGATGTCCTCGATCGTGTCGACCGTGCGCAGCGCGGTCTTGAAGGGCGTCTTCAAAGGCACGCGCAGCATGCCGAACCGAATATCCGTTATTTTCATGTCGTTCTCTCGCGGCCTCTCAGCGGCGGACACGCAGAATGCTGGTGATGCGGTCGACGAGCGGCTGATCCTTCCCGAGCAGCAGCGGGGTGAGCGGCGTCACCGAAACCCCGTTCAGCGCCACGCGCCGCACGCTGCCCGTGCCGTCGCGGTAGCTGATGCCGGTCGTGTCGTGAATCACATAGGGCATGCCGTCGTCGTGACCGATCACCATCATGACGTGACCGGGAATATAGATGAGGTCGCCGACATCCAGCTCGCGCAATACGGCGACGCGTCGCGCGTGATCGTCGGCGCTCGTGAACGTGATGCGGTTCAGCGCGGGACTCGTGGCCTGGTCGCGCGTGTTCCGCGGGAGCTGCACGCCGAAGCTGCGATACACCTCGGATACGAAGCCGCTGCAGTCGCGCGCATTGTAAGAATGGCCCCAGCCGTAGCGCTCGCCGAGGAATTTAAAGCCCTGCCGCACCACGTTCGCCTCGTTGAGCGGCAAGTAGTCGCTCGCGGTGTCCGCCGTTTTCGGGAGCAGTGCCGGCGCGAATCGCAGCGAGCCGTCCTCCGCGCGCGTGGGCAACTCGATGACGTGCGCGGTGTACGGGTGCTGGCCGTTGACGAGCTTGCTCGGCGGCCAGTCGGTGAGCACCGGCACGCGCACGCCCATGTCGAGCTGCAGCTCGGACACCTCGGGGTGCTCGGGCGTGAACACGGTCTTCACGGTCGGGCCGGTGACGACGAGGTACGGCTTGCGGCGCGTGTAGTCGAGCACCTTCGCCGCACTCCCCTCGGCGACGAAGCGCTTCTCGATCCACGCCGAATACAGCGGGCTGACGACAAACCACCACTGCCGATCACGGCTCTCGTGCACGATGACGACGGGAGTGCCGGGAAAGAGCGCGCTCTCCTGGAAACGATCGATGTCGGTGTTGTCGCGCGAATCGAAGACGCGCATGAGCGTGGGAAACCTGCGCAGATCGGCGCGTCTCACCACGAGGCCGTAGCGCGTGGGCTGCGTGGGCGGCACGGCGTCGAGCGCAATGCTGTTCATCAGCGCATCCAGCGTCGCGGCCGGAATCGCGCGGCCCTGGTCGTCGAACAAGGTCCCGTCCGGGCGCGCCGAAAGTTTCTGAATCCACTGCTTCACGTCCGCGCCCGCTAGCGTCGGCGGCAAGCTCTCCAAGTCGTGCACCGACGGGTCGAGCTCGCGCAGCCGTGCGTTTTGCGCGGCGATTGCCGCCGCGTCGAGCACGATGCGCCGCGAATTCGCGTCCCGCGCAATCCAGTAGTCGGGGGTTAGCTGCGCCTCGCGCACACCGATCACCGCGCTCGGCGGAATGGGCGCCGGCTGCCGGGGCGAAACGCAGGCGGCCAGAACGACGAGCGCCAGCGCGCCGGTAATAGAGATGTGTTGCGGTCGCCTCATCTGACTCAGAATAGTCTCTTCCTTGACGAGACAATGCAAGAATAAATTATTGACGGCCTATCCCCGCCATGTTACACAGCAGCGACCAAGGCGGCGTGTGCACTGTGAAAGACGCGCAAGTATCCAGACCGTCATCGCTTCGCGGGGAGCTTCGAGCAGCACTGATCGCGGTGTTTCTCGGCGGCCCCGCGGCCGTGTGCGGCGCCGGCTCGACGGCCGCACCCGATCCGCTCACCGAGGTGCGCGCACTGATCGATGCGGGCCACTTCGCAAATGCCGAAGCCCGCATCGCCGCCGCTCTCGCGGCACCCTCCCTCTCCGCAGAACAGCGCGAGCAGCTCGCCTTCGAGCGCGAGCGCATGCGGCGCATCCGGCTCGATTTCACCCTGACGGCGGCCGACGCGCAGGCGCGTCTCAGGCGGCAGATTCCGGATCTCACCCCCGCCGAATTTGCCGCCTGGGACGCTGCGGGGCTGCTCGAACGCCAGGTCATCGACGGCCGCACGCTCTACTTCAATCGCGCACCCTCGAATCTCTTTCATCTCAGTCCCGCGGCGCTGGCACGCCGTAACAGCTCGACGCCCGCGTGGACCGACGGACCGATGGAGCACGCCAATGCGCATCACCGCGAGGTGCGCGATCAAGCATTGGCGACGGGCAAGCACAGCGTCGCGCCGCGCCACGTACGGGTGACGTACTCGATCACCGTGAAGCCCGACGCAGCGCCGGCCGGTGAAACGCTGCGCGCCTGGCTGCCGTTTCCGCGCGCTTTGCCGGGTCAGCAAGAGAACGTGCGTTTGATCGAAAGCACGCCTCGCCAGCACACGATTGCGCCGGCAAGCACGCTTCAGCGCACCGTGTATCTCGAGCAGCCCGCCGCCTCAGGTAAGCCCACCAAGTTCTCGATCACCTACGAGCTCACGGTCTTCGCGCAGTACAACGCCATCGACCCTGACAAGGTGATTCCGGCGCCGGTGACACCTGCGCTCGCGCAGTATGTTGCCGAGCGTCCGCCGCACATCGTTTTCACGGACGACATCCGTCGGTTCTCGCGCGAGATCGTCGGCAATGAGCGCAATCCGTACCGGATCGCGCAGAAGTTGTTCGCGGCAGTCGATCGCATTCCTTGGGCCGGCGCGCGCGAGTACTCGACCATCACGAACATCAGCGATTACGCCCTGCGCGCGGGCCACGCGGATTGCGGGCAGCAGACGCTGCTGCTGATCACCTTGCTTCGCTTGAACGGCATTCCGGCGCGC
>DASZSS010000145.1:0-1881 GCA_035548535.1 Steroidobacteraceae bacterium
GAGGATGTCCAACGCAATAGGTACATGCTTTGCTTGTAAGGTTGGACTGTCCTCCATTTCCGCTTCCGGAGAGATCGTTATGACGAAGTACGTGCTTCCCGACCTGCCTTACGACTACGCCGCGCTCGAGCCGCACATTTCCGCGCGCATCATGGAGCTGCATCACGACAAGCATCACAAGGGGTATGTCGACGGCGCGAACAAAGCGCTCGAGCAGCTCGAAGAAGCACGCACCACGAGCGATTTCACGCGCATCGCGGCGCTCGAGAAGGCGCTGGCGTTCAACGTATCCGGACACGTTCTGCACAGCCTGTTCTGGAACAACATGACGCCGAACGGCGGCGATCAGCCGCAGGGCGAGCTCGCCGAGGCGCTGAAGCGCGACTTCGGCAGCTTCGATGCGTTCAAGAAGCAGATGACCGCGGCCGCCGCCACCAACATGGGCTCGGGGTGGGCGGCGCTCGTGTGGGATCCGCTGTCCTGCCGGCTGCTCACCGCGCAGATTCACGACCACCAGTCCGAAACGCTCATGGCGAGCGTGCCGCTCATGGTGATCGACGCGTGGGAGCACGCGTGGTATCTGCAGTATCAGAACGAGAAAGCCAAGTTCTTCGATGCCATCTGGAACGTCTGGAACTGGAACGACATCGCGAAGCGCTACGCCGAGGCGCAGAAACTGAGCCTCGCGCTCGAGGCACCGCAGGCCGGCGGCACGCCGCGTCGTCCCGCCTCAGCGCCGCAGCCTTCGGCCGGTCGCGCCTGACCGTCTACCCTTGCAGGCGGCGACTCGGCGCGGACCGGGTCGCCGCCTCTCGTCGCGGCACACGCCGGACCTTCATCGCGTTCCGCGCGTTTCAGGAACACCCCGTGCTGAAGCGCGACCATGACCTCCCGTCCCGACCTGCTGGAGGCGCCTGAGCGTCTCCCGCCGACCTCGACTCCGCAGCCCGCAAACGTATCCGGGCTCGCGCGTACGAGCCTCTTCGTTCCAGGCGTGAATTGCTGGCGGGTCGCGCGCGCGAATCGAATATCGCTCATCGTCGACGGCGAGGCGTATTTCAAGGCGTTTGCGCAGGCGGCGCTGCGAGCCGAACGCACGATCGACATCGTCGGCTGGGATTTCCACAGCCGCACGCACCTGCACCACTGTATTCCCCGCGTCCCCGAGCATCTTGGTGACTTCCTGAATTTTCTCGTGAAGCGCCGCCGCCAGCTCGAGGTGCGCATCCTCACGTGGGACTACCCCGTCCTCTTCGCGAAGGGCCGTGAGCTCTCGCCGATATACGGGCTCGGCTGGCGTCCGAAGCGTCGCGTGCGGCTGCGTTACGACGATCACTATCCGATCGGCGCTTCGCAGCACCAGAAGGTCGTCGTGGTGGATGGTGCGCTCGGCTTCTGCGGCGGTCTCGATCTCACGCTCAACCGCTGGGACACGCCGGAGCACGGGCCGAACGAGCCCCGGCGCATTAACGAAGGCTGTGCCGATGCATACGCGCCGTTCCACGACACGGTGATGGCGGTGGACGGCGCCGCGGCCGCGGCGCTCGCGGATCTCGTGCGCGAACGCTGGGAGCGGGCCACGGGCGAAGTGCTGAAGAAGGCCGTCGGCGCGCGCGACCCCTGGCCCGAGAGCCTGCCGGTCTCGCTCACGGAGGCGGACGTCGCGATCGCACGTACGCGCGCGCCGATGGGCGACGAGGAGCCGATCGAGGAGGTGCTGCGGCTGTATCTCGACATGATCGCCGCGGCGAGAAGCGCGATCTACATCGAGAACCAGTACTTCACCTCGAACGCGCTCGGCGAAGCGCTCGCGGCGCGACTCGCGGAGCCCGAGGGGCCCGAGATCATCGCCGTGTTGCGGCTCTCGACGCAGGGCTGGCT
>DASZSS010000146.1:0-2176 GCA_035548535.1 Steroidobacteraceae bacterium
CTCCACGTCGATCGGGTTGTAGGCCGCGAGGCTCTCGAATGTGGTGACGTGCGCGCGCCGCAGCCCGTCGTACGACATGGGCGGCCAGGTTCCGAACGTCTTGACGCCGGTCGCGGTCTGCTGCGCCGACGAGATCATGACAAGGCGGTCGGGATGCGCATACGGCAGCGGACGCCAGAGCACGCCGTAGGCGACGGAGAAGATCGCGGTGTTGAGGCCGATGCCGAGCGCGAGCGTGGCGAGCGCGGTGGCGGTGAACGCGGGATCGCGCCGCATCAATCGCAGCGCGTGCCGGACGTCCTGCGCGAACGTCTCGATCGCCGGGAAGATCGATCGCGTTGAAATCGTTGGACTGGTCACTGATGCATCCTCGGATCGCGCGTCGGGTCGGCGTACGCAGGCGGACACCCGCGCCCGGCGGCGCCGCGACGCAGCTCATAATGCCAGGGCTCGTTCCTGTAGACCCGGCAAAGTCCGTATCCTGCGCCGTGCCGGGACAACCACGTCATCGCACGCGTCGGCCCGATGTCGACCGCGTCTCCCGACACATGAGCGGACGTATCCGGCGTCGCCACCCATCGGGCGGCTTCGCTGGCTGAGCCGTACTTCGCGATCGCATCACGAAGCAGCTGCCGCTGATACTCGCGCGAGCGCCAGCCGCTGTTCACGACCATCGCGATTCCGTCCTTCGCCGCGTCCGCTGCCGCGTCGCGAAGGGCGCGGAGCAGGCCTGGATCGAGGTTGGCCACGGCCGGCGTGTCGTCATCGAAGACGCTCACGCCCTCGGAAAGAGCGCCTTCCGCCTCGCCGCGTGTCGAGCCAATCAACCGGCCCGTGACGATGCCGATGAACGACGCGGTCGCGAGCACGAGAGCCGCGAAAAGAGCCGATCGGCCGCGACGAGCGGCGCTTCGTGCTGGCGTGCTGCGGGACATGCCGCTAGTCTGGACGAGGTGGTGTTGCCGCCACGTATGCGGTTTTCGATATGCGGACGATATGCCCGGGCTCGTAGCATCGAGCGTGTATGCGTGTGTTGATCGTCGAGGACGAGCCCTATCTGGCGGAAGCCATCCGCGACGGCCTGCGTCTGGAAGCGATCGCGGCCGACATCGCGCGTGATGGCGACACGGCACTCGAACTGCTGAACGTCAACACCTACGACATCGCCGTCCTCGACCGCGACATCCCAGGTCCTTCGGGCGACGAGATCGCCAGACGCATCGTGGCTTCGGGGGCGTCCAGCGGCGGAACGTTGATCCTCATGCTCACGGCCGCCGACAGGCTCGACGACAAAGCGTCGGGGTTCGAGCTCGGCGCCGACGACTATCTCACCAAACCGTTCGAGCTGCGTGAGCTCGTCCTGAGACTCAGAGCGCTGAACCGCAGGCGTGCGCACAGCAAACCTCCCGTGCGGGAGATCGCGGGCCTGCGGCTGGATCCGTTCCGCCGCGAGGTCTATCGCGACGGCCGGCACGTCGCGCTCACGCGAAAGCAGTTCGCGGTGCTCGAGGTCCTCGTCGCCGCCGAAGGCGGTGTCGTCAGCGCGGAGGAGCTGCTGTCACGCGCGTGGGATGAGCATGCGGACCCGTTCACCAACGCCGTGCGCATCACGGTGTCGGCCCTGCGCAAGAGGCTCGGCGAGCCCTGGCTGATCGCCACGGTGCCCGGTGTCGGCTATCGCATCGACGCCCAGCAACCAGGTGCTGGCCATGAACGGAGCCGTGAAGGATCGACGCGTGGATAGAGCGTCAGGGTTGAGCGTTCGCCTCAAGCTGACCCTGAGCTACGCGGGCTTTCTCATGGTGGCGGGGTTCTTGATGCTCACGGCCGCGTGGTTCGCGGGCCGGCCGGACGAGTCATTCGACTTCCTGCTGCGACACATCCCGCCCGCGGCGATTCGCGCGCTCGGCAGCATCATCCCCGGGCACCGCTCGTACCTCCTGCGTGAGTACGCGCCGCCCGCGGCCATCGCGCTGGTGTTCCTGCTGGTGTTCGGTCTTCTTGGAGGATGGATTCTCGCCGGCCGCATGCTCGCCCCGTTGACCCGCATCACCGATGCCACGCGCAGGGCCGCGAGCGGATCGCTCTCCCACAGAATCCGGCTGCCCGGACGCAACGACGAATTCCGCGAGCTGGCCGACAGCTTCGACTCGATGCTCGCGCGGCTCGAAGCACA
>DASZSS010000147.1:0-6690 GCA_035548535.1 Steroidobacteraceae bacterium
GAAAGACCGGCTGATCGGGCTGCTGAAGAAGGGCATGGGCACCGACGACATCCTGGCGAGCCCGCCGACGGGCGAGTTCGACGGCAAGTGGGGCGACCCGAAGCTGTTCCTTGCGAACGCATACCGGGGCCTGTGGGGCCATGTGCGTGAACTGGGCGGAATCGTTTGACCATGAAATCGAGATTGACAGCAGCGGTCCTCACCTGGGGTTTGGCGGGCTTGGCGGCCGCACTGTGCGCGAATACCGCACGGGCGGCTGCGGACGCGACGAGCAGCACGGCCTCGAATGCCACGGAGGCGAATCCGCACAGCGGCGTGCCGAAGGAGTGGCAGTTCTTCGATGAGTATTGCGGCAAGTGCCACAACTCGACGGACTGGGCCGGCGGCATCGCATTCGACACCATGACGCCCGACTCCTTCGCCGACGACGCGAAGGTGTGGGAAGAGGCCGTGCGCAAGCTGCGCGGCCGCCTCATGCCGCCCCCCGACAAGCCGCAGCCGGATCAGGCGACGATCGACGCGCAGGTGGCCTGGCTCGAAGCGAAGCTGGACGAGAACGCGAAGCGCCATCCCGATCCGGGCAACGTGGTGGTCCACCGCTTGAACCGCAACGAATACGCGCGCGAGGTCGAAAATCTCCTCGGCGTGAAGATCGATGCGGCCGCGCTCCTGCCGAAGGACACCAAGGCGGACGGCTTCGACAACGTGGCGCTGGCGTTGCGCGTATCGCCCTCGTTCCTCGATCAGTACATCACCGCCGCGCAGGATGTGAGCATGATGGCGGTCGGCAACCCCAAGCCGAGTCCGACCAGCGTGACCTATCGCACGCCGCCGGGCATGAGCCAGGCCGTGCACAACGAAGGGTTGCCGCTCGGCACGCGCGGCGGTCTGCTCGTCGAGCATCTGTTCCCGGCCGACGGCGAGTACACGTTTAATGTGAATCAGAGCGCCGGCTTCGGCGGCGGCTACATCGCCGGTCTCGATAGTCGCCAGAAGATGGTCATGTTCATCGACGGCCGGAAGGTGTTCGAGACCGAGCTCGGCGGCGAGGCGGATCTGAAGGCCGTCGACCAGAAGCAGGCTCCGGCGGCGAAGGAGATTCGCGATCGGTTCCAGAACATCAAGGTTCCGGTGAAGGCGGGGCCGCACAAGATCGCCATCGCGTTCGTCGCGCGCACGTTTGCCGAGACGGACGACACGCTGCAGCCGCTCGGTGACGGTCTGCCGCGCGTGCCAGGCGTGTTCGGCGTCGAGATCGTCGGTCCGAGCAAGGACAAGGCGACCGCGCTCAGCGAAACGCCGAGCCGGCGCAAGATTTTCGTCTGCCGTCCGGCGAACGAAGCCGAAGAGCTGCCGTGCGCCAAGCAGATCGTGAGCACGCTCGCGCGCAAGGCCTATCGGCGGCCGGTGACCGATGCGGATATCGCCGCACCGATGCATTTCTACACCGTGGGCCGGGCGAAAGGCGGTTTCGACGCGGGCATCCAGCAGGCCGTGATGGCCATCCTCGCGAGCCCGAAGTTCCTGTATCGCGTGGAGGCGCCACCGAAGGACGCCGCGCCGGGCAAGGTTTATCCGATCAGCGACGTCGAGCTCGCCTCGCGGCTCTCGTTCTTCCTGTGGAGCCAGGGTCCGGACGATGAGCTGCTGAACACCGCCGTGGCCGGCAAGCTGCGCGAGCCGGCGATGCTCGAGCAGCAGGTGAAGCGCATGCTGGCCGATCCGCGCTCGAAGTCGCTGACGACGAGCTTCGCGGATCAATGGCTCACCGTGGACGAGATGGATCGCATCGAGCCCGATCCGTCGCTGTTCCCGGAGTTCGACGACTCCTTGCGGCAGGCCTTCCGCCAAGAGATCGAGATGTTCGTCGACAGCGTCTTCTCCGAAGACCAGGACGTGCGCAACCTGCTCACCGCGAACTACACGTTCGTCAACGAGCGTCTCGCGCTCCACTACGGCATCCCCAATGTCCGCGGCGAGCGCTTCCGGCGCGTGACGCTGACGGATTCGCATCGCTTCGGTCTGCTCGGCAAGGGCAGCTTCCTCATGGGCATGTCGTACGCGAATCGCACGTCGCCCGTGCGGCGCGGCGCTTGGGTGCTCGAGACCGTGCTCGGCACGCCGCCGCATGCGCCGCCGCCCGGCGTCGAAGCGCTGAAGGAAAACATGGACGGCAAGAAAGCGCAGACCGTGCGGGAGCGCATGGAGGCCCACCGCTCGACCCCGACCTGCAACTCCTGCCACGGCATCATCGATCCGCTCGGCTTCTCGCTCGAGAACTTCGACGCGCTCGGCGCGTGGCACGAGAAGGATCGCGAGACGGGCACGGTCATCGACAGCACCGACAAGCTGCACGGGGAGGCGATCTCCGGGCCGGATGCGCTGCGCGCCTATGTGCTGCGCCGGCCCGATCAGTTCGTGCAGACGCTGACCGAGAAGCTCATGACCTACGCGCTCGGTCGCGGGCTCGAGTACACGGATATGCCGACGGTGCGCGCCATCGTGCGCGACTCCGCGCAGCACGGCTACCGCTTCTCGTCCATCGTGCTCGGGATCGTCAAGAGCGCGCCGTTCCAGATGCAGAGAGTGCCGCTCCCCGCTGTCGATACGAAGACGGCGGACGCCGCGCACTGAATGAAGTGAATCGAGGAAAGCCGATGTTCATCACCAAGAAACACCTTCCCCGCCGGACGTTCCTGCGCGGCGCGGGTGCGATGATCGCGTTGCCCCTGCTCGACGCGATGATCCCAGCGAGCACCGCGCTCGCCGCCACGGCGGCGAGACCGCTGCCGAAGCTGGCCTTCATCTACTTCCCGCACGGCGCGATCATGGAGAAATGGACGCCGGAGAAAGAGGGCAAGGATTTCGAGCTCTCCCCGATCCTGACGCCGCTCAAAGACTTCAAGGACAAGCTGACCGTCGTCAGCGGTCTCGGCAATCGGCCCGGCGAGAGTCAGGCGGTGCACGCCATCGTGCCGGCCACGTGGCTCTCGTGCGTGCATCCCAAGCAGGGCCAGGAGCCGAACATGGCGCCGACGGCGGACCAGATCGCCGCTCAGCACATCGGCCAGGACACGCCGCTGCCGTCCCTCGAAATCGCCACCGAGGCGCAGGGTGGCGGTGGCGCGTGCGACCGCGATTACGGCTGCAACTACTCGGGGACGATCTCCTTCCGCACGGCATCCACGCCGCTGCCCATGGAGTACAACCCGAAGAAGCTGTTCGAGCGCCTGTTCGGTCGCGGCGATTCGCCCGAGGAGCGCTCCGCGCTCGTCCAGCAGTACGGCAGCATTCTCGACATGGTTCGGGAAGATGCGGCGGACCTGCAGCGCAAGCTCGGTGCGCGCGACCAGGCCGTGCTCTCGGACTATCTCGAGACCGTGCGCGAGCTCGAGCGCCGGGTACAGAAGACGCAGGCGCAGGATCTCTCGAAGCTGAAGCTACCGCAGGTGCCGGTGGGCATTCCCGAATCGTTCGATCAGCATCTGAACCTGATGTTCGACATGGCCGCGCTCGCGTGGCAGGGCAACCTCACGCGCATCGTGAACTACATGCTGGCCGCAGAGGTGAGCGGTCGCACGTACAACATTGTCGGTGTGCCGGACGCGTTCCATGCCGTGTCCCACCATGCGAACGATCCGGTGAAGAAGGAAAAGCTGGTTCGCATCCAGACGTATCACACGAAGGTGTTCGCGAAGTGGCTCACCAAGCTGGCGAACACGCCGGATGGCGATGGCTCGCTGCTCGATCACGCGATCATTCTGTACGGCTCGAACATGAGCAACAGCGATCGTCACAACCAGTTCCCGTTGCCCACTGCCATCGTGGGTGGCGGTTGCGGCAAGTTGAAGGGCGGCCAGCACCTGCGTTACCCCGATCACACGCCGCTCGCGAACGTGTTGCTGACGCTGCTCGATCGCGCCGGCGTGCCGATCGAGAAGATCGGCGACAGCAACGGCAAGCTCGCGGAGGTCTGAGCATGCGCACGACGAGCCTCGCGGTCGCGCTGGCTTCCGCCTTGCTCGGACAGGTGTTCGCCGCCCCCGCGCTGATGGCGCAGGCCGCGGGCACGCCGGCCGTCACGGGGCAGGCGACTGCCGCTGCCCATCCCGCCGTTTCGCTGCTCGAGGCGGCGAAGACGGGCGACAGCGCGGCCGCGCTGGACCTCGTCAAGCACGGCGCCGATGTGAATGCGGCGGAGGCGGACGGAACGACCGCGCTGCACTGGGCCGTGTACCGCAACGACACGGCGCTCGTGCAAGCGCTGCTCGCGGCCGGCGCGAAGGTCAATGTGACGAACGAGTTCGGCTCATCGCCACTGTCCGAAGCCGCGATCACGGGGAACGTCGCAGTCATCGATGCGCTGCTGAAGGCAGGCGCCGATCCCGAATCGCCGAATGCGGACGGACAGACGGCGCTCATGGTGCTCGCACGCACGAGCAATCTCGAAGCCGCGAAGCTGCTTCTGAAGAAGGGCGCGAACGCCAACGCCGTCGAGAAGTGGCACGGCCAGACGGCGCTCATGTGGGCCGCCGCGCAGGAGCAGCCGGAGATGGTGAAGCTGCTCGTAAAGCACGGCGCGAACGTGAACGCGCGCTCGCTCGTGAACAACTGGCAGCGTCAGGTCACGGCCGAGCCGCGCGCGCAGGCGCGTCCGGCGGGCGGCCTCACCCCGCTGCTTTACGCCGCGCGTCAAGGCTGTCTCGGTTGCGTGCAGGCGCTGGTGGAGGGCAAAGCCGACATCGACATGGCGGATCCCGAAGGCGTCACGCCTCTCATCATCGCCGTCAACAACTTCCACTTCGATGTCGGCGCGTATCTCCTGAAGCACGGCGCCAATCCGAACAAGTGGGACTGGTGGGGGCGCACGCCGCTCTATCTCGCCGTCGATCTCAACACCGTGCCGCATGGCGGCCGGCCCGATCGCATCTCGCTCGATCAGACGACGAGCCTGAAGATGATCGAGCTGCTGCTCGAGGCCGGCGCGAACCCGAACGCGCAACTGAAGCTGTTTCCGCCGTATCGCGCGCTGGGCCCGGATCGCGGCGCCGACCTGATGCTGACGATGGGCGCAACGCCGCTGCTACGCGCCGCCAAGGCCGGCGATGTCCCGGCGATCAAGCTGCTCCTCGCGCATGGCGCGAATCCGAACCTGCCGAACATCTACGGCACGACGCCGCTCATGGCGGCGGCGGGTCTGAGCTCGAACGAGATTGACACGCGCGGCCGCTTCAAGACGCAGGAGGAGGCGGTCGAATCGATCAATCTGCTCGTGGCGGCCGGCGCCGACGTGAACGCGAGAGAGACGCGCACCTGTCCCCCGAACAGCTCGACGTGCGCCAGCGGCCAGACCGCGCTGCACGGGGCGGCGCTATGGGGCTGGAACGACGTCATCAAGGCGCTGGTGGCCCACAATGCCGACCTCAACGCCAAGGACGACAAGGGCCATACGCCGCTGGATTCGGCTCTGGGTAAGGCTGGCGGGCACGGGCGAGGCGGCACTCGCATCGAGGTCCACGAGCAGACCGCGGCGCTGATCCGGGAGCTGGCGGCGGCTTCCCCGACGAAGGCACAGCTCTAATCCCATCTTCAGGTCGACGCCACATCGGGCGCGCTGGCGTGAGCCGCGCGCCCGATCTGTTTTGGCCCGCCACGAAGGCGTCGTTAAATTGCAATAAAAGCGACATCGCACCTATCCATAGCAACGATTGTTGGTAGCAAGCGACACCACGATGCACCTCCCGCGGGCAGTGGCCGAGGGTGACGCGCAGCTCATTCAGGATCCGACAGGCGAGACTTTCGGGGGCTCGATGGCGCGACGTTTGGCTCGCTTTGATGATCAGAAACTTCCCTGAAATCAACCCTTGAGGAGTCGCTGCAGGGCCGACCTTCTCACACCATTCTGGTGCAGGTCATCCGCGCTGTGAACGACCGTTCCACCTCGCGTTGGGACGCGGCGACTCTGTGACGTGCATCACTTTGGCGACATCTGGTTGTTTGGAAACCAACGTGTACACTCCCGCCGCATCTCGACTGCTGGACTGTTGCGGAAAGGGAAAGAGAGCTTTAAGGGAAATCGGCTTGTTAGGGAGTAACCGAGCGTGGCCTCATCGCGGCCCATCTTGAAAGGCTCGGGAGAAAAGGACCGGCCCCGCATCGCGGAGCGCTTGCAGCGACACGTAGGCCCGGACGGCCAGGACGACTTCCTTCACGAGCGTGATCTCCAAGAGTGAGCCCGAGCGACCGAGTTTTTGGTGTGACCGCCGCGCTGTGTGGGCGCGCGGTGGGCTGTGTGTAGGTGTGTGTTCGGCGGTGTGAATGGAATCAGCCACTCCCTTCGGCCCGGAGTGTGACCGCCAGGTGTTGAGCTTGTTTCCTGATTGGGGGGTTAACCGGTGAATCGAAGCGAATCTAAGTTCAGGGCCACTCAGGTCGGCGCAGCCGTGGCTGACATCCTGAGTGCCGCAAGGTCCAGGAGGTTCGGCTCGCGCGCGGCGTGGGCTATCGCCCTGGTGGGAGCAGGAGTCGGAAACCTGGCTCATGCTCAAGAAGCTTCGAGCGGCGCGCCCGAGGCATTGCAGGTCGAAGAGATCACGGTGACGGGCTCGCGCATCAAGCGCACCACCGACTTCGACACGGCGAATCCGACGACGGTCGTCGACTCGTCGTTCCTGCAGAACCTCGGCATCG
>DASZSS010000148.1:0-5667 GCA_035548535.1 Steroidobacteraceae bacterium
GAAGGGCATCTCCGCCGGGCACGGGCAGAACACTTATCGCGGCCTCGTGCGGATGCTGCCGAGCGCGCACGGCGCGCGCAATTTCACCCAGTGCGACTCGTTGCTGATGGGCGGCAAGTGCGGCGCGCACACCTTCCCGTATGTCGAGGTGAAAAACCCGACCGCCACCGTCGAGCACGAGGCGAGCACCTCGAAGATCAGCGACGAGCAGCTCTTCTACTGCCTGCAGCGCGGCATCAGCGAAGAAGACGCGGTCAACATGATCGTCAGCGGGTTCTGCAAGTCCGTGTTCAAAGAGTTGCCCATGGAGTTCGCGGTCGAAGCGCAGAACCTGCTCGCCGTGAGCCTCGAAGGGGCCGTCGGCTGATCCTGGAGCGAATGATGTTGAAGATCGACAACTTGCACGTGAGCGTGGGAGACAAGAAGGTGCTGAACGGCCTCACGCTCGCGGTCGCCGCGGGCGAAGTGCACGCCATCATGGGCCCGAACGGCTCGGGCAAGAGCACGCTCGCGCACGTGTTGGCGGGGCGTCCGGGCTACACGATCACTCAGGGCTCGGTGACCTACGAGGGCAAAGATCTGCTCGCGCTCGAGCCCGAAGAGCGCGCGCGCGAAGGCGTGTTCCTCGGCTTTCAGTACCCGGTGGAGATCCCGGGGGTGAACAACGTGTACCTGCTCAAAGCCGCCGTGAACGCGGCGCGCAAGCACCGTGGGCTCCCCGAAGTGGACGCCTTCGACTTTCTCGGGCTGGTGCGCGAGAAGATGCAGCTCATGAAGATGGACGAGAGCTTCCTCTCGCGCGGTGTGAACGAGGGCTTCTCGGGCGGCGAAAAGAAGCGCAACGAGATTCTGCAGATGCTGGTGCTCGAACCGAAGCTCGCGATTCTCGACGAGACCGATTCGGGGCTGGACATCGACGCGCTGAAGGTCGTCGCAGGCGGCGTGAACAGCCTGCGCGGACCGGATCGCGCGGTGATGCTCGTCACGCACTATCAGCGGCTGCTGGATTACATCGTGCCGGACCGCGTGCATGTTCTCGTGCGTGGGCGCATCGCGCGCAGCGGCGACAAGTCGCTGGCCCTCGAGCTCGAGAAGCGCGGCTACGATTGGGTGACGAGCGAGGCGGCATGAGCGCGGTGCTGAGCGAACGCATTGCGCAGGAGCATGCGGTGGCCGCCGCTGCGCTCTCCCCGGCCGTGGTCAGTGCGGAGCGCCGACGGCAGGCGCTCGAGATGCTCACTGCGCGCGGGTTGCCGACGACCCGTGACGAGAACTGGAAGTACGCGAATCTACGCGCGTTGGAGAAGGTGCGTCTCGCGCCGTCCGCACCGGGCGAGCGCCGTGACATCACGGTAAGCGAGCTGCCGGCGCTCATCGAAGGATATTCGCGGTACACGTTTGTCGACGGTGTGTTTGCGCCGGAGCTGTCGCGCGCCGCACAGGTGCCGGGCGTTTCGGTTCGATCGCGCCGCACCGAACACGACGCAAGTACGGCGGTGACCGCCACCGAATCCCTGGATGCGCGATTCGCGCTGCTGAACGAGGCATTCGCAACGGACGCCGCGATGATCGAGGTCGCGGAGAACGTCGATTGCCCGGCGTGCATCGAGATCGTCTTCCTCGCGACGGAGCCAGCGGAAATGGCCGCGTCCTATCCGCGGCTCGAGCTGAATGTCGCGGCGAACGCGCGACTCGGTCTGATCGAACGCCACGTCAGCATCCGCAACGACGCGAACTTCGTGAACGGCGCCGTGCGCGTGAACATCGCGCGCGGCGCACAGGTTCACCACTATCGCGTGCAGCAGGCCGGCGTACGCGCCACGTGGTTCGACACGCTGGCCGCGAGGGTCGAGCAGGATGCGCGCTACGAAGTGCACGCGGTCAATCTGGGCGCGCTCTCGGCCCGCTCGACGCTCGACATCAAGCTGGTCGGCGCGCGCGCCGAGCTGGCTTTGCACGTCGTCTCCCTCGCGGATCGGCAGCAAGTGCAAGACGGTTTCGCGCTCGTGGAGCACATGGCCCCGCACACGAAGTCCGAGCAGACCGTGCGCGGCATCGCCGGCTCCCGTTCGCGGGTTGCCTTCAACAGCAAAGTCGTCGTGCGCGAGCGTGCGCAGGGCACCGATTCGCGGCAATCGCTGCGCGGGCTGCTCTTCGGTGCGCAAGCCGAGGTCGATGTCCGGCCGCAGCTCGAGATCTACACGGACGACGTTCGCTGCAACCACGGCGCCACCGCCGGCAAGCTCGACGAGACCATGCTGTTCTATCTGCTCTCGCGCGGGATCGATCGCGACACCGCGCAGCAGCTCCTGAAGTGGGCGTTCCTCGAAGACGTGGTCGCGCGCATCGCGATCCCCGAGCTGCGCAAGCAGATCGAGGCGAGTCTCGCCGGTCAGATGCAGGAGACTGCCGCATTGAAGGAATTGATCTGATGGCCGCTACCGTCATGCATGAGCCCCGCGCACGAGCGTACGACGTGCAGCGCGTGCGCCGCGATTTCCCGATCCTGTCGCGCTCGGTGCACGGCAAGCCGCTCGTCTACCTGGATAGTGCCGCGTCCGCGCAGCGCCCCATTCAGGTGATCGACGCGGTCGACCGCTACGAGAAGACCTCGCACGCCAACGTGCATCGCGGCGTTCACGCGTTGAGCCAGGAAGCCACCGAGGCGTTCGAGGGCGCCCGCGACCGCGTGCGCCGCTTCATCAACGCCGGCTCGACGCGCGAAGTGCTCTTCACGCGCGGCACGACCGAAGGAATCAATCTCGTCGCGCAGTCGTACGCGCGGCCGCGGCTCGGCAAGGGCGACGAAATCCTCATCACCGGGCTCGAGCATCACGCCAACATCGTTCCGTGGCAGCTCGTGTGCGAGCAGACGGGTGCGTCCCTGAAAGTGGCGCCCATCGACAAGCGGGGTGACGTGTCGTTCGAGGGGTTCGCCGAGCGCCTCAGCCCACGCACGAAGATCGTGGCGGTCGCGCACGTCTCCAACGCACTCGGCACGATTCTCCCGGTGAAGCGCATGGTCGAGGCCGCGCACGCGCAGCGCGCAGTCGTGCTGGTGGATGGTGCGCAGGCCGTGCCGCACGCATCGGTGGATGTCCGCGCGCTCGATGCGGATTTCTACGCGTTCTCCGGTCACAAGCTGTATGGCCCGACCGGAATCGGCATCCTCTACGGCAAGGAAGCCCTGCTCGATACGATGCCGCCGTGGCAAGGCGGCGGCGACATGATCAAGTCCGTGAGCTTCGAGCAGACGACCTTCAACGACCTGCCGTGGAAGTTCGAGGCCGGCACTCCGAATATCTCCGGCGCCGTCGGCCTTGCGGCCGCGATGGACTATGTCGAAGAGCTCGGGCTCGACGCCATCGCCGCGCACGAGCAGCACCTGCTGCAGCTCGCGACGGCGGAGCTGTCGCGCATTCCAGGGATCACGCTGGTGGGCACCGCGCCCCACAAGGCCGCGGTGATCTCCTTCACGATGGCAGGCGTGCATCCGCACGACATCGGCACGATTCTCGATGCGGAAGGCGTCGCCGTCCGCACCGGTCATCACTGCGCGATGCCCGTGATGACGTTCTTCGATATTCCTGCAACGGCGCGCGCCTCCTTCGCCTGCTACAACACCGAGGAGGAGATCGGCAAGCTGGTGGGCGCGCTCCGCAAAGTACGCGAGGTGTTCGGCTGAGATGGAATTGAAAGATCTGTACCGTGACGTGATCCTCGATCACAACCGCAGGCCGCGTAACTTCGGCGTGCTCGAGCAGCCGGAC
Source organism: Steroidobacteraceae bacterium (assembly GCA_035548535.1). GTDB lineage: Bacteria > Pseudomonadota > Gammaproteobacteria > Steroidobacterales > Steroidobacteraceae > JADGHX01. The sequence goes on from DASZSS010000148.1 coordinate 3,771, forward strand.
GCGCATGCGGACGGCCACAACCCGCTGTGCGGCGACCGGCTCACGATCTCGCTCCGGCTGAATGGCGACACGGTGGAGGACGTGCGCTTCGAGGGCAAGGGATGCGCCATCTCCACCGCCTCCGCCTCGCTCATGACGGAAGCCGTCAAAGGCAAGGACCGCGCCGCCATCAGCGCGCTCTTCGCCCGCGTCCACGCGCTGCTCACGGACCAGAATGCCGCGCCCGCTCCGGAGCTGGGCAAGCTCGCGGCACTCTCCGGCGTGCGCGAATTCCCAGCGCGAGTGAAGTGCGCGAGCCTCTGCTGGCACACCTTGAACGCGGCCCTCGAGAAGGGCGACGCCACCGCCACCGTGACGACGGAGTGATCGTGAGGTCTTACGAGAACGAACCCTTCGTCGTGAACCGCGAGGTGCGCGCGGTCGTCGTGCCGGCGGGCGCGGAAGTCACGCTGCGCCCCGGGCAAGCCGGCTACATCACGCAGGCGCTCGGTGGCAGCTTCACGGTGTACCTGGAAGGGAATCTGTTCCGCATTTCCGGCGAGGATGCCGACGCCATTGGCAAGGAAGCGGTGAGACCGCCCGAGCTGCCGCCCAACGCGACCGAGGAGGACGTGCGCAAGCTCGCGTGGGACCAGATGCGCACCTGCTACGACCCCGAGATTCCGATCAACATCGTGGACCTGGGGCTCGTGTACGAATGCGAGGTCACGGCCAACGAAGACGGCTCGCGCAACGTCGCCATCAAGATGACCCTCACTGCGCCCGGCTGCGGCATGGGCGAGATCCTCGTCCAGGACGTGAAGGAAAAGGTGGAGCGCATCCCCACGGTGCGCGCAGCCGATGTCGAGCTGGTGTTCGACCCGCCCTGGGACCGCTCGATGATGTCCGAAGCCGCCCGCCTGCAGACGGGCATGTTCTGAGCGCTTCCGTGTCCGGCGAATGGATCGATATCGGCCCCGCGGCGGCCGTCACTGAAACGTCCACCTTGAGCGGCGAAGTGGACGGCTATCCCGTCGTGGTCGCCCGGTGCGGCAACGAGCTCTTCGCGGTCGAGGACCGCTGCTCTCACGACGGCGAAAGCCTCTCTGGCGCGGAGATCGAGAAGTGCGAGATCATCTGCCCCCGGCACGGGGCCCGTTTCGATTTGCGTACCGGCGATGCGCTCACTCCGCCCGCTTACGAGCCGATCCAGACGTTCGCCGTCCGCGAGCAGGACGGGCGCATTCTCGTGCAAGTGCCGTAACCTGCGGGCGCTTCGATGAAGCGCCTGACCCTCATACGCCACGCAAACGCCGACTGGAAGAATCCGACGATTCCCGATTTCGACCGGCCGCTCAACAAGCGCGGCATGTCGGAAGCCGAAGCCATCGGGCGGCAGCTTCTTGACCAGGAACTAGTGCCGGACCTGCTGCTGACGAGCCCCGCGCGTCGCGCACAGCAGACCGCGGAGATCCTCGCGGGGAAGCTCACCCTCGCCCCGCGCAGGATCAAGGCGCAGGAGAGCCTCTATCTTGCGACGGTCGAAGACATCCTGACGCTCGTTCGCGAGACCGGCCCGAAGGTGCAGCACCTCGCCATCGTCGGCCACAACCCCGGCATCTCGGATCTCGCGAAGCACCTCGCCCCCGGCATGGTGACGACGGACCTGACGACGGGCGCGGCCTGCACGCTCACGTTCACGGCGCGGAGCTGGGCGAACCTCCATCCGCCGGCCGCGCGCGCCGTGCGTTTTCAGCCGCCGGCGAAGCTCTTCGGGCTCTTCACGTGAGGCTCAGCACTCCGGCACGTTGACCGCGAGCCCGCCCTGCGAGGTTTCCTTGTAGATGGCGGACATGTCGGCGCCCGTCTGCCGCATCGTCGCGATGACCTGATCGAGCGACACCTTGTGAGTGCCGTC
>DASZSS010000149.1:0-5689 GCA_035548535.1 Steroidobacteraceae bacterium
TAGGGGCCCCACTTCTTACAGGGCACCGAGCCACGCCGTGCTTCCGCGAGGCGCGTGTGCTCGCGGGTCATCGCTGCTGGTGAGTGATCGGCCATCGTCGATAGGCCGCCGTGATCTATGGCTCGCAAGCCAGTGTACGCAGCGCGATCATCGATCTCATGCGCGAGCCTGATCTCATGCACGCACCGCCAACGGCCAGGGCGGCGTTCGGGTTGGTGTACGCGCAATTGCGCAGAATCAAATCGGCTCGATTCGACGCGACCGCGCGACGCTATCGCGCAGCGTTGATCAGGCTTCCGGTCGCGTGAGGCGAGCACGCAATCGTAGAATGCTCGATGCCCGCTACCGCATCGGAATCGACGCCGTGTCTGTCGATTCGACTCGAGGGAAATCGAATCGATGCGAGCTCTCGCCGTCGTGCCGGAAGATCGCAAGGTCGAACTGCTCGACGTGGCCCGGCCAGGTCGGGACAGGAACTGGGTGCAGACGGTGCCCGGAAAGAGCTGGTTCACGATCTTCCGACTGTACGGGCCGCTGCAGCCATGGTTCGACAAGACGTGGAGACTGCCCGATATCGAAAAAGAGTCCAGCCATTAGTCTTCTGCGGTCTTGAAGCGCGCAGCCGCCTACGTGCTGCCCGAGGACTGAGTCGATGAACGAATGGCTCATCCGCATCACCGAGCCCGCGATCGTGGTCATCGACGGCATTGCGCTCGTGATGGTGATCATCGGGACGATCGAGGCGTTGATCAGGGTCGTGCCCGTCATGTTCGCCTCTCCGTCGGGACAGCAGAGACGGGACATCTGGCTCCGGTATGCACGCTGGCTCGTCGCCGCGCTGACGTTTCAGCTCGCGGCCGACATCATCGAGAGCTCGATCAGTACGAGCTGGGAGGCTGTCGGACGACTTGGCGCAATCGCCGTCATCCGCACCTTCCTCGACTACTTCCTGGAACGAGACGTCTCAGAAAAACGCGACCTACAGCGCGCGCGGGAGTCACGGGCGGCAAAAGACTGAATCACGACGCGCACACTCGCGCACTGTGAGTCCGGCAGCGCTCGCCTGAAGTCGACTGTTTTCGTTGGCGTATGGGGAATACGACAAACGTCCGATTGATGCGTAACTGCGGGAGGCGAAGCATTTGCCGGACTCGGCAGGCGCGAATGAGGCGGTGGTATGGCATCTCTCAGTCTGTGGAATGCCACGCGCACGCGCGGGGCGATCGAGGATTTCGTCGAGCGAGTCACGCGGAGTGACAGCGCCGATTTCGTTGCACGCGAGGATCGCATCGCCGTCTTCGACAACGACGGCACGCTTTGGCCCGAGAAGCCGATGCCCGTGGAACTCGGTTTCATACTCGAGCGGTTCGTCGCCATGGCGGACGATGACCCGTCACTTCGGCAGAAGCAGCCGTGGAAGGCTGCAACGGAGCAGGACTACGGATGGCTCGCCGGTGCCATCACCAAGCATTACCACGGTGACGAATCGGACGTGCACCTCCTGATCGGTGCCATCCTGCGCGCCTTCGAAGGCATGGACGTCGAGGACTACCAGGCCTCCGCTTCGCGGTTTCTGCACCAGATGGCGCATCCCACCCTCAAGCGCGGCATCGTTCAATGCGGCTACGCGCCCATGATCGAGCTCCTCCGATATCTGGAGGCAAATGGGTTTACGACCTACATCGCCTCGGGAGGCGATCGCGACTTCATGCGCGTGGTGACCGAGGAGATGTACGGCATACCCGCTGAGCGCGTCGTGGGAAGTAGTAACGCCCTGCGATACATCACGGACGATTCCTGCGGAAGCGTCGCCTATCTCGCAAAGCCAGACGTGTTCGATGACGGTCCCGCAAAGCCCGTGCGCATCTGGAGCCGAACGGGGCGGCGGCCGATCTTTGCGTGCGGCAACTCAAATGGCGATCTACAGATGCTGCAGTTCGCAGGTGGCAAGCGCACTGCCTTTCGCATGTTGGTGCTGCACGATGATCCCCAGCGGGAATTCGATTACAGCGCCGGCGCCGAGAAGGCGCTGGAAGTCGCGCACGCTCAGGGTTGGAGCGTCGTGAGCATGAAGCGAGACTGGAACAGGGTGTTCACGTCCGCATCCGCAAGTGCGGTCTCGCGTGACGACTGACGGCCTGGCACTGGAATGCGAAAGGGTGGCACTGGATTTGGAATCGGAGGCACTGAAACCGAAATCATGGCCACTGAAACGCGAACAGGAGGCACTAGATTCAAAACAGGTGGCGCAGGAATTGAAAACAGTGCCGCTGTTTTCAAAAGCAGCAGCACCGAACCGCGAAACAGTGGCACTGAATCGAAAACAGTGGCGCCGATTCGCAGATCCTCCCGCACCGCAGCGTCCTCGCTCGATCGTAAGGCGGATTAGCCGGCTAGTTGTACGCGACGGCCGCGCTGCAGGGCCCTGCGAGGTGCAGGATTTCGTAGCGTTCGAATCCCGCCTCGCGGCACCAGCTCCAGAAGTCGGCGCCGGTGAAGTCGAACGCGTCGCCGAACTCGATGAGCATGTTGAGCGACATCATCAACCCGAACGCGTTTTCGCGGCGCGCGTCGTCGATGATGTTTTCCACGGCGATGAACGCGCCGCCCGGCGGAAGCGCGTCGTACGCCAGGCGCACGAGGTGCTTCTTGGTGTCGAGATTCCAGTCGTGCAGGATCATGCCCATCGTGATCACGTCCGCGCGCGGGAGCGGGTCTTTCAGGAAGTCGCCGGACACCGCGGTCACGCGATCTGACGTGCCGTCCTTCTCGATCCAGCGGCGCGCAATCGGTTCCACTTCGGGTAGATCGAACGACAGACACTTCAGATGCGGATGGCGCCTCGCGACCAGGGAGCAGAGCAACCCGGTCGCGCCGCCCACATCGCACAGCGTGCGGTACTTCGTGAAGTCCATCTTTTCCGCGAGCGCTTGAAAGTTCAGCGCCGAGAGGCCGCGCATCGCCGACATGAGCTGCTCCAAACGCGCGGGATCCGAATACAGCGTCTCGAACATCGACGCGCGACGGTGCTTGAGCTCGTTCTGCGGCTGGCCCGTCTTCAAGGCGGTGCCGAGATCGTTCCAGAACCCGAACAGCCGCGCGTTCATCATCTCGAGCATGCCGCCGACGTAGCCGGGTTGACTGCGATCGAGGTACCGCGCGGTCGCCGGCGTGTTGCGGTACTTCGCGAGCGGGCCGTCGCCATCGCGGTCGAGAAAGCCGAGCGCCACCAGCGTGTCGAAGAAATCGAAGACGCCGCGCGGGTGCAGATCGAGGGCGCGCTGCAACTCCGCGGCGTTCATCGAGCGCGGGCCGAGCGTCGTGAACACGTCGAGCTCCACTGCCGTGAGCAAGACCTTCGACGGCCAGAACGCGAAGCCGGTCTCGAGAATCTTCTGCGGAGTGACGGCCTCGGGGGTCAGTGCGGTAACGGTGGCTTCCATGCCGGGAGTACGCCGTGGGACGGCGGAAGTGACATCCGAACGAAAAGGCAGACGCGCCGACGAGTCGCGGCACGGAGGGCCGTTCGCTGGGCGAACGACGAGGCGCGTCCAGGCGCGCATTCACCGGAAGCGAACCGACGAGCCGCGCTCACGGAGGCATTCACCGGAAGCGAACCGACGAGTCGCGCCCACGGGGCATTCACCGGGAGCGGACCGACGAGTCGCGCTCACGGGGCATTCACCGGGAGTGACCGACGAGCCAAGCCCGTCCTCCGCAATCGCCGCTGAGCGCTGTGAAACGGCTCGCCCGGCTCGCCGCGTCGCCCGCGTCCGCGCTATGGAACCTTGGCGGTTGAAATACGACGAGATAGACCTATTTCGCTTCGCCGTCAGTCGGAAATGGCGGGGAGCATCGTGGAAAACAGATCGGTGTCGGCCAACACCCGAGGCCGGAAGGACGGATGGTTTACTGTCGCGCTGTCCGGCGCAGTGCTAAGCCTGATCCTGAGCGACCTGACGGGCTGCTCACCGGGCACCTTGCACGGGGCGACGCCCGCGAGGGCGGCCGAATCGAGTGCCGCTGCGCCGCCTATTACGCAGCCGGCCCCCGCCGCTCCGACGGTGACGCTGCCGGACTTCGCAAGCCTCGTCGAGCGCTACGGCAAAGCCGTCGTGAACGTCGAGGTCACCAGCCATCCGCGCACCGCCAGGAATTCGTTCGGTCCGGAGGACGATCCGTTCTTCGAGTTCTTCCGCCGCTTCGGCATCCCGGTGCCGATACCGCAGCCCGATGACCGAGCGCCGATTCTGCGCGGCTCCGGCTCGGGGTTCATCGTGAGCCCGGATGGCGACATCCTCACCAACGCGCACGTCGTGGACAACGCCGACGAAGTGCGCGTCCGCCTCACCGACCGGCGCGAGTTCACCGCGAAGGTGATCGGCACCGATCGGCGCACGGACGTCGCCGTCCTCAAGATCGATGCGAAGAACCTTCCCGTCGTACGCATCGGCGATCACACGAAGCTGCGCCCGGGAGAGTGGGTGCTCGCGATCGGTTCCCCATTCGGCCTCGAAAACTCCGTCACCGCGGGCATCGTGAGTGCGACCTCGCGCGCCGGGGTCGGCGAGAGCGATGTGCCCTTCATCCAGACGGACGTCGCGGTGAATCCCGGCAACTCCGGTGGGCCGCTCTTCAACTTGCGCGGTGAAGTCGTCGGCATCAACTCGATGATCTTCAGCCGCACGGGCGGCTACATGGGAATCTCGTTCGCCATCCCGATCGACGTCGCGATCAACGTACGCGATCAGCTCATCAAGACAGGGCATGTCGTGCGGGGTCGGATCGGCGTCACCGTGCAGAACGTGGATGCCGCGCTCGCCCAGTCCTTCGGCCTCGATCGGCCTCGCGGCGCGCTCGTGAGCTCCGTCGAGAAGGGCGCTCCGGCACAGCGTGCGGGCGTGAAACCCGGTGACGTCATTCTGAAGGTCGACGATCGGCTGATCGATCGGACGAGTGATCTCTCCAACTACATCGCCGGGCGCAAGCCGGGTGAGGAGTCCACGCTTACCGTATGGCGGAATGGCAAGGAGCAGACGCTCACTGTGCGCATTGCGGAGCTGAAGGAGCAGAACGGATCCAGCAGGCGCGCGGGCAGCAACGCAGAGCATGGGCGACTCGGTCTTGCCGTCCGGCCTCTCACGCAGGACGAGCAGGAGGCAGCGGGCACCGACGCCGGCGTCCGAGTCGTGAGTGCCACCGGGGCGGCGGCGGTGGCCGGCGTGCAGCGGGGCGATATCGTGCTCGCGATCAACTCGCGCCGCGTTCGCAACGCCGAGGATCTGCGCGAGGAGGTCGCGAAGATACCCGACGGCGGAGTTGCCGCGCTCCTCATCTTGCGCAATGACGCGCAGATCTTCATCCCCGTGCGCGTGGGTAAGTCGGAGTGAGTCGGAGTCGGCCATGTTTCGTCTCTTTCAACACATCAAGCAACGCGGCCTTCACGCAGGCCGTGCGTCTCTCGGTGGTGAAGTCGGGCAGGCACGCAAGTCCGCGAGCGCCGATAGCTCGCAAAGCGCGCAACCCGCGGGGTCTGCACGTCGGCAGGCGCTCGTCGAGGCCAATGTCAAGTGCGAGTACGAGGTAACGCGGGACGATCTCCCGCTCTCGTGTCCCATGCCGAACATGACGCTGTGGAACTCGCATCCGCGCGTGTATCTGCCCATCGAAGAGACGGGCCGGGCGATGT
>DASZSS010000150.1:0-6034 GCA_035548535.1 Steroidobacteraceae bacterium
ACGCGCGCGAGGGTCGGCGTGGACCACGCCTCGCCCAATCCACCTAACTGCGAGCTGCCGGTTTTCCAGAGCACGCGCGGGGCACGCCCCGTCACGTCCAGCGCGTAGTACCACGGCCCGCCGCGCTTCAGGCCGAAGTACAGCCACACGCGATCGCCGCTCGCGATGTCGATCACACCATTGCCATTCGCGTCGAAGCGCAGCACGGCGATACTCGTCATGAGATCTCCGGAGCCGCGCGCCTGCCCGAGCTCGGGCGGAAAGAAGGTCCACAGCACGCGGCCCGTCGCCTCATCCCGTGCACGCAGGGCGCCGGTGTCCGCGGGCTCGAACACAATGGCGGTGGACCGCCCTCTTCCGCTCGCGCCCTGGTCGTATTCGACTCGTGCCGACGCGCTCTTCATCGCGAAAGACACACAGTCTTGCGCGAGCGCTTGCGCGGCGCCGAAGCTGAAGAAGAGCAACGCGGCGGATCTCACGAGGCACGCTCCAGAGCATCGAGTGTCTCGAGGTGCCTCGCCGGCGAGATGATCATCACTCTGCGTCCGCGAGCCGCTGACAACGAACATTTCCGTACCGGTGCGGCAGGCGCTACCCGCATCTCGAGCCCGGTCGCCGTGGCGCGTCCGCCGTCAGACGCGCTTCGCAACTTCAATGCCCGCGGCCCCGATGAGGCGGGTGCGCTGCCGGAACTGTTCGTTGCTCAGCGCACACGAACGGCGACGGTGCCGGACGTACGCGTTGGGCGGGGACGAGAGCGGTTCAACGCGCTGGGTGCGCCTCGCGCGCCGTCAGAACGTATACGCGCCTTTGACGTAGTAGTAGCCGCCGTTGAAGCCGATGGGCGCATTCGCATATTGACCGGCCGCGAACGGCAGACCGGCCGTCTGATACGCGGCGACCAATCCCGGATTCACTTTGCCGGGATAGCGGTTGAAGACGTTCTCGGCACCGACGGTCAGCTTCAACGAGGTCGACACGTCGTAGCCGATGTCGATGTTGGTGATTGGAATCACGCCCGAGCGCGTGGCGTAGTACGTGACGGTGCCCGGAGTCGTCGCGCCATTGTCGCCGCTCACGGTCACGATCGAGTCGTGAACGATCTCGCGCAGGCCGATCGAGAGCGGCCCGCGGTCCCACTGAACGCCGAGCTGGAGGTTGTAGTTCGGTTGCCCGTCGCTCAGCCCGTAGAAGGCCGTCGGATCGAGAATCGTCAGTCCCTGCGCCGCGAGTGGCGCCGGCGTCGCACGCACGCCGAGAACCTTCGTCTTGTTGTAGTTGCCCTTGAACGACCACTCCACGCGATCGAAGGCATCCCAGTCGACGAGGTAGTCGAGAACGAGATCGACGCCGCGCGTTCGGGTATCGACGCCGTTCGTGAACAGGGTGGTCGAGACGGTGGTCAACGTGGGGTTTAGCTCATTGCCGTTCAGCGCGATCGCCTCCCCCACCAGCGGCGAGATCACTTTGCCGTTCAGGAGGTAGTACAGCGTGCCGCTGTTCACGATGCGATCGTTCAGCTTGATTTGATACGCATCGAGCGTCCCAGTGAAATGCGGCAGCGGATTCACGATCACGCCGAGGCTGTAGTTCGTCGAGGTCTCGGGCTGCAGAGTACCCAGACCGAAGAGAGCTGCGGCCGGCGAATTTGGTGCGAGATTCACTCCGGTAGAGGTCGGCGAGGTGGACGACTTCGTGTAGTAGCCCTCCGCCACGGTGGGCGCGCGGAAACCGTTGCTCACCGTGCCGCGAAGGGCGAACCCCGGCGAAAAGTCGTAGCGTGCGGTCAGCTTGCCGACCGTCTCGTTGCCGAAGTCGCTGAAGTGCTCGTGACGGCCAGCGACGTCGAGCCGCAGTCCACCAAACACCTTCGCGGCAACGTCAACGTAAACCGCAGTGTCGTTGCGAGAGTGGCTGCCCGCATCGAGCGGACTGAAGCCCTGGAACGCGGCGGCGCCTCCGAGCTGATACGAAGCCGGGATGCCCTCGCCGATCACGTATTCGTCACGACGATGCTCGGCACCGAGTGCCACGCTCAGTGGGCCCGCGAGACCCACCTCGAAATCGCGCTCGAGATCGAGATTGTGGGTCCACTGGCTGCTCGTGAACGACCCGTCGTGGAAATCCGTCGGAGAAAATCCGGTCCGGCTGTAGAGAACTGGGTTACTCGAGTTCCGAGTGTAGAAGTCGTTGGTGTCGCGCCCATACGTGCTGGAGAGGTCCCAATTCCAGCCGGCGAGCTCGACCTTGACGCCCACCGTGAGACCATAGTCCTTTTCATCCGTCTCGATGAGCGGACTGAAGCCATAGGGATATTGGTAGACCGTCTCGTTGGTCGCCGGATTCGTGTACGCGGCGATGTGCGGCAACCGGTAGTTCTGTATCGCGCTAGCGTCCTTCTCTCCGAGAGTTCCGAACGAGTACAACTCGACGCCGTCGCCGATCTTGAAGCCCGAGTCGAACGTTGCGAGCTTGACCCGATAGCTCGCGTCGCCATGAATGCGGTTCAGGATTGGCCAACCCTCCGCGCCCAGCACATTGGCGTCGATCGGCTGAAGTCCCGCGGAGGGATACGTCCCCGCGGGTGCGGTGGGATCGAGCACGTAGCTCAGCGGGTTGCTGCGCACGGTGTGCGCGTGATCGCGGTACTCCGCGGTGAATGTCACGTGCGCGCCGTCGTATGGCCGAAACCCCACGTGCCCGCTCAAGTCGTTCGTATCGCCGCCGCCGTCCTGATAGGCGCCGTAGCTCGCTTGAAAGCGGGCACCCTCGTAGCCCTTCTTGAGGATGATGTTGATGACGCCCGCGATGGCATCCGAGCCGTACTGTGCAGCCGCGCCGTCCGTCAGCACTTCGATATGTTCGATCGCACCGGCGGGAATGAAGTTCAAGTCCACACCCGCGCCGCCCGCAAAGGCGCCGCTCGCTGCGATACCGATGTTCGATGTGGTGTGCCGGCGCTTGCCGTTGACGAGAATCAGCGTGTCGTTCGGGCTCAGCGAGCGAAGGGCGGCTTGCAGCGTGAGATTCGACAGATCGCCGCCGAACCTCGTGGTGTCGAGTGACGGCACGAGCGAAGCGATCGTCTGGATCAGATCCGGTGTGCTCGAGGTTCTCGCGAGCTCGTCGCCCGCGACCACCTGCACGGGCGCCGGGCTGTCCGTCGCTCCGATGCCGCGCTGGCGAGTGCCGGTGACGATAACCTCCTGCGGCGCCTCCGCGGCCGGGTCGGCGACGTCCAACGACGCATCGAGGGCCACCGCATTGGCGCTGAATGCCGCGGACGCGGCAGCCGCCGCGATCGCGGAAAGACGATGAAGGTCCATGATCAGACTCCGTAGATTCGAGTTGGTGGGCAGAGCACGCCGCCCTTGTTCGATTGCGAGCGGCGCATTGCGTACGCCTCGCTCGCGATTAACCTGACATCTCTATGAGCGGCGCTGGCTCACATCGCCGTTTGGTGTGGTGCGCGCGAACGATGGGCTCAGTCGAGAGTCGCCGTGAATGTTTTTTGGAACAGCTGACACAGGCCGCTTTGTTCGAAGCACGTCTGCCCGTTGATGCGCCCCGTGATCGTCGTGACGGGTGCGGTGAGCTTCACTTTCTGACGGAACTCGGCATGCCGCTCGAAGTACGCGTACTCCGTCTTCAGCGTCTTGTCCTTGCGACGGAGCGAGTGGACTGCGCGAACACCCTCGATGGGCGCGAGTCCCGGCGTTGGATCGAGCGTGAAGCGGGCCGGCCGCGGGCCGATCTCCGCGCTGAAATCGGAGGAATACAGAATCCAACCCGGTGCGATCTCTGCGGTGAACACCAGCTCCGCGGTGTCGCCCGGTCGCGCATGGGCGGGCAATACCTGCACGCGCCACTGCACCGTGTCAGATTGCGCGGCATTGGCCGGGACGCTGTCGCTCGCTGCAGGCTCTGTCGCCCCAAGCTTCCCAACGCCCGCGAACAGCGCAACGGCGAGCAGCGCGCTCAGTGCGTGACGCATCGACATGACTCGGATCATCGACGTAGCCCTTGAATGAGATGGTGGCGTCCCCGATGCCCGAGAGGCATTAGGCAATGAGGGGGTCACTGCTGAGGACCGGGCATCGGGGCGCCGAGCTGCACCGTAACCAATCGCGCCGCGCGCGAGAAATACACAATGTTGAGGGCGCCATCGCGTTCGCGCATGCATGCCAGGCGCTTGCCGAGCCCGGAGGCGCATGCGAGAAGAAGAACGCCCGAGCTCGCGTCGCGGCAGGTCACGACGACGAGCTCGGGCGCTCCGCCCGGTAGGACACTCAGAATTTACAGATTGCGCGCGAGCGCCTCATCCGCCGATGGCCGGGATGCATCCGTCAGCGCCGCGCCGTCGGGTGAGGGCCGCTCGGCCAGCAACTGCTCGATGCGCTCGGTGAATTCCTTCTTCAACTGCGCGTTGAACTGCCCGCTCGCCGGCGACGCAAATCCGGAATGTACCGCGCGCACCGTGCCATCGCGGCCGACGAACACCGTCGCCGGCCAGGTGTTCAGATTCACGAGCTGCGGCACTTTCTCCCACATCTCGGCCGGCGCGCCGGCAATCAGGTAGGGATACTTCACGCCGTACTGCTTCACGAAAGCGTGCACGCGCGCAAGCGACCCCTGCTGCTCGGGCTCCTCGAAGTCCAGCGCGACGATCGCGAGGCCCTGGTCGCGGTACTTCTTGTCGAGCTGCACGAGGTACTGCGCCTCGTCATGGCAATTCGGGCACCACGTTCCTGTGACGACCGCGACGATGACCTTGCCCTTGAAGCGTGGATCCTCATTCGAGACGAGCTTGCCCTCGACGTCCGGGAAGTTGAACGTGAACTTTTCTTTCGGATCGCGCACCGTCGTGTGCGTCAAAAAGTTCGCCGGCTCGGGAAGCCCCTTCGCGCGCGCGACGTCAGGACGATACGCGACCAGCTTCTGCGCATAACGGCCGTCCGGCACGGACTCGCCGCCGTAGCGCTGCTCGTGATCGCTCGCGGCCGCCGGCTGCGGGCGATCCACTCGCTGCACGATCTCGAGCGTGCCGTCCTTCGTCGGCGTGACCTCGATGACGCCCGGACGCGAGCCGTCGTAGTGGCTCAGCACCCATTTGCCATCCCGGTACGCACCGCTGTACGCGCCCGTGTCACCATCCACGCGCAGGATCGACGCCGCGACCTCCGCGCCTCTCTGCTCGACGATGAAGCGAAACGCGTGTTCGCCCTTCGATGTCGGCGTGTCGAGCGGAATCTCCCATGAACCGGCGATCGACGGCACGTTCGCAGCAGACACCGGCACGTCCACGTGCCGCGTGGCGACGAAGCGATAGTCCGCACGATTCTCGCGATTCTGCGCGACGACGTTGCCGACGAGCTTGCCATCCTGCAGCGTCGCGGTGATAGTGGTGAGATAGTGCTCGAGATTCAGGACGAGCGTGCCATCCTGAAACGTCGCACTCGTCGTGTTCTCGTAGGGACGGAAGCCGTCGTAGAGCGTGCCTTTGAGCGTCGGACCCGATCCGGAAATATCCAGCCGGAATGGGATCACCGTGTCGTCGCGCACGAGCTGCGCATCCCAGCGTCCGTTCAGGTTGTCTGCGGCGAGCGCGGCCGCGCTGCCGAGCGCCGCGACCGCAAGTCCAGCAAGGGTCATGAGGGTTCTCATTTCTGTCGTCCTTTCTGATGTGAATACCACTCCTGCGGCAGACCCGGTTTGGTCTCGCGCAGGATTTCCAGGATGGCCTCGCGGTCCTGGGCCGATAGGGAATCGAAGTCGGGGTCCTCATCCGCGCCGCTCAGAATCTGCAGCAAGCGGTGATAGACGTAGCTCTTCGAGGGCTCCGGCAACGCGTCGAATGCGTCCGAATAGATGAGATAGCTGCACGGGTAGCGAAACATCCGCGTGACCAGATCGAAGTCGCGTAGCGAGCGCCCCTTCGAATCTCGAGGACCGCGCGCCGCGAACTCGCGCGCGAAGGCCGATTCCGCAGCGACCGACTCACCCGCGACGCTCGGCAGCGGTGTCTCGTTCACGA
>DASZSS010000151.1:0-3590 GCA_035548535.1 Steroidobacteraceae bacterium
CTACGGCTATATCAAGCGCGGGGAGTCGCTGGGGCCCGTGTATCGGATCGCGCAGTTCGTCGAGAAGCCGGACGCAGATCGCGCGGCGCAGTTCGTTGCCTCCGGCGAGCACTACTGGAACAGCGGCATGTTCGTGTTCCGCGCGCGCCGCTATCTCGAGGAGCTGGAGCGCCTCGCGCCGGCCATCGCGGCGGCCTGCCGCAAGGCGTTCGAGGGCGCGAAGGCGGACCTGGATTTCACGCGCATCGATGCGGCGGCGTTCGAAGCCTGCCCGAGCGATTCCATCGACTACGCGGTGATGGAAAAGACCGCCGACGCGGTGGTCGTGCCGCTGGATGCCGGCTGGAGCGACGTCGGCTCGTGGGCCTCTCTGCATGCGGCGAGCGATTGCGACGCGAACGGCAACGTGTCGCACGGCGACGTGCTCATCGAGGATTCGAGCAACTGCTACCTGTACTCGGAGAGCCGGCTCGTCGCGGCCGTCGGGCTGCAGGATCACGTCGTCGTCGAGACGAAGGATGCGGTGCTCGTCGCGCCGAAGGATCGCGTGCAGGACGTGAGGTCGCTCGTCAACAAGCTGAAGGAGCTGGGGCGGTACGAGCACTCGCTCCATCGCGAAGTGTTCCGGCCCTGGGGCAGCTACGATAGCCTGGAGAACGGGCATCGCTTTCAGGTGAAGCGGCTCTCGGTGAAGCCGGGGGCGCAGCTCTCGCTGCAAATGCATCATCACCGCGCCGAGCACTGGATCGTCGTCTCCGGTACCGCGCGCGTCACGCGCGGCGAGGAGGAGTTCATCCTCGAGGAGAACCAGTCGACGTACATCCCCATCGGCGTGAAGCACCGGATCGAGAACCCCGGCAAGATCCCGCTGCATATCATCGAAGTGCAGTCCGGGTCGTACCTCGGTGAGGACGACATCGTGCGCTTCGAGGATCGCTACGGGCGCCAGGGGACGAACAAGTAGGGGACGGCAACGATGCGCGCCGCGATTCACTCAGGGAAGGGGTATGCGGCGGGCGTGTGCGAGGCGGATGGGAGCGGCGCGCCGACCGGCGCTGGCGGCGGGCTGCAGGATGCGACGAGTCGAGCAGTCGCGTTCGCGCAGCTGCAATTGAGTCGAATGCTTCCCGAATCCGCGAGCCGAAGCCGCATGCCGCCGGTGCGCGCGCCGGCGTGGCGAATGCGTTTCGCGCCGGCGGCGGCCGGGCTCGCGACGCTCGCGTTGCTTGCCGGTTGCGGGGGCGGCGGGTCGTCGCCGAGCCCGTCGCCCACACCGACGCCGACTCCAACGCCGACACCGACCCCCACACCAACCCCCACGCCCGGCGGCCTCGACAGCCGCCAGCCCAACACGTGCGTCGCCACGACTCAGCCGGGTGGCGGCACTGCCGTCGCCATCAGCGCCGCCTTTCCGAACCTCAACTTCGATAGCCCGGTGCTCATGATCCAGGCCCCGGGCGATACCTCGAGGTGGTACGTCGTCGAGCAAGGCGGAACGATCCGCTCGTTCCCGAACGTCGACACCACCGCGGCGCTCAGCTCCGTCGTCGACATCACCGATCGCGTGAAATCGGGCGGCGAAGCGGGCCTGCTCGGCATGGCCTTCGATCCCGCCTTTGCCACGAACGGGCGCGTGTATCTCTCGTACACGGCGAATCCCGTGGGCAGCGGCGTCCTGCAGTCGCGCATCTCGCGCTTCACGATGTCGGGCGGGGTCATCGATCCGACGAGCGAGTCGATTCTGCTCACCATCGCGCAGCCGTTCACGAACCACAACGGCGGCAACATCGTGTTCGGACCCGACGGCTACATGTACGCAGGCTTTGGCGATGGCGGCAGCAGCGGCGATCCGAACAACAACGCGCAGAACCGATCGACGCTGCTCGGGAAGCTGCTGCGCATCGATGTCCGCGGCGACGGCGCCTACACGATCCCGCCCGACAATCCGTATGTCGGCGCCGACACGGCGCGCTGCGAGACCGGCAACTCGGGCAGCAGCTCGATGTGCCAGGAGATCTACGCGTACGGCTTCCGCAATCCCTGGCGCTTCAGCTTCGATGCCGGTGCGCCCACGGATCTCTGGCTCGCGGACGTGGGGCAGAACGCGTGGGAAGAAGTCGATCGCGTCCAGCGCGGCGGCAACTACGGCTGGCGCTTCCGCGAAGGCCTGCACTGCTTCAACCCGAGCACGAACTGCCCGACCACCGCGAACGGCGCGCCGCTCATCGATCCGGTGGGGGAATACGGGCACGATCTCGGCAGCTCCGTCACGGGCGGCTACGTGTATCGCGGCTCGGCGATTCCGGGACTGGTCGGGCGCTACGTGTTCGGCGACTTCGGCTCCGGTCGCATCTTCACGCTGATCCCGAATTCCGGAGGGACTCTGGATCGCGTGCAGTTGCTGCAGACCTCGCTCTCGATCAGCTCCTTCGCGCAGGCGAGCGATGGCGAGCTGTACGTCGTGGGCTATGCCGGCAAGCTCTCCAAGCTGGTGCCGGCGGCGTCTTCGGGTGCGAGCCCGATCAAGACGCAGCTCTCGCAGACGGGATGTTTCAGCTCGACGAATCCGACGCAGCCCGTCCCCGGCCTCATTCCTTATGCGCCGAACGCGGCGTTCTGGTCGGACGGCGCGACGAAGCAGCGCTGGATGGGCGTGCCCGATGGGCAGCGGATCACCGTGGATCCGGCGACGGGCGATTTCGATTTTCCGAACGGCACGGTGCTCGTGAAGAACTTCTCGCTGAACGGCCAGCTCATCGAAACGCGGCTTCTCATGCGGCATACGGATACCGGCAACTGGGGCGGGTACACGTATCGCTGGAACGACGCGCATACGGACGCGACGCTCGTCTCCGGCGGGCTCGTCGCGAACGTCGCGGGGCAGGACTGGATCTGGCCGAGCGAGGCGCAGTGCCTGCAGTGTCATACGGCCGCGGCGGGCGGCAGCCTCGGGCTCGAGGTGCGGCAGCTCGATTCGGATTTCGCATATCCGACCGGGCGCACGGCCAATCAGCTCGATTCGCTGGAGGCGATCGGCATGTTCACGTCATCGCCCGTGCGGCTGCCCGCGATGCCGAATCCTGCGGACGCCGCGAAGCCGCTGGCCGATCGAGCGCGGGCGTATCTGCACACGAATTGCTCGAACTGCCATCGGCCCGGCGGCGGCACGCCGGTCACCTTGGACTTGCGATACACCACGCCCATCGGCGATACGAATACGTGCAATGTGGACCCGGTGCAGGGCGATCTCGGCGTCGCCGGCGCAAAGGTGATCGCACCGGGGGATCCGTCTCATTCGGTGCTCTACCTGCGCATGAATCGCCGCGACACGAATCAGATGCCGCCCATCGCCAGCAATCGCGTCGACACCGACGGCGCGATGCTCCTGCAACAGTGGATCAGCGCGATGAACGCCTCCTGCCAGTGAGGGCGCGCGCGGCCGCTGAGCGCCCACTTGCCTGATGCAGCTCGGCCCCTTCGAGCCCAAATGCTGCGAAAGCCGAAGCTGGCCGCCTTCAGGCCGCGATCTGTGGCGGAATCATTGCTGGCTCGGCGTCGTGTGTTGCTCATCCCTGCCGGCCACAGCTACT
>DASZSS010000152.1:0-19731 GCA_035548535.1 Steroidobacteraceae bacterium
CCGGGGTTGTCGCCCACCGTCCCGATGCCGCGGATGCGCGCGGTCGTCACCGCCTCACTGGTGGTCGACGTCACGATGAGGCCCGGTGTGAGGATCGTGAGGTCCTTGATGTCCTTGACGCCCGTATCCTGCAGCAGCTGCGAGGAGACGGCCGTCACGACGATCGGGACGTCCTGCAGGTTCTGCTCGCGCTTTTGCGCGGTGACGATCACTTCCGTCATGTTTTTCGCAGCGTCGCCGCTCGTGGTCGCCGCGCTTTGCGCGAGCGCCGCGGGAATCCCTGGCCACGCTGCCAGCAGCAGCACGCAGAGCCGGTGAGCCGAGACCTGTCTGTGAGTCATTTGTGCTTCCCCCTCTAGTCGGTCACAAAGTCAGTCACACAGTCTTTCCGGGCGATCTAGGCGTGAGCGGAAGCCCGATCCTCCTGCTCCTGCAGCGCACGCCACATCACCTTGCCTGAGCTCGATTTCGGCAGGCTCTCGACCAGCTCGACCACGCGCGGCACCTTGTACGCCGCCATGTTGGCCTTGGCCCACTCGATGATCCGTTCCGGTGTCTCGCGCCCGCGCGCCGCCGGTTTCAGCACGACGAGCGCTTTCACCGTCTCGCCGCGTTTCGCATCTTTCGCGGCAATGACGACGGCTTCCTGCACGGCGGGATGCGCGAAGAGCAGCGACTCCACCTCGGCGGGCCACACCTTGAAGCCCGACGCATTGATCATTCGCTTGATGCGATCGACGAAGAAGTAGTAGCCCTCTTCGTCCATGCGCCCGAGGTCGCCCGTGCGGAGATAGCGCTTGCCGTCGAGCGTGACGAACGCCTCTTCGGTCGCCTGCGGCTGGTTCCAGTAGCCATCGAAGATCTGCGGGCCCCGCACGACGATCTCGCCGATCTCGCCCTGCGGCACGTCGGCGAGCGTCACGGGATCGATGATGCGCGACTCGGTATTGAAAATCGGAATGCCGAGGCACTGGCGCTTCGGGTGCGCTTCGGGATTGGCGTGCGTCGGCGCCATCGTCTCCGTCATCCCGTAGCCTTCGAGGTACTTCAGGCCGAAGCGCGCTTCGGACGCGCGCGCCACGGCTTCCGGCATGGCCGCGCCGCCGCCGCCGATGCTCGCGAGGCTCGAGACGTCATAGCCCGCGGTCGTCGGGCTCGCGAGGAAATCGATGACCATCGTCGGGACGGAGGTCCAGCGCGTGCAGCGGTAGCGCTCGATGAGCTTGCCCGCGAGCTCCCGATTCCACCGCGACATGATGACGCCGCTGCTACCGAGGTACATGCCGATGTTCATGCAGTGCTGCATGCCTGTGACATGGAACATCGGCAGCACGCAGAGGCCGCGATCCTCGTGATGCAGACCGCTCCACATGGCGGTGGCTACCGCCGTGTGCATCACGCTTCGATGTCGATGCATGCAGCCTTTCGGCTGTCCCGTAGTGCCGGATGTGTACGGCATGACGCAGAGATCGTCGGCCGTCGCGAGGTGTGCGGCCGGCTGATAACCGCATTCGAGAGCGTCACGCCATAAGGCGATTCCGCTGCCGCGAATCACCTTGCGGGGAGCGGTGAGCGGATCGGGAACGTCGAGATCGGTTTTGGCGGTGAGGTAGTCCGCGTAGCACGCAACGATCACATGCTGAACGACGCGGCCGATCAGCGGTTCGACGTGCTCGTAAAGGTCCTGCGCCGCGACGATCACGCGCGCGCCCGCGTCTTCGACGATCGCCGCGAGCTCGAGTGCGCGATTCATCGGATTGATCGGCACGACGACCGCGTCCGCGCGAAGAATCGCGTAGTACGCGATGACGAATTGCGGGCTGTTCTGCAGGAACAGCGCCACGCGATCGCCGCGGCGCACGCCGCACGCGTGCTGCAGGAAGCCGGCCAGCCGCTCGGCCGCGGATTTCACGTCCGCATACCGCAGCTCGGTGTCGTAGAAGATCAGGCTCGTCTTCTGCGGAAAGCGAGCTGCGGAGGTGGCGAGATTGAACCAGAGCGAAGTCTCCGGAACATGAATGTTCCGGGGGCGGTGGGCAGGCCAGAAGCGCGTGTGAAGCTCCTCCATGCATCGCTCCGTGTCAGAAGACGCCGTGCGTCCCTTCGAGGATGCGGTCCCGTAGCTGCACCATGCGCGGTCCGATCTCCCCCAGCAGGCGCTTGCGAGTCATGTCGAACACGGGGCCACTGCAGCTCAGCGAGAAGATGCGGCGCCCATCGGCCGAGACGAGCGGCACGCCGCACGCGAAGATGTCCTCCTTCCAGTCGCCGAACGAGAACACGAATCCGTACTTGTCGTGGTCGCGCAGGGAATCGCGCAGGCTGTTCGCGAACTCCGCGCGCATTTCGGCGGGCTGGCGCTCGGCCAGCCCGGCGATGCATTGGCGCCGGCGCTCCTCCGACATGCCCGCAATGTACGCACGCCCGAGCGCGGTGGTGTTGTGCGGCACGCGCTCGCCGATGTCGAGGCGCAAGCGATAGGTCGGGCTGCCATGGCAGATCTCGAGCACGACCATGCGTTGCCCGTCTGCTTCGCCGAGCGACACTGTCGCTTTGGCAAAGTCCGCGACTTCCTGCATCAGGGGCCGCGCAACATCGCGCACGTTGAGGCTCGCGAGATACGCATGTCCCAGCGCAAGAACACCGACGCCGAGCGCGTACTCGTCGTGCTGGGTCGGCTGTAGGAAGCCCATCTGCGTGAGCGTGTGGGTGAGCCGGGAGACGGTCGGCTTCGGCAGGCCCGTGCGGCGCGCGATCTCCTGGTTGCCGAGCGAGTGGTCGGTCGCGCGGAAACAGCGCAGGATGGCGAGCCCGCGGGCGAGCGCCTCGACGAACTGCCGATCCCCCTTGTCGCGCTGGCGATAAGAGGCTTGCAGCCGCGCGTTCGTCGTCGCGTCGAGGGCGTCGCGCGGGCGCGCGCGAGGAACCATGCGTACGACCTGATTCATGCGAGTTGCTCTCCAAGCTCCATTCGACCGATCTGATTGCAGTGAACTTCGTCGGGTCCGTCCGCGATGCGCAGCGAGCGCGCATGCGCGTAGGCCGATGCGAGCGGAAAGTCCTCGCACAGTCCCGCGCCGCCGTGCGCCTGAATCGCCCAGTCGATGACCTGGCAGGCCATCTGTGGCGCGGCCACTTTGATCATGGCGATGTGCTTCGCGGCGCCCTTGTTGCCGACCTTGTCCATCATGAACGCGGCATTCAGCACGAGCAGGCGCGCCTGCTCGATGAGAATCCGCGCCTTGGCGATGCGCTCGAGCGTGACGCTCTGATTCGCGATCGGGGTGCCGAAGGTGACGCGACCGGAGACCCGCTGGCACATGAGCGACAGCGCACGCTCCGCCGCCCCGATGGCTCGCATGCAGTGATGCACACGGCCGGGGCCGAGTCGGCCCTGCGCGATCTCGAACCCACGGCCCTCGCCGAGCAGGATGTTGTCGACGGGCACGCGAACGTTGTCGAACCGGACTTCCGCATGGCCGTGAGGGGCATCGTCGTACCCGAATAAGCTCAGATGGCGCACGACGGTGATCCCGGGTGTGTCGATCGGCAGCAGCACCATCGATTGCTGGCGGTGACGATCGGGGTTGTGCGGGTCCGTCTTGCCCATGAGGATGATGAGCTTGCAGCGCGGACTGTTCGCGCCGGTCGTCCACCACTTGCGGCCGTTGATGACGTACTCACCGCCTTCGCGCACGATCGAGCAACTGATGTTCGTGGCGTCGCTCGACGCGACATCCGGTTCGGTCATGGCGAACGCAGAGCGGATTTCTCCTGCGAGCAGGGGCTCGAGCCAGCGCGCCTTCTGCTCTGGCGTGCCGTAGCGCTCGAGGATCTCCATGTTGCCGGTGTCGGGCGCGCTGCAGTTGAACGCCTCCGGCGCGAGCGGGGAGCGGCCCATGAGCTCGCACAGCGGCGCATATTCCAGGTTGGTGAGGCCGGCACCGTGAGCGGAGGCGGGCAGAAAGAGGTTCCATAAGCCTGCGGCGCGCGCTCGCGCCTTGAGCTGTTCCATCGTGCGCGTCGGGGCGAAGGCCTTGCCGGCTCGGCGATTCGCCTGCACTTCTTCCTGGTAAGCGGCTTCGGCAGGCAGGATGAGCTCGCGCATGAAATCATCGATGCGCTTGCGGAGCGCGAGGACCTTGTCGGAGTAGCTGAAATCCATCGTTCGCGTACTCCTCAGTGGTGTGCCCGCATGACTTGCGCCCAGCCGGCCTCGGCCATCGGACGCGCGCGATTGCCTGCCTCGAACGCGTCGGTGCTGGCCGCGTTGCCTTGCAGGCTGCGCGCCTTCACGCCCTGCAGAATGGCGGCCAGGCGGAACATGCCGAACGCGCAGTAGAAGTCGAAGCTGCGGATCGCCGCGCGCCCGGTGCGCTCGCAGTAGCGGCGCAGATACTCGGCTTCGCTCGGAATGCCCGGCCGGCTGATGGCGCCGGCACCCGCGCAGCCCGACATCGAAGCGGGCAGGCGATACGGCATGCAGTGGTACGCGAAATCGGCCAGCGGATTGCCGAGCGTCGAGAGCTCCCAATCGAGCACGGCGCGTAGCGCGAGCGTCTCGCGGTCGAAGATGACGTTGCCGATGCGGTAGTCGCCGTGAATGATGCGGGTCTGCTCTTCCTCGTCCGACGGGATGTGCGCGGGGAGCCAATCGATGAGACGCTCCATCGCATCAATCTTCTCGGTTTCGGAAGCCCGATACTGCTGCGTCCAGCGGGCAATCTGGCGTTCGGCGTAGTTGCCGGCCCTGCCGAAATCTTCGAGACCCACCGCTGCGGGGTCGATGGAATGGAGCGCGGCGATCACGCGATTGAGCTCGTCGTAGATCTTCGTGCGTTGCGTGGGCGTCAACTGTGGCAGGTCGGGATCCCGGTAGATTTCGCCCGGGACGTACTCCATCACGTAAAAGACCGTGCCGATGACCGACTCGTCGTCGCAGAAGCAGAGCGCGTCGGGGACGGGGACCTGTGTGTCGCGCAGCGCCCGGATGACGCGGAATTCGCGATCGACCGCGTGTGCGGACGGCAGCAGGGCACCCGGGGGCTTGCGTCTCAGCACGTACCGGCCCGAGCTCGCCTCGATCAAGTACGTTGGATTCGACTGGCCGCCATCGAACTGGCGCACCGTGGAGACCCTGCCGACCGAGGGTAGCGCCGAAGCGAAGTACCTCTCGAGGGCGGCCGCGTCCAAGGTGCGCGCGACGCTCATGCGGCTCGACTCCTCATACGATGCTCGCGCCTCCGTCGACGGCGATGATCTGGCCCGTGATGTGGCGCGCCGCGGCGCTCGAGAGCATGACGACGAGTCCTTGCAGGTCCTGCTCCTCCCCGAGCTGGCGCAGCGGCGTGCCCGCCTTGACGAGCGGCGCGATCTTCTCGAGCGTCACGCGGCTCATCTGCGTCAGGATGAAGCCGGGGCAGATCGCGTTCACGACGATGTGATGCCGGCCCCACTCGGCCGCGAGCGCGCGCGTGAAGTTCACGAGGCCGCCCTTCGTGGTCTGATATGCGATCGCGCGCAGCACTTCGGGGTGCGAGCCCTGCAAGCCTGCGACCGACGCGATGTTCACGATGCGCCCGTACTTGCGCGGGATCATGCAGCGCTTGCCGACTTCCTGCGTGATGCGGAACGTGCCCGTGAGGTTCAGGTCGACGACCTTCTGCCAGGATTCGAGCGGATGGTCCTCCGTGGGCGCGCCCCACGAGGTGCCGGCGTTGTTGATCAGGATGTCGATGGGGCCGAGCTGGCCGGCCACCGCCGCGACCAGCGGCTCGATGGTGTCGTGCTTCGACAAGTCATTGACGAAGCTTTCCGCCTGGATGCCGCGGCCGCGAAGTTGCGCGAGTGCCGCCTCGAGCTCATCCGCCTTGCGTGCCGTGATCGCGACTTTGGCGCCCATCTCCCCGAGCGCGCTGGCCATCGCGAGGCCGAGCCCGCGCGAGCCGCCGGTGACGAGCGCGACGCGCCCCGTGAGATCGAAGAGCTGCCTGACGCTCCCCGGTGCCGCGTTGTCGTTCGAATGGCTCATGCACTCTCCGCAAGAATCTGATCGCTGATGACACCGACGTGGTGGTCGACGTCGCCGAAGGTCACGCCGATCATCGTCAGCCGCTTGAAGTAGTGGCTCACGATCAGCTCGGCGGACATGCCCATGCCGCCATGGAGCTGCACGGCCTGCTGGCCGACGAAGCGGCCGGCTTTGCCGATGTAGGCTTTGGCCGCCGAGAGATCGTGCCGGCGCTGCGCGCGCTCCGCGTTCGCTGCGCACCGGCCGGTTGCGAGGATGCTCATCGAGCGCGCCTGTACCGCCATCATGAACATGTCCGCCATGCGATGCTGCAGGACTTGCGAGCGGCCGATGGGCTGGCCGAACTGGACGCGCGTCTTCAGGTATTCGAGCGTGGCCGCGTTCAGCGCTTCCATGATGCCGACCGCTTCCGCGCATAGCGCGGCGATCGCGTGATCAATCGCCTCCTCGAGCGCTTCGTGCCCGCCGGCGATGAGGCGATCCTTCGCGACGGACACATCGTTCAGCTCGATATCCGCGGCGTTGCGCCCGTCCTGCGTGCGATAGGGAACGATCCTGACACCAGGCGTCGTGGGATCGACGAGAAACAAAGAAAGGGGCGTGCGCGCCCCGCTGGACGCGCTCGACGAGGTCGCGGTCTCGTCTCGCGCCGAGACGATCAGCAGATTCGCCGTTGCGCCATCGAGCACAACGGTCTTTTTTCCCGAGAGCACATACGCACCGTCGCGCTCGCGCGCCACTGTGTTCACGTAGTCCAGCGCATAGCGCGCGCCGGCCTCATGATGAGCCAGCGCCACGCGACACTGGCCCTCGACCATGCGCGGCAGAATCTGCGCCTGCTGCTCTGAAGAGCCACGCCGCGCGATGAGCCCGCCACCCAGAACGACAGTGCTGAGGAACGGCTCCAGCACGAGCCCGGCGCCGAGCTGCTCCATCACCACCATCACTTCGACCGGCCCGCCGAGCCCGCCGTACGCCTCGGGCAAGCCGATGCCGAGAACGCCTTGTTCGGCGAGCCCGTTCCAGATGCGCTCGCTGAACCCGAAGGGCGTCGCGAGCACTTTGTTGCGGCTCTCGAAGTCGTACTCGCCGGCAACGAACTGCTGCACGGCCTCCTGCAGCATCTTCTGATCTTGCGTGAGCTGAAAATCCATGTGCCTTACAACCCGAGAATCCGCTGCGCAATGATGTTGCGCTGGATCTCGTTCGAGCCGCTGTAGATCGAGGTCTTGCGCATGTTGAAGTAGCGGCCCGTGAGCGGCGCCCACTCGGCGGCGTCCGCCGGCTCGCCTTGCCAGCCGGCATCGAGTGCCTCGGGAATCCACGGCAAGGCGTAGTGGCCGAGCGCTTGCATCTTCAACTCCGTGAGCGTCTGCTGGATTTCCGAGCCGCGCACTTTCAGGAGCGACGACTCGGGCCCCGGATTGCTCTTCGCGCCATCGTCCTTCAGCACGCGCAGCACCGTGAATTCCAGCGCGAGCAGATCGATCTCCACCTCGGCGATGCGGTCGCGGAAGCGCGCATCCGCGATGAGCGGCGCGCCGCCGGAGCGTGCGCGCGCCGCGAGGTCCTTCAGCTTCTTCAGCTCGCGCTTGCATTGCCCGAGCTGCGCGATGTTCACGCGCTCGTGCGCCAGCAGGTACTTCGCGTACGTCCAGCCCTTGTTCTCCTCGCCGACGCGATTGGCGACCGGGACCTCCACGTTGTCGAACCACACCTCGTTCACTTCGTGCTCGCCGTCGAGCAGCGGAATCGGGCGCACCGTGATGCCGGGCGTCTTCATGTCGATGAGCAGGAACGAGATGCCCGCCTGCGGTTTGGCACCCGGATCCGTGCGCACGAGGCAGAAGATCCAGTCCGCGAAGTGACCGAGCGTGTTCCAGGTCTTCTGGCCGTTCACGATGTACTTGTCGCCACGCCGTTCCGCGCGCGTCTTGAGCGACGCGAGATCGGAGCCCGAGCCGGGCTCCGAATAGCCCTGGCACCACCAATGCTCACCGGAGAGGATTCGCGGCAGGAAGTACTCCTGCTGCTCGCGAGTGCCGAACGCCATGAGCACCGGCGCGACCATGCGCACGCCGAACGCGATCACGGGCGGTGCGCCGGCAGCGGCGCATTCCTCATCGAAGATGTGCTGCTCGATCGTCGACCAGCCCGGCCCGCCGGCTTCCTTCGGCCAGGACGGCGCGGACCAGCCTTTTTCGTGAAGGATCTGCGTCCACCGCACCCAGTCCTCACGTACCAGACGCTTGAAGCCGAGCACTTTCGCGCGGATGTCCGGCGGCAGCTTCTCGCGGAGGAAGGCGCGCACTTCGGCGCGGAACGCAAGTTCGGCAGGGGAGAATTCGAGATTCACGTCCAGCGAGGCCTCTCGTCCTGATTTCGTCGTTGTACGTGAGGCCCTGTGAACCCCACGAGGTCAATTCCGTAGAGCGAAATCACATTCTGCCATTTCGAAACGAGCCTACTGCGGAGCTTCACGCGCGGCAAGATGTCGCAAGCGCGCATACGGCAAGCGCAGAGCGCGGCGGCTGGCATCTCCGGCGCACGCTTGAAAGCATGCGAGCACCCCGTCATGCTCGCGGCCCGTTCAGCGCGCGCGGGCTGCTGCAGGAGAAGTTTCGTATGAGCCACGTCGACTACAGGTTGCACGGTGCAGTCGCCGTCATTCGTTTCGGCAATCCGCCGGTGAACAGCCTGGCACATGCGGTGCGTCGTGAGTTGGCGGACGCCTTCGATCGCGCGGCCGCGGACGCCGCGGTGAAGGCGGTAGTGCTCACAGGCACTAATGGCGTGTTCTCCGGCGGCGCCGATATCCGCGAGTTCGGTCTGCCGGCCGCGCGCGCCGCGCCGAATCTGCTGCAGCTCATCGCGATCGTGGACGAGATGCGCAAGCCCGTCGTCGCGGCGATTGGGGGAACGTGCCTCGGCGGGGGCTTCGAGCTCGCGCTTTCGTGCCACTTCCGTGTCGCCGCTGCGCAAGCGCCACTCGGATTGCCCGAGAGCAAGCTCGGCTTGCTGCCCGGCGCGGGCGGCACGCAGCGGCTGCCGCGGCTCGTCGGCATGGAGACCGCGCTCAACATGATCCTGAGCGGCGAGCCGGTGCCCGCAAAGCTGCTTGCGAAGACCGCGCTGCTCGACAAAGTCGTGGAGGGCGACCCCGTCGAGGCCGCCATCGAGCTCGCCGCCGATGCCGCCGCGAAAGGCGAAACGCCGCGTCGCGTGCGCGATATCCGCCTGAAGGAGCCGAATGCGCAGGCGCTCTGCCAGGTGGCGCGCAACACCGTCAAAGCCAAGTTTCCGCAGTTTCCCGCGCTGATTCGCTGCATCGACGCCGTCGAGGCCGCGGCGAAGCCGTTCGACGAAGGCAGCGCGCTCGAGCGCTCGTATTTCGTCGAGCTCATGGAGACGACGCAGTCGAAGGCGCTGCGGCACGTATTCTTTGCGGAGCGCGCGGCGGCGCGTGTTCCGGATGTGCCGCCGGAAACGCCGACGCGCGAGATTCGCAAGGCCGCAGTCATCGGCGGCGGCACGATGGGCAGCGGCATCGCGATCTGCTTTCTGAATGCCGGCATTCCGGTGACGTTGCTCGAGGCCGATCAGAAAGCGCTCGATGCCGGCCTCGGGCGCATCCGCGACTTCTACGACGGGCGCATCAAGCGGGGCAAGATGCAGCCGGCCGATCGGGACAAGGTGCTCGCGCTGCTGTCTTCGACGCTGTCGTATGGGGATCTGAAGGATGCGGACATCGTCATCGAGGCGGTGTTCGAAGAGATGTCGGTGAAGGAAACAGTCTTTCGCGAGCTCGATCGCGTCATGAAGCCCGGCGCGATTCTCGCCACGAACACCTCGACGCTCGACGTGAACAAGATCGGAAGATTCACGAAGCGCCCGCAGGATGTGATCGGCACGCACTTTTTCAGTCCCGCAAACGTCATGCGCTTGCTCGAAGTCGTGCGCGGCGAGGCCACCGCGAAAGACGTGCTCGCCACCACGATGAAGCTTGCCAAGACGCTGAAGAAGAC
The DNA here is from genome assembly GCA_035548535.1 of Steroidobacteraceae bacterium. Taxonomy (GTDB): domain Bacteria; phylum Pseudomonadota; class Gammaproteobacteria; order Steroidobacterales; family Steroidobacteraceae; genus JADGHX01. Next base: position 10,057 of record DASZSS010000152.1, read on the forward strand.
CCCCGTGGTCGCGGGCGTATGCGACGGCTTCATCGGCAATCGCATGCTGCACGAGTATGTGCGGCAGGCCGGCTATCTTCTCGAAGCCGGCGCTTCCCCGCAGCAGATCGACGGCGCGATCGAAGCATTCGGCTTCGCGATGGGTCCGTTCCGGGTGGGCGACCTCGCCGGCAACGACGTCGGCTGGCGCATCCGCAAGCGCAAGGCCGCGGAGAATCCGGGCTGGAAGTACTCGACGCTCGGCGACAGGCTCTGCGAGATGGGGCGCTACGGGCAGAAGACGCAAGCCGGCTGGTACGACTACAAGCCGGGCGACCGCACGGCGTATCCATCGAAAGTCGTGGACGAGCTGATCGCCAAGCATCGCGCGGAGCTCGGCATCGTGCCGCGCGAGATCTCCCCGCGCGAGATCGTCGATCGGCTCGTGTTCGCGCTGGTGAACGAGGGCGCGAAGATTCTCGAAGAGAAGATCGCGCAGCGCGCGTCCGACATCGACGTCGTGTATCTCACGGGCTATGGCTTTCCGGTATGGCGGGGCGGCCCGATGTTCTACGCCGACACGGTCAGCCTCTACGACGTGGTGCGGCGCCTGAAGCAATTCGCCGCCGATCCGATCGGCGACCCCGATGCTTGGAAACCGGCGCCGCTCTTGGCACGGCTCGCGGCCGAAGGGGGCTCGTTCAAGTCGTTCGATGAGGGGACCGTATGAGCGTCGATGCTGTCATTGTTTCCACTGCGCGTACGCCGCTCGCGAAATCCTGGCGCGGCGCGTTCAACATGTCCCACGGCTCGCTCCTCGGCACGCAAGCGGTCAAGGCCGCCATCGAGCGCGCGCAGCTCGATCCAGCGGAAGTCGAGGATGTGATCATGGGCTGCGGGCTGCCCGAGGGGGCCACGGGCAGCAACATTGCACGGCAGATCGCGTATCGCGCAGGTTGTCCGGTGTCGGTGTCGGGCCTCACCGTGAACCGGTTCTGCAGCTCCGGGTTGCAAAGCATCGCCATCGCCGCGCAGAGAATCCTCGCGAATGAGGGCGACGTGTACGTGGCCGGAGGCGTCGAGTCGATCTCGTGCGTGCAGAACGAGCTCAACCAGCACATGTTGCGCGACGCCTGGATCAGCGAGAACAAGCCGGCGCTCTACTGGCCGATGCTGCAAACCGCGGAGACGGTCGCGAGCCGCTACTCGATCTCGCGTGAGCGGATGGACGAGTACGGTGCCCGCAGCCAGCAGCGCGCGTGCGCGGCGGACGCGGCCGGGTACTTCAAGGCCGAGATCGTCCCGACGACTGCGACCATGGCGACGGTGGACAAGGATTCGGGCCGGCTCTCGACGCGCACGGTCACCATCGAGAAGGACGAGGGGCTGCGGCCGGATACCACCTACGAAGCGATCTCGAAGATCAAGCCCGCAATTCCGGGCGGCACGATCGCGGCGGGCAACGCCAGTCAGTTTTCGGACGGGGCAGGCGCGTGTGTGCTCATGAGCTCGACGCTTGCCTCCAAGCGCGGGCTGCAGCCGCTCGGTATTTTCCGCGGCTTCGCAGTCGCGGGCTGCGAGCCGGACGAGATGGGCATCGGCCCGGTGTTCGCCGTCCCGAAGCTGCTGAAGCGCACCGGCCTGAAGATGGACGATATCGGCCTGTGGGAGCTGAACGAAGCGTTCGCCGTGCAGGTGATCTACTGCCGCGACAAGCTCGGCATTCCCGACGAGTGGCTGAACGTGGACGGCGGCGCAATCGCGATCGGTCATCCTTATGGGGTGAGCGGACAGCGTCTCACGGGTCACGCCCTCTTGGCGGGCAAACGGCTCGGAGTGAAGTACGTCGTCGTGACGATGTGCATCGGCGGCGGCATGGGAGCGGCGGGCCTCTTCGAGGTGGTCTGACGCGCAAGCCGCGCGCGCGTCGCCGGGCGCGTGCGGCTAGGTTCGTCGAGCGCAGTCAGACGGTCGCGGCGAATGCAGTCCGCGCGAACGCGGTCCGAGCGGGTGTGATCCGAGCGGGTGCGGGCGGGGCGGTGTGGCCCGGCGGGTGTGCCCCGAGCGGGCGGGGCCCGAGCGGGCGCAGGCCGGGCGGCGTGATCCGAGCGGGCGCGGTGCGGGCGAACACGGTGCGGCGCGTGATCCGAGCGGGCGTGATCCGAGCGGTGTGATCTGAGCGGTGTGATCCGAGCGGCGTGATCCGAGCGGCGTGATCCGAGCGGGCGCCGTTCCAGCGGGCGGTCCGAGCGAACGCGGCCGAGCGAATGCCATCCGAGCGCGCGCAAGCCTTCCGGCCGCGCGGCCCCCGCCGCGGGACGCGCAGAACGACACCCGGTATCCTCAGCGCATGCCTGAACTCAAGCATGATGGACGCGAACGCGTCACCGGGTTTCGTGCGGCTCTGGTGGGGCTGCTCGCCTGCCTCACCGTGGTTGTCGCGAGCGTCGCGCGCGACAGCTCCGCGTGGCCGCCAACTCCGTCGCAGCGCTTCGGCGAGCTCTTTGCGCGCGTTCAGACCGAGCACTTGTTCGCCGACAGCAAGACCTTCGCCGACGCGACCCCGCGCCGCTCTCCGGAAGCCATCTTGTCCGCCTATCGCGCGAAGGCGCCGCGCACGAATGACGAGCTCGCCGCGTTCGTGCGCGAGAAGTTCGTCATCCCCGGAGCCGTCGCCACGCCGCTGCCCGCGGCGGTGAGAAATCGCAAAGCCTCGATGGCCGAGCACATCGCGGCGCTGTGGCCCTATCTCACGCGCTCGGGCTCGTTTCCGGAGCCCGGAAGCTCGCTGCTGCCCCTCTTTCGACCGTACGTCGTTCCCGGCGGCCGCTTCCGCGAGATGTATTACTGGGATTCGTACTTCACGATGCTCGGGCTCGCGCGCGATGGCCATCACGACCTCGTGCTCGACATGACGCGCAACTTCGCGGACCTGATCGGCCGCTACGGCCATGTGCCGAACGGCACGCGCACGTACTACCTCAGCCGCTCGCAGCCGCCGTTCTTCTTCGCGATGGTTGGCTTGACGGACGAGAAGAATCAGGCCGCGGCCTACGCGAAGTACTTGCCCGCGCTGCGCACGGAGCACGCGTTCTGGATGCATGGCGAGCATGGCTTGCAAGCGGGGCAGGCGGTCGAGCACGTGGTGGCGATGCCGGACGGCTCGATCCTCAATCGCTACTGGGATGCGGCGGATACGCCGCGCGACGAGTCCTACCGCGAGGACGCGGCGCTCGCGGCGAAATCGTCACGGCCCGCGTCCGAGCTGTATCGCGATCTGCGATCCGCGGCCGAAAGCGGCTGGGACTTCAGCTCCCGCTGGTTCGCCGACGGCCGCTCGCTCGAGACGATCGAAACCACGGCGATCGTGCCCGTCGATCTGAACAGCCTGCTGTTCGGGCTCGAGCGCGCGATCGCGACCGGTTGCCGCGAGGTGCGCGACTCGAGCTGCGTGAGCGAATTCGAACGGCGTGCGACCGAGCGGCGGGCGGCGATGCAGCGGTATCTCTGGGATGGCGCGCACGGCCGCTTCCTCGATTTCCACTGGCAACGCCGCCAGCAGCTCGATCGCCCGACGGCCGCGATGCTGTACCCGCTCTTCGTCGGCCTTGCGGATCCGGAACAGGCGCGCGCAGTGGCCGCTCTCGTGTCGCAGGTGTTGCTCGCACCGGGCGGCCTGCTCACGACACCCGAGCGCACCGGCCAGCAATGGGACGCGCCGAACGGCTGGGCCCCGCATCAATGGATCGCGGTCGTCGGCTTGAACAACTACGGGCAAACGGATCTGGCCCGCACCATCGCCACGCGCTGGATCGAGACGGTCTCGCGGACCTATCGCGAGACCGGCAAGCTGCTCGAGAAGTACGACGTGCAGGAAGCGCGTCCGGGCGGCGGCGGTGAATATCCGCTGCAGGACGGCTTCGGTTGGACGAACGGCGTCACGCGCGCGTTTCTCGACCTCTACGCGGACTCGCTCCATTCAGGTGCTTCGACAGCGGACGCTACCTCATCAGCTCCAGCGGCTGCGGTCGCATCGCGAGCCGCCCCTCGCTGAGCTCCGCGTCGATGATGTGGAAGAGGGCGATGCGCGCCACCTTGTCGGAGCGGTTCTCCCAGACGTGATCCGTGCCTCGCTGGACGACGGACGTCCCTCTTCCTGCGGGTGACCTCGCCGTCGCTCAGCACGAGCACGACTTCGCCATCGATCACGATTGCTCGTCGAGCACTCGTGCGGTGCATCACCGCTTATCTATGTAGCAGTACGGTTCGCGTCCGTATCGGCCACATGCTTCCGGGGGATGGCTTTATTTCCAGACACCGGTAGAGTGCGCGTGCGCCGGTTGGGGGCGACCACACGAGAACAAGGCTCTGCATGGTTTCACGACGCATTCGCGTGCTCATCGTCGACGATTCCGCACTGGTCCGGCAGCTGCTCGGCGAGATGCTCGCCTCGGACCCGCTCATCGAAGTGGTTGGCGCGGCCAACGATGCCCATGCGGCGCGCGAGAAGATCAAGTCCCTCAACCCGGACGTGCTGACGCTCGATGTCGAAATGCCGCGCATGGACGGGCTCACGTTCCTGCGCAATCTGATGCGCTTGCGCCCCATGCCGGTCGTCATGGTGTCCTCGCTTACCGAGCGAGGCGCGGAGGTCACGCTCGATGCGCTGGCACTGGGCGCGGTCGACTACCTGCCGAAGCCGAAGGTCGATGTCGCCGCCACGCTGCGGGACTATCGCGACGAGCTGATCGCGAAAGTGAAGGCGGCCGCCGGTGCCCGCGTACGCGCGCTCGCCGCGACGATCCCGTCGGTGCCGCCGAAGTACAGTGCCGACGCGATCATTCCGCCGACGAGCGGCGGACCGGTGCGACCGCTGCGCACGACCGATCGGATCATCGCGATCGGCGCATCCACGGGCGGCACCGAGGCCATCAAGACCGTATTGACGAGCCTTCCCGCGGACGCTCCCGGCGTCCTGATCGCGCAGCACATACCGAAAGCCTTCAGCGCGGCGTTCGCGCTGCGCATGGATGCGTGTTGTCACATGACCGTTTGCGAGGCACGCGACGGACAGCAGGTGTTGCCGGGACACGTGTACATCGCTCCGGGCGATCAGCATCTGCTGTTACAGCGGGATGGAGCGCGCTATGTCTGCAAGCTCGACGCCGGCACGCCGGTGAATCGGCACCGGCCGTCGGTGGACGTGCTATTCCGCTCGGTGGCTCAGAATGCGGGGCGCAACGCCATCGGCGTGCTGCTCACCGGCATGGGGAAGGACGGCGCGCGTGGCCTGAAGGAGATGCGTGAAGCCGGCAGCCGCACCATCGCGCAGGACGAAGCGACGAGCGTCGTGTGGGGCATGCCGGGCGAAGCGGTCGCGCTCGGTGCCGCCGAGCAGGTGCTGGCGCTGGAGGAGGTGGCGGGCGCCGTGCTGCGGCTCAGTCAGGCCTTGGACCTCACGCGGACCGGCCGCTAGAGCCGCCAATAAAAAGATGCCATCGCCCGTTTCCGAACGATGGCATCCAAGGAAACCCTGAGGGGGTCAGGGTGCGAGAATGATAGCATGCTATCTTTCAAATCGCGATATCCGTAGAAGGGCTTACTCGATACCGGAGCTCTTCCGATGTCCATCGGACGGACGACGGCGGCAGCGCGCGCCGGCGTGCGCGGGGCTGAAGTGAACGGAGTTCACGCATTGCCGAGCGAGGAAGTGAAAAGTCTCACCTACGGCGTATTGCGCGGCGAGCTTGCGTATGGCAACGACGCGCCTTGTGTCTGGCACGAGCGACACGCCGCCGCAGATCTGCGTTGTCGGCATCGCACGTGCGGATCGAGCCCGAGCGCGCAGCCCATCACGAGCCATCGGCATACGCGCATTTGCCGGAGTGAGCGGGACGTAGCGCAGTCGCCGAGCCGATGAATCTCAGCAGCGGGATCGCGCAGCCTCGCTCCGAACGGCTAGGAAGGCCCAAATCCCTGCGGAAGTGCCGCGCCGCTCGGCTCGATGGCAGCGAATCCGGGCCTGACCCGCAACGGGGCGGGCGAAACCGTGTGAACATCCCGCTCTCTGTCGAGGAGGTACAGCCATGAGTCGGCCTACGACGATGCGCGCCATGCGCGTGAGCGGTCCTCGCACGGGCTTGCGGCTCGAAGAAGCGCCTATCCGTACGCTCGGCGAGCACGATGTGCTCATCAAGGTGAGTGCCTGCGGCGTGTGTCGGACGGATCTGCACGTGCTCGATGGCGAGTTGCCGAATGCGCGCTATCCGGTGACGCCCGGGCACGAGATCGTCGGTCGCGTCGTCGAGGTGGGCAGTGCCGTGAAAGACCGCGCTCCGGGAGAGCGCGTGGGCGTGCCGTGGCTCGGCTGGACGTGCGGCGAGTGTCCCGAGTGCCGGCGAGGCCTGGAGAATCTCTGCGAGTTCGCCCAGTTCACCGGCTGCACGGTCGACGGCGGCTACGCCGACTACGTCGTCGCGGATTCGCGGTATTGCTTGTCCATTCCCGAACGCTATTCCGACGCGGAGGCGACGCCACTCCTGTGTGCGGGCCTCATCGGTTATCGCGCCTATCGCGCGGCAGGAGACGGCCGCCGCCTCGGGCTCTACGGGTTCGGCGCGGCGGCGCATCTGCTCTGTCAGATCGCGCGGGCGCAGAACCGGCGCGTGTTCGCATTCACGCGCTCCGGCGACGCGGCCGCTCAACAATTCGCACGGGACCTCGGCGCAGTGTGGGCGGGCGCGTCCGACGAAACGCCGCCGGAGCCGCTGGACGCAGCGATCATCTTCGCACCCGTGGGCGCGCTGGTGCCTGTGGCGCTCGCGGCGGTTCGCAAGGGCGGGCGCGTGATTTGCGCGGGCATTCACATGAGCGACATCCCCTCGTTTCCGTATGCGTTGCTGTGGGGCGAGCGCTCCGTGAGCTCCGTGGCGAATCTCACGCGCGCGGATGGTCGCGAGTTCATGCGTCTCGCAGCCGACATCGATCTTCGTCCGGTGATCCAACTCTTTCCGCTCGTGCAGGCAGCGGAGGCGACCAGCGCGCTCGCTCACGGAGAGCTGCGGGGAGCCGCCGTGCTCACGACCTCGTAAGCCTCCAGCGTAGGTGCACTTGACCTGAGTTAGCCCGCCGCGGCTGTAGGACGCGTCGTACGGAGTTATCCGGAGAAGCGGGATGCCGCGCGCGGTGCGGGTGGAGCAGTCTGGCTGTCTTCATCACGGAGGCACACCATGAACCCTCGAAATCAGGTCTTTCTGCTCGCGGCGAGTGCGCTGATGTTTGCCGGCTATGCGGGAGCCCAGACGCCGAGCACGTCCGATCAGACGAGCCCCAGCACGACGAGCCCCGGCGCGACGAGCCCGGATACGACGAGCCCGAGCGCAGCGTCGACACCGCATCAGCGCGAAGCGACCGGCGGCGAGATGCAGCACCACATGGCGTCGGCCGGCAAGACCGGCGGCGAGGACCCCAAGACGTTCGTCAAGAAGGCTGCGCTGGATGGCATGACTGAAGTCGAGCTCGGCAAGCTCGCGCAGCAGAAATCCGAGAACCCTGACGTACGCTCGTTCGGCGAGCGCATGGTCACCGATCACACCAAGGCGAACGACCAGCTCAAGCAGATCGCGCAAGAAAAGGGCTATCAGGTACCGGCCAAGCTCGACGCCGAGCATCAGGCCATGGTGCAGAAGCTGAGCAGCAAATCCGGCGCGGCGTTCGACCAGGCATACGCGGACGCGATGAACAAGGATCACTCCAAAGCCGTCGCGTTGTTCACCGACGCGCAGCAGTCGAGCGACAAGGACCTGGCGGCGTTCGCGCAGAAGACGCTTTCGACGCTCGAGGAGCACAAGGACATGGCGGATTCGCTCGATTCGAAGATCCGCACGGCGAGCTCGGAGTCGAACGGCAAAGAGCGCGCCCGCTAACGGCGCGCCCGCTTCGCGCAGCTCATTCGCGTCACCGCCGGCGGCCCTTGCGCCGGCGGACCGATTCGGTGGGCTGCGTCGGCGCGCCCGGATCCAGGGGCTGCCGTGCCTGCTGCGCCGTTTCTTCCAGAATGCTGGTCAGGAGCTGCACGGCCGGGGGCGATAGCTCCGCCCACTCGATTCCGTATCCTCCGGGACATCTGCGGACGACATGGGCGGCGGCGGCGTTGATGGGATGGATGACCTTCGATCTGGCGAACATCTGCACTTCGAGATGGCCCGAGAGCTGCAGCGGCGCGTCGGTCGCGAGAAGAGCGCCACTCACGCTGATGTTGCGAAGGGTACCGGTCGCGACTAACCCGGCCGGCGTACGAACGCGCACCACGTGCGAAATCTCCCGACGACTACCCCAGCGATGCTCCATGGCGGCTGTCTCGATAATTGTGCGTGCGAGCGCTTCGAGAGGAACGCCCGACGCGCGCTAGAGTTCGCGGCTGTATCACTCTGGAGCCCGCGCATCTAGAGACGGGACGCGAATGCGACGGCGTACCCTCACCGTGCTATGCGTGTTGCTGGTCGCGACGTGCGAGCAGGCGCGCGCCGAATGGATCCTGGCGCTCGATACCGGTAGTTCGTGGACGCGCGAGAGCACCCTGCACGTGACCCAGTCCGCGTCGGATTCGGATGCGACGTTCGGTGACGTGCATTGGAAAGCGCGGCCGTTCGAGGATTCGCCGTACTACGGGTTGCGCATCGCGTACTACCCGAGCGCCGCCGCGCGGCTGGGCGGTACCTTCGACTTCACGCATTACAAGATGTACGCGCAGACCGACCGCACCACTTCCGTCAGCGGCCGTTGGAATGGCGTGCCGCTCAACGAGCGCGCGCCGCTCGCGAGTCGGGTGCAGGCGCTCGAAATCTCGCACGGTGTGAATCTCGCCGCGCTCAACGCCGAGTATCGCTGGAGCCATGCCGACTCCATTGGCCGCTTCGCGCGCGGCTGGTCGGCGCACGCGGGGGCCGGGCTCGTCGGCTATTGGCCGCACGCTGAGGGCCTGCTCAACGACGTGTCCGTCGGCGCCGACTACCGTCACGCCGGCAGTGGCGTGCAGATCTTCGGCGGCGGCGAATACCGCCTCAATCGTCGCTTCGGCCTGCTCATCGAGGGCAAGGCGGAAGCGGGCAAGCTCGACATCGATCTGGTCCCGCAAACGGGAATCGTGACGCACACGAGGACGTTGCACGCGCTCGCCGGCGTGACCTTGCACCTGCAGTGAGAGCTGGGCGTCATCGTCGCCGAAGCGCTCTGCGTGAGGCTGGAGAAATGGTGGGTGCTGAGGGGCTCGAACCCCCGACATTCGCCGTGTAAAGGCGACGCTCTACCAGCTGAGCTAAGCACCCATCCCAAACCCCGAGCGTCGATTTTACGAGTCGCTCAGGTCGTCCCGCAAAAATCCCGCACGGGGCTTTGTCAAGCCTCAGCGGAGGCGCGAAGTCTCTGATATTCCGCTGAGCTAACCACCCACTGCGTGAGCTGCCCCCGAGACAGGGCGGGCGAGCGGGGGCGGTAGTCTAGGGAATCGGGGGCGCGGCGCCAACCTTGGCGCGCGTTCGCGCGCGGCCCGTCAGCCGCCGGCCGCGGACGCGCTCACGCGGGGCGTGGCGGCGAAGTCGAGTCAGCCGCGCGACGCGCGATGGGCGCCGCGGCCGTGACGTCAGGTCGAGCCGCGTGACGCTCGGGGCGCGCCGCGGCAGTGAAATCGAGTCAGCC
>DASZSS010000153.1:0-4493 GCA_035548535.1 Steroidobacteraceae bacterium
GCAACGCTTCGCGCAGCAGCTCCGGCGCCAGCGCCGGGCGACTCCGGAACAAGAACAGCAGCGCTTCGTGCAGGTGCGAGGGCATGCGCGCAACGTAAGGCGCGCACCCCCTTCAATCTCCCGCCGTTCGTGCGGCTTTCGCCGAGAAATGCGTCGGCGCCGGACGGCGCGGGCGCATCACGCCTGTTGAGCGAGCCTCTTTGCCAATCGCGGATATGCGCGCATCGCATTGCCCTCGAACACCTTCTTGCGATCCGCGTCGCTCAGGTTCAGCGCGTCGAGGTAGCGCTTGGTGTCGTCGTAATAGTGCCCCGTCTCGGGATCGATACCGCGGACAGCGCCGACCATCTCCGATCCGAACAGGATGTTGTCGATGGGCACGACCTTGAACAGCAGATCGATGCCGGGCTGGTGGTACACGCACGTATCGAAGAACACGTTGTTACGCATCATGTCGGGCAACAGCGGCCGCTTCATGTCCTGCGCGAGGCCGCGATAGCGGCCCCAGTGATACGGCACGGCACCGCCGCCGTGCGGGATGATGAACTTCAACGTCGGGAAATCCTTGAACAGGTCACCTTGGATGAACTGCATGAACGCCGTCGTGTCGGCGTTGATGTAGTGCGCGCCCGTCGCATGGAAGTTCGGATTGCACGAAGAGCTCACGTGCACCATGGCGGGCACGTCGAGCTCCACCATCTTCTCGTACAGCGGATACCAGTGTCGATCGGTGAGCGGCGGTGAGGTCCAGTGCCCGCCCGACGGATCGGGATTCAGGTTGCAGCCGACGAACCCGAGGTCCCGCACGCAGCGTTCCAACTCCGCCGCGCTGTTCGCGGGCGGCACGCCCGGCGATTGCGGAAGCTGGCACACGCCCACGAAGTTGTTCGGATACAGATCGCAGACCCGCTTGATCAGGTCGTTGCACGCCTGCGTCCAGTGCTTGCTCGTCGTCTCGTTGCCGATGTGGTGCGCCATCGCCGACGCGCGCGGCGAGAAGATCGTCAGATCGGTGCCGCGCTCGCGCTGGAACTTGAGCTGCGCCCCTTCGAGGCTCTCGCGAATCTGGTCGTCGCTGATGCGGAGCTGCGCTTTCGTGGGCACGTGTGTAGGGTCCTTCAGTCCCGCGATCTGCGAGTCGCGATACTTCTGAAGCTCGGCGGGTGCGGTGGTGTAGTGCCCGTGGCAATCGATGATCATGGCGTTGGCTCGTCGGCTGAAACTTGGGCGCATCATACCGCGTCGTCCGCGCTGCTCGCGGCGGCGGACGCGCCCTGCTCGCAGTATGGTGCGGTTATCGGCCCGTCACCGGATTTTTGTAGTGGTACGGCACCATGCCGGGTGTTGGGTACGTCTGATAGACGACGGTCGGTGGCCGATCCGGCGGCAGCTTCTCCTCCGGATGTGTGTTGGGTAGTGCGGCTTTGCCCCATCCCTGCGCATACGGCGTGTACATGTTGAAGTACGCGTAGAGCTTCTTGATCTTCCAGACGCCGTTCTCCTTCACGTACTCGTTCTCGTACGTGCACTCGCCGAACACCGCGCCCGCGGGAGTGCCCGGTGTGCCCAGCGATCCGGCCATCACGAACGCGCGCAGCCGCTGCTTCGCGGTCCGCCCGTCGTCGGCGACGTGCGTGACCGGCTGCCATTGCGAGTGGTCGAACACTGCACCGGGCTGTGGACCCTGCTTGCCAAGAAAATGCATGTACTCGTTGATCCGTTTCTTGCCAACGAACACGCCGCGCCCGCCGATTTCGAGCGTCGCATCGTCCGCGAACAAGTCGGTGACTTCGTCCCACAGCGCTTCGTCGACGTAGTACCCGTAACTGCGCTGCAGGTTCTGCACCTCGATCTCGTCGTTCAACAGGCTCACCTTCCTGGCGAGCGAGGCGAGGTCGTCCGGGACGGGGCCCATGTCGGGACGGGCGATCGGATGCGTGACGAGGTTCTGATAATGATACGGGGGCAGATACGCCTCCGGCGGCGAGCCGTACACCTCGGTCGGCGGGGCGTCGGGAGGCAGCTCCGCGCTCGCCTGCTCGATCGGTATCGGCTGCTTCGCCCAACCCTTGTCGTAGTCGCCGCGGTGCGTGAGGTAGTAGTGGAGCTTGCTGATCTTCCACACGCCGTCCTGCAGCACATATTCGTTCTCGTAGACGCCCTTGCCCCAGATCCCGGATTTGCCGTGTATGCCCTTCATCTCGAGCGTGCGCCAGCGGGCCTTGGCCGACTTGCCGTCGGCGGACACGTGGATCAGCGGCTGCAGCTGCAGCTCGTTGTTCAGGACGCCAGGCTGCACGCCCGCGGGGCCGATGAGCTCGAGCGCCGCGCGGATATGCTTCTTGCCTTTGTACACGCCGCGCTGACCCACCTCGTACGTGGCGTCCTCAGTGAACAGATCGACGAGTGAGTCCCACTGATTCTTGTCGAAGTAGTAACCATAGATGCCCTGCAGGTTCTCGATGGCATCATGCGCTTCGAGTCGTGCGACTTCGCGGTCCCACGCCTGGAGTGAGGGGTCCGTCGTTGCGGGCGGCGCCTCTGCGGCTGCTTTGTTCGTGACGGGATTCTCGTAGTGATACGGCGGGATGTACGCCGCGGGGTACGGCTTGTAGCTCTCCGTCGGCGGCCGATCCGGCTTCACTTCCTTCGACGCCGCCGTCAGGACCTTATCGACCGGCTTTACCTTCGCCCAGCCACCCTCGTACGGCGCAACGAACGTGACGTACCAGTGCAGCTTCTGGATCTTCCACACGCCGTTGTCTTTGACGTACGCGATTTCGTATGGACCCTCGCCCCACCGCGCGCTCTTCTTGTACTCCCCCGTCTGAATCAGCGCGCGCCAGCGCGCCCGCGCGGTCATCCCATCCGGCGCCACGTGCACGACGCCTTGAAGGATCATGTGGTTGTTGATCTCGCCGTACGCGAGGCCGTTGCGATCGTGGCCAAGCTTCTTGAAATACGCGCGGATGTGATCCTGGCCGACGTACACGCCATCGTGCGCGTATTCGGCGGTGGCATCGGCGGCGAAGAGGTCGGCCATCTCGTCCCACATGCCCTTGTCGAGATAGAAGCCGTACGCACGCTGCAGGCGTTTGATGTCGTTTGCGTCCTTGATGCGATCGACGCGCGCCTCGAGCGCGGCGATCTGCGCCTTGCGCGTCGCGGCGCTCTGCGCCGCCTGCGGGTCGACCGAGTTGCTGTCGCCGCAGGCCGCGACCCACTGCGCGATCACCAGCGCGCCTGCCATTGCACGGATTCTTGCAGTCACCGTTCCCCCCTCGATCTCGCCGCGGCCGTTCGGCCGAGCCTGCGTTCAGGCGCAGTGAGCTTACTGCCGGACTCGCCTGACAATGCCGCGGCCCTTCGCTATTGTTTGCGCCTCGGTCAGTGAAAGACACTCGATGCAAACTCGACTCTTCGGCAAGACAGGTGAGCGCGTGTCCGCGCTCGGGTTCGGCTGCATGGGCCTCGTCGGCTGGTACGGCGAGCGCAACGACGCGGAGGCGCGCGCGACGCTACTCGCCGCGCTCGACAGCGGGATCAATCACCTCGATACCGCGGCCAGCTATCAGGTCGGCGAGAACGAGAAGTTCGTCGGCGCGACGATTCGCGGCCGGCGCAACGAGGTGTTCCTCGCCACGAAATACGGCATCGAATGGCGCAACGGCACTCTCGTCATCGACAACAAGCCGGAGTCGATCATCGCGTCGTGCGATGCCAGTCTCGCGCGCCTCGGCACGGATCACATCGATCTCTTCTATCTCCACCGCATCGACCGGGCCGTGCCGATCGAGGAGTCGGTGGGCGCGCTCGCGAAGCTCGTCGCGGCGGGCAAGATTCGCTATGTGGGCCTCTCGGAGGCGAGCACCGAGACGCTGCGGCGAGCGTGCAAGGTGCACCCGATCGCGGCGCTGCAGATCGAATACTCGTTGTGGTGGCGCGAGCCGGAGCGGGCGTATCTGCCGACGTGCCGCGAGCTGGGGATTGCCGTCGTGGCGTACAGCCCCTTGGGCCGTGGCTTCCTCGCGGGGAATTTCCGCACGTTGAACGAGTTGCCGCCGGGCGACGCGCGGCGCAATCAGCCCCGTTTCGTCGACGCGAACATCGCGCATAACCAGCAGATCGCGGATGCGGTTCGCGCGGTGGCCACACGGAAAGGATGCACACCGGCGCAGATCGCGTTGGCGTGGCTCTTCGCGCAAGGCGACGACATCTTCCCGATCCCCGGTACCAAGCGGCGCGACCGGCTCGCGGAGAACGTCGCGTCGCTCGATGTGAACCTGTCCCCCGAGGAGCTTGCCGAGCTGAATACCAAGGTCAGCGAGCTCGGCGTGCAGGGCGATCGCTATCCTCCTGCGATGATGAGCGCGCTCGACGGCTGAGCGCTGCGTAACGTACTCGCTGAGCACGAGAGCACCCGAACCGGCGCGCCTCGGCGACTTGGCGCATGTCGTGCGTCCGGATGGACTCGATGCGCGTTCAATCGTCGA
>DASZSS010000154.1:0-1514 GCA_035548535.1 Steroidobacteraceae bacterium
AGACGCTGCATTCCGCCAACAGTCGCCGGCCGGTGGCGGGAGAGACGGTGACGATCAAGCACGGCAGCCTGGGTTCGTTCTTCCTCACGGGCCCCTCCGGACCGGCGATGCGCGTGAAGCGCATCCTCTGACCGCTCAGTCGCGCGCGGATTGCACCGTGATTCACCATGCAGTGAGGTGAGCCACTGGGAGGCCGCGGCGGCCTAGGATTTCGCGTCCGCGTAGGACTTTACTGACGCCGAAAGCAGTGCGGCTCGACTGTGAGCATCGAGTGAACCTCCGTAGTTTCCCTGGGAGGGAGGGCACAGCGCCCGAGAGATCGCAAACGGAGTCACACGAATGGCCAGAGCCAAACGCAAGTCACGCACAGGTCGCGGGAGCCGTTCCGGCCAACGCCGCAGCTCGCGTGCCACCGACGCCATCAGTCTGCTGAAAGCGGATCACCGCGAAGTGGAGGGCTGGTTCGAGCAGTTCGAGAAAGCGCGATCCGACGATCGCAAGCTCGAGCTGGCGAGCAAGATCTGCACGGCGCTGAAGGTCCACACCATCATCGAGCACGAGATCTTCTACCCCGCGTTCCTCGAAGCGACGCACGAAGAGGACATCCATCACGAAGCCGAGATCGAGCACGACAGCGCGAAGAAGCTGATCGCGGAGATCGAGGGCTCGGGTCCGCAGGACGAGTACTACGACGCCCGGGTCACGGTGCTGTCCGAGATGATCAAGCACCACGTGAACGAAGAGGAAAAGCGCGACGGCATGTTCGCGAAGGCGCGCCAGTCGGACATGGACCTCGAAGCGCTCGGCGAGCAGCTCGCGACGCGCAAGCAGGAGCTCATGTCCGAGCAGCAGCGTCCCGGCTCGAACTCCGGGCGGCGAGCAGGGCGGACCATGCTTGGACGCATGGCTGCCGGCATGCGCTAGCCGGTCTGACGATCGGAGCGGCTCGTCCTCGGCGGACCGCTGGATGCGGCGTGCGGACGGTGGGCAGCCTGCCTGCCGGCGTCGCGCGATTTGTCGGCGCGACGTGACGCGTTCGCGAGTCGAGCGCGTCCGCCCACGACGCGTCCGCCAGCCCCGAAGCTTCCCCGAGCCGCGGCGCGTTCGCGAGCCGCGACGCGTTCGAGCATTCGGCGCGTTCGAGCCGCAACATGTTCGGGCGGCGACGCCCCTGGCCTCGCGAGGCTTCGTGGCGTACCTGGAAACTTCGGTGACGCAGCAAATGCACCAGGTTCGGCACGCGCGGAATCGACCGCTGCTCAACAACGTGGACCCCGCAGTGACGCTCAAGAAGCGCGGCACGTCGGCGCGCGTGATGCGTCGGGCCCGGGATTGCAAGTCGGGCGGTGATGCGCCGGGCCGCGCGCGCCAGCCCGTGATTGCCAGTCGGCTCGTGATGCGTCGGCCGTGATGCGCCGGCCCTGACGCGCCGGGCGGCGATGCGCCGGGGATATCGCGCCACGCGCCGCCGCGCAGGCACATTCGTAGCGGACGTGTTCGTCTGGGCTCTAGTG
>DASZSS010000155.1:0-9767 GCA_035548535.1 Steroidobacteraceae bacterium
GGCGAGGATCACGGTGAGGTCCTCGCGCTGGTTCTCCATCACCTGCAGCAGGATCTCGATGGCTTCCTGGCCGTAGTCCTTCTCGTTCTCGGGCCGATAGAGGTAATACGCCTCGTCGATGAACAGCACGCCGCCCATCGCCCGCTTCAGGATTTCCTTGGTCTTCGGCGCGGTGTGCCCGATGTACTGACCGACCAGATCGTCGCGTGTGACCGAGACCAAATGGCCTTTGCGCGAGTAGCCCAGCCGATGGAGGATGCCCGCCATGCGCAGGGCCACCGTCGTCTTGCCCGTTCCGGGGTTGCCCGTGAACGCCATGTGCAGCGTCGGTGGGGCCGAAGAGAATCCCATGCGCTCTCGCGCCCGCGCCACGAGCAGGAACGACGCGATCTCGCGAATGCGCCGCTTCACCGGTAGCAGCCCGACCAGCTCTTTGTCGAGCTCCGTCAGCAGCTCGCCGATGTTCGTTTCCGCGTACAGCGCGCGCAGGTCCACGCTCGCGGGCTTTTGCGCGGGCGGCGTAGGCATTGCATTCGCTGTCGCGGTGTTCGTCATTGCTTACTCCTGGACGGGATAGCGGCTGCCCGCGGGCTTGTCGGTCGCGTAGGGGTGCAGGGTGTAGCGGATCGTGCGGCCTCGGTCTTCCGTGCGTTGCAGGCGGAAGCCGGGCTCGACCGCGGGCCGCTGCACGATGAACGAGAGTCGCACGGTCTCGAACGAGCGCGTCGCGTCGAAAGCGTTGATGCGGATGTAGTGACCGGGATTCGCGGCACGACAGGCCTGCAGCTCCTGCATCACACCGGCCGCGTCGCGCAGATCGAACATCGGCGCGCCCCACATCTCCCAATAGGTGTTGCGCGGATGCGGGTCGTCCGTGAACTCGATGCCGAGCGCCCAGTTCTGATCGAGCGCGTATTGGACCTGCGCGCGGATCTGCTCGTCGGTCAAATCCGGCAGAAATGAAAAGGTGCCTTGAGTGATTCGCATGCGAGAGCTCCTCACGAAGCCGTTGCGGTGGCCACGACGTCGACGGTGTCCGTCGAGGCGTACTGGTACGTCACGTCCTTCCAGGTATCGAGCGCGGCGCGGAGCGGCTGGCAGTGCCTGGCGGCGTCCGCGAGGATCTCCGGCCCTTCGTTCCAGATGTCGCGACCTTCGTTGCGCGCGAGGACCATCGCTTCGAGCGCGACGCGATTGGCCGTGGCGCCCGCCTGGATGCCCATCGGATGCCCGATGGTGCCGCCGCCGAACTGCAGCACGACGTCCTCACCGAGATACGTGAGGAGCTGGTGCATCTGTCCGGCATGGATGCCGCCCGAGGCGACGGGCATCACCTTGCGCAGGCCAGCCCAGTCCTGCTCGAAAAAGAGACCCCGCTGCGGGTTGGCGGGGCTCGACGGCTCGCGCAGCACGTCGTAGAAGCCGGCGACCGTGGCCGGATCGCCTTCGAGCTTGCCGACCACCGTTCCGGCGTGAATGTGGTCCACGCCGGCGAGGCGCATCCATTTCGAGATGACGCGGAAGGAGATGCCGTGGCTCTTCTGGCGCGTGTAGGTGCTGTGGCCCGCGCGATGCAAGTGCAGGATCATGTCGTTGGCGCGTGCCCACTTCGCCATTGACTGAATCGCCGTGTAGCCGATGACGAGATCGATCATCACGATGCAACTGCCGAGATCGCGTGCAAACTCCGCGCGCTCGTACATGTCTTCCATCGTCGCCGCCGTCACGTTCAGGTAATGACCCTTCACTTCGCCGGTGTGGGCGGCGGCGGAGTTGACTGCCTCCATCGTGTAGAGGAAGCGATCGCGCCAGTGCATGAAGGGCTGCGAGTTGATGTTCTCGTCGTCCTTCACGAAGTCGAGCCCGCCCTTCAGCGCCTCGAACACGACGCGGCCGTAGTTCTTGCCGGACAAGCCGAGCTTGGGTTTCACCGTGGCGCCGAGCAGCGGGCGCCCGAACTTGTCGAGACGCTCGCGCTCGACCACGATGCCGGTGGCCGGGCCTTGGAACGTCTTCACGTACGCAACCGGCAGGCGCATGTCCTCGAGCCGGAGCGCCTTCAGCGGCTTGAAACCGAAGACGTTGCCGATGATCGAGGCGGTCAGGTTCGCGATCGAGCCTGGCTCAAAGAGCGCCAGGTCGTAGGCGACGTAGGCGAAGTACTGATCGGGCGAGCCGGGCACCTTTTCGACGCGGTACGCGCGGCCGCGATAGGAGTCGCACGCGGTGAGCCGATCGGTCCAGACGACGGTCCACGTCGCCGTCGACGATTCGCCGGCGACCGCGGCCGCCGCTTCGATGGGATCCACGCCTTCCTGCGGGGTGATGCGGAAGAGCGCGAGGATGTCGGTGTCCTGCGGAACGTAGTCCGCATCCCAGTAGCCCATCTTTGCGTAGGGAATCACGCCCGGGGTGTATCGGGACCGTCCGGGGCCGGGGACCACTTTCGAGACAGTGTCGTTCACGGGTGTCGTCCGCTTTGGGGGAGGAGTGCGGACGAGGGTGCGCCGCTCTTGGCGCTTGAGTAAATTTAAACTATCTTCGGACGTACTTAAATTGCGGTTAAGGCCGCACGGGAGCGCCGAGCATGCGCCACGTCACCATCCGTCAGTTGCGAACGTTTGCCGCCGTCGTGAAGGCGGGCAGCTTCAACGCGGCGTCGCAGGCATTACACCTCACGCCGCCGGCGGTCACGATTCAGATGCGCGAGCTGGAAGAGCGGGCCGGCTTGCCGCTCATCGAGCGCACGGCGTCCGGCGTCGTGCCCACCGAAGCGGGCCGCGAAGTCATCCAAGCCGCGCAACGCATCGAGCTTGCGCTGTCGGAGTGCGCGGATGCGCTTTCGGCGCTGCGCGGGATGCAAGGCGGGCACGTTGCCATCGGTGTGGTCAGCACCGCGAAGTACTTCGCTCCCGCCGCGCTCGGTGCGTTCTCGCGCGCGCATCCTTCGGTCGAGATCCGACTGGATGTGGGGAATCGCGCCGCGATCGTCGCGGCGCTCGCGGCGAACACGCTCGACCTCGCGCTCACCGGGCGGCCCCCGGAGGACCTCGCCGTCGATAAGCAGCCGATCGGGCCGCACCCCCATCTGGTCATCGCTCCGCCGGATCATCCGCTCGCGGGGCGCAAGCGCGTGCCGCCGGCGGCGCTCGCGGAGGAAACGTTCGTCGTGCGCGAGCCCGGCTCGGGGACGCGGAATCTCATGGAGCGCTTCTTCGCCGAGGCTTCCATCGCGCCGCGTATCGGCATGGAGATGGGCAGCAACGAGACCATCAAGCAAGCGGTGATGGCGGGGCTCGGCATCGCGTTCCTCTCGGCGCACACGGTGGCCGTGGAGCTCGCGGATGAGCGGCTCGTTGCGCTCGACATCGTCGGGCTGCCGATCGTGCGCCAGTGGTTCATCGTGCAGCTCGCGAAGCGGCGGTTGTTGCCCGCCGCGCAGGCGCTGCGGCAGTTCCTGATCGACGAAGGAGAGAAGTTCTTGCCGACCGTGGAAGCAGCCGCCCAGCAGATCGCAGCACGACTCGCGGGGCGCGCGGCGCCGCACGCCACGTCCGCGAGCACGCGCACCTTAAGCACCGCGCCGCTTCGACGCGCGGGAGGCAACGGCGCGCGACGCAAGGGCACGCGCCGGCCGCGCGCAACGAGGTGAGCATGCAGATCGAGATTGTGGATTTCGTGGCCGGCGCGCGTGCGGCGCGCGGCGTCGCGGTGATCATCGACGTGTTCCGCGCATTCTCGGTGGCGTGCTACGCGTTCGATGGCGGTGCGCGTCGCATCATCCCGTTTGCCGATGCGGATGCAGCGCTCGCTCTGAAGCGCGCGAATCCGGGGTGGCTCGCGTTCGGCGAGCGTTACGGCAAGAAGCTCGATGGTTTCGATCTAGGCAACTCGCCCTACGAGGTCACGCTCGCGGACCTGCGCGGCAAGACGATCGTGCACACTACTCACGCGGGCACGCAGGGGCTCTCGAACGCGACAGGTGCGGACGTGGTGCTGACAGGCAGTCTCGTGAACGCGGGTGCGATCTGCTCGTACATCCGCTCGCTCGCGCCGAGTCACGTCACCCTCGTGCGCATGGGGCAGGCGGCGCAGCAGCGCTGTGCCGAAGACGACCTGTGCGCCGAGATTCTTTATGCGCGACTGAGTGGGCGTGCGTACGACACGACGAATGTCCGGTCGCGTCTCCGCGCCGCGCCCGCCGCACAGAAGTTCTTCGATCCGGCGGCCACGTGGGCGCCCGAGCCCGACTTCGATCTCTGCACCGATGTCGATCGCTTCGATTTCGTGCTGCGCCTGACGGGCCGCGATCAGCCGCATCCGTGGCTCGAAGGAGTTGCGGTGTGAGCGGAGCGCGTGCCCCGCTAACGCCGAGCGGGGCGTGACCGCGAGCAGCGCGGGCGAGCCGGCCCTCGGTCGAGGTGGGACGCAGCCGGTTCGTCAACGCATGATCTCGTTGCGCAGCGTGGCGACTTCGGGTGTGCGCGCGTCGCCGGGGAACTGCGACTCGAATTGCGCAAGGATCCGCAGTGCGAGTGAGCGCTTGCCCGCGGCCCGCGCGAGCGAAGCGAGTCTCAACGCGTCGCTCGACGTGCCTAGCTTCAATGCGGGTGCACGCCCGAGCACGCCATCCACGATCTCCACCGCGGTTCCGGTCTTGCCCGCCTCGATCAGATGCGAGATCAGGAAGCGCGAGACGAACACGAACGCCTTCTCGTCCTGCCACTCGCGCGCCTGCCCGCAGATGAAGCGCACGTCGCGCTCGAGCAGATCGGGATCGACGCCGCGCAGCCAACGAAGCAGCGAATCGCGCGCCGCCGCGAAATTGCCGCCGCGCGCCTCGCCGTAGACCTCGTCGATGGCCTTCTGCCGTTCCCGCGCGCGTTCCTGCTCCTTGCGCTCCGCGATGCGCTCCGGCGTGTGAGTCGGTTCCAGTCCCAGCTCGTGCCGCCGCTCGTAGAGCGCGCCACCGAGCACGCAGAAGATCGAGTAGATGCTGAAGAGCAGAAAGGCGACCTTTAGCTGCTCCCAGATATCCGTGCGTGCGAGCAGGACGACCGCGCCGGCGTATCCGCCGATGACCGCGAGAATCAGGGGATAGTAAACGCCGAGCCCTTTGATGGTGCGCGTGAGCGCAAGCGGATTGATGGCGTCGAGCGCGCGTGCCGAGGCGCCCAGCACCGCCATCGACGCCGGCAAGTAGATCAGCCCCAGCACGCCGATGACGATTCCCGCGGTGCCGCCGACCTCGTACGCCACCCAGCCGAACGCCACGCAGATGACGAGCTGCATGAGAGGCCGCTGCTCGACGGGATTCAGCATGTCCGTCGAAAGTGCCGGCGGCTCGGTAATGCCGTTTGCCGTAGCGTCCAAGAGCACGTACGCGTATTTGAAGAACCACGACAGCAGGAGGCAGCCCATGATCAGGGCGAAGAGGCCGCCGTGGAGCGCGAACTCGAATCCCAGCATGAAGAAGCCGATGACGAGGAGCGACGTGGTCTCGAGCGGGCGAACGAGATAGCGCAGCAGCATACGTTCAGCATGCCCCTCGAGGAGACGGCGGTCGAACGTCGCGACCTCGCGACGCTCAGCTCAGCAGCATCGGCTCACGCCGCTCCATTTTTGTTCGGTCATCTGCGCGTAGAACTCGCGCCGTGTGAGCGGCACGGTGCCACGGTGCGCCTGCGCGTGATGAGCGAGATAGCGCTCATACGCATTGTCGCCCGACACCGTGCGAACGCATTCCCACACCGTCTTCGCGGCTGCGATTGCTTGTCTCATGCGCGCGCCTCCGACGCCGTGCCCACACCATGCAGATCGCCGGCTGCGCCGTTGAGCTGCGAGCGAACATAGAGCGCTTCCGAGCCCTGCGGCACTGGCAACCCCCGCACGCTGCGATACGCGACACGCAACATGTCGCCGATCACCACCCACAGCACGACCGTGAAGAACACCGTGAGCCAGCCATCGAGCTGCTGATTGAAAATGAGCTGCGGGGCGACTGCCGCGCGGTCCGCCGGCAGCGCGCCGGCCGCGAGCTTCGCGGCCATGTCGCTCGCGGCGGCGAAGAAGCCGAGCTTCGGATCGGCGCTGAAGATCTTCTGGAGCGCCGCGACCGTCGTGACCAGGGCGAGCCACGCGAGCGGCCCGAACGTCACGAGCGCGTATTTCCAGTTCGTCTTCTTGATCAGGATGCCCGTGGCGACGGAGAGCGCGATGCACGCGAGCATCTGATTGGAGATGCCGAAGAGCGGCCAGAGGATGTTGATGCCGCCGTTCGGATCGATGACGCCGATGTACAGGAAGTACCCCCAGCCCGCGACGATGAGCGTGCTCGAAATGAGGATGGACGGATACCAGGAGGTGCGTGCCATCGGCTTCCAGACTTGCCCGATCAGGTCCTGGACCATGAAACGGCCGACGCGCGTGCCGGCATCCACCGTCGTGAGGATGAACACGGCCTCGAACATGATGGCGAAGTGGTACCACACGCTCATCAGGCCGCGCCCGAAGCTCGTCCCGAAGATGCTGGCCATGCCGACGGCGAGCGAGGGCGCGCCGCCGGTGCGCGCGAAGAGCGTGCTCTCGCCCATCTCCTTCGCGAGCGCCTGCATCTGCTCGACGGTGACCGGGAAGCCCCAGTCCGAAATGGTCCGCACGGCATCGGCGGCGGCGGCGCCGACCACACCCGCGCCGGTGTTGATCGCGAAATACACGCCCGGATCGAGCAGCGTCGCGGCGATCATCGCCATGATGCCGACGAACGACTCGAGCGCCATGCTCCCATAGCCGACGAGTCGCACGTCGGTCTCCTTGGTGATGAGCTTCGGTGTCGTGCCGCTCGAGACGAGCGCATGGAATCCCGACACCGCGCCGCAGGCGATGGTGATGAAGACGAACGGAAAGATCTTCCCGGTGAAGAGCGGCCCGGTGCCATCGACGAACTGAGTGATGGCGGGCATCTTGAGCACCGGGTGCATGATCACGATCGCGATCGCGAGCAGCGCGACGACGCCGAGCTTCAGGAACGTGGACAGATAGTCACGCGGCGCAAGCAACAGCCACACCGGCAGGATCGCCGCGCACCAGCCGTACACGATGACGGCCATCGCGAGCGGCGCCCCGGGGTGATCGAACACACCGCGCAGGCTCTCGCTCTGCGCGACGAGGCCGCCGCCCCACACGGACAGGACCAGCAGCGCGACGCCGATGACCGTCCCCTCGAGCACACGCCCAGGCCGCAGGCGGCGCAGATAGAAGCCGATGAAGATGGCGATCGGAATCGTCGCCGCGACCGTGGAGGTCGCCCAGGGGCTGTGCTTCATCGCGTTGACGACGACCAGGCCGAGCACCGCGATGAGGATCACCATGATCATGAGCGTGCCGATGAGCGCCGCGATGCCGCCGATCGGGCCGAGCTCGTCGCGCGCCATCTGGCCGAGGCTGCGCCCGTCCCGTCGCATCGAGAGGAACAGGACGATCATGTCCTGCACGCACCCGCCGAGCACCGACCCGACGAGAATCCACAGCGTGCCGGGGAGGTAGCCGAACTGCGCGGCGAGCGTCGGGCCGACGAGCGGACCGGGACCGGCGATCGCGGCGAAATGGTGGCCGAACACGACCCAGCGGTGCGTCGGCACGAAGTCGCGGCCGTTGTTCAGGCGCTCCGCCGGCGAGGCGCGCGTATCGTCCGCGGACAGCACCTTTGCCGTGATCCACGCCGCGTAGAAGCGATAGCCGAGGAGGTAGATGCAGACCGCCGCCGTGACGATCCACAGCGCGTTGATGGGCTCATCGCGTTGAAGCGCGATCCCGCCGACCGCGAACGCGGCGATCACCGCCAGCACGACGCCCAGAACTTTACGACCCATCGGTGTAGCCCCCTGATCTCCAGAGGGGCCGAATACTCGCAAGATCGGCCGAAGTATTCCAAGCTACCTATCGGATGGACTGAGGAATGGCTGGTGTGCGGTCGTTACATCATTCGTGAGCAGGAGGCCGCGGAGCGTTACTGGCGTGCGCACGGCGTTCCGCAGTGGGCGCCGAGCTTCAACATCGCGCCGACGGCCACCGTGCCGATCATCCGCCGCGCGCGCCATCCCTATGACTCGGAGCACCCGAACGAGGGTGCGCTCGTACGGTGGGGCCTCATTCCGTTCTGGGCGCACGGTGTGCCGCCGAAGTTCGCCACGTTCAATGCGCGGGTCGAGGGGCTCGAATCGACGCCGTCGTTTCGCGGGGCCTGGGAGCATGGCCGGCGCTGCATCCTGCCGGCCGCGGGATTCTATGAGTGGCAGCGGCGCGGGCCGCACAAGCAGCCGTTCTTCATCAAGCTCGCCGATCGCGAGATCTTCGGCTTCGCGGGGCTCTGGGAGCGCTCGCGCGGGGAGGCGGGCTGGATCGAGTCCTGCACCTTGATCACCGTGCCGGCCAATCGGCTCCTGAGCGAGATCCACAATAGCGGCTTGCGGATGCCCGCCATTCTTCGCGAGCAGGATCACGAGGCGTGGTTGTCGGGGACCCTGGACGAGGCGCGCCACGTGCTCGTGCCCTACGCGGACGAGGCGATGCTCGCGTGGCCCGTGAGCCCGCGGATGAGCTCCGCGAACGTCGACGACGAGTCGCTCACTCAGCCGGTGGAACCGCCGCCCGAGGACCTGAAACTGCTCTAGGGTCAGGGCGTTTGCCCCTTTCCTTTGCGTTGTTCCGCGTATCGAAGCGGCTCGCGCCCCGGGAGCGGCGAAACGAGATCGGCGCGTCCACGCGGGTGACCTTCATCTCCGGCGGCGGCTTCGAGTACTTCGTCGGATCGCCGAACATCGTCGTGCAACCCATGCAGGCGAAGAAGGGCGTGTCGTAGGGCCGGCCATCTCGCCGGCGAACGATCACGCGCTCGTAGTCGCGCGAGCCGCACGTCCGGCAAAAGAAATAAGGAACAGGAGGCACCGCGTTCATACTGTACAGGGATACAGTAGCACGCGAATGAGCGTTGGCAAGTCGGGTCCGAGCCGCCGTGTGGGCGGATCCCTCACCGAAGCGAGCGGATGAGGTCCCGCTGTGCAGCTCCGAACGACCGCACGCAGGCGTACGCAGTTGCTGGCGACGCCACACGTCATGGCGACATTCAGTTGCGCAAGATCCGGAAAGCTGTACGCACGACTTCCTGAAACATCCCGCTGGCACACTCGACGTCAGCGCACTCGACGTCACCCGGTACGCTCAACGTTAGCCGGTACGCTCGACGTTAGCCGGTACGCTCGACGTCAGCCGGGACGCTCGACGTCAGCCGGGACGCTCGACGTCAGCCGGGACGCTCGACGTCAGTCGGTACGCTCGACGTCAGTCGGTACGCTCGATGTCAGCCGGTACGCTCGACGCGAGCCGGCGCACTCGACGCCAGCCGGCGCACTCGACGCGAAAAAAATTTTTTGCGGGGCTGAGATATTCGACTTGCCTGCTGCAGATACACGTTTGGCGGTTACTGTCTCCGGCGAGAGCGTTGTCGAGCGGTCCGTGTCCAGGGAATTCAGCGCACACCGGTTACCCGCACGATAGGGATATAACGCCTCGTCAATCGGACGAAAAGGATGTTCGGTCCGGCGACCTTCGGCTCGGAGACAGTAACCGCCTCGAGCCTCGTCTGAGGGAAAAAACAGGGGTTGCGGATCGCGTCGCGTTGTCGCACGATCCTCTCGTCGACGCTCTCGGTTAGAGAGCTGTTCTCGGAATGAGACAAGGACGTCACCACCAATGGCCATGAAGGCCAC
>DASZSS010000156.1:0-2976 GCA_035548535.1 Steroidobacteraceae bacterium
TGACCTGCGCCCCAACTGTGATCCAGTAGTTATGTGACTCCCGCCGCAGTTGGTTCTGGCGCTTGATCTTGCGAGCGAACCGGCGCAGCCGGTGAGCTCGCCCACGACAGCACAAATTCCTCCGGCGTTCGATTCTTCAGGGCGCTGTGCGGCCGGACGGTGTTGACGTCCACGCGGTAGACCTCGGCGAGCCCCTGCGCTTCGGCGACCGACGCGAACCAATGCTCGTTCAAGAACGCGTCGCGCACTCGGCCGTTGAAGCTCTCGACGTGCGCATTTGGGATCGGCTTGCCCGGGGCGATGAAGACGAGTGGCACGCGGGGCTGATAGGCCCAGGCATCGAGCGCCCGGCTGATGAATTCGGGCCCGTTGTCGACGCGCAGATCGGTGGGATAGGCCCGGTGTGCGGCGACGCCGTCGAGCACGCGGATGATGCGCGCGGCCGGCCACGAGTGATCGACCGTCAACGCGAGCGCCTCCCGCGACCACAGATCTTCGAGCGTGAACCCCCGGAAGGCTCGTCCGCCTCCGAGAGCATCGCGAAGAAAATCCATGGCCCACCACACGTTGGCGGCCGTTGGCGCGACCGGCCATGCGGGCACACGCGCGAACGGCCGGAGCCGCTTCGGCCGCCGCCGCACCTGGAGACCGGCCGCTCGATCGATGCGGCGGAGCCGTTTCAGATTGACGCGGACGCCGGCCCGCTGGATCAAGACGGCGAGACGGCGGTCGCCCCACCGGCGGCGCTCGCTCGCCAACGGCGTCAACAGCGAACGCCGCGCGTCGTCTGCGGGCCGCCGCGCGCGATAGCGCACCCTCCCGCGCGCGGCGCCGATCAGGCGACACGCGCGGCGCTCACTGAGGCCGCCAGGATCGCCCGCCAGGCGCACGGCCTCACGCCGCGCCACGGGCGTCACCACTTTCGGCTCAGCAGGTCCTTCAACACCTGCTTGTCGAGGGTGACTTCCGCCAACGCCTGCTTCAAGCGGCGATTCTCATCCTCCAGCTGCCGCAGACGCTTGGCGTCATCGACCTTCAGCCCGCCGAACTTCGCTTTCCAGCGGTAGTAGGTCTGCTTATTAATGCCGTAGGCGCGGCACAACTCGTCGACCTTCCGACCGGCTTCGCCCTCGTGCAGGATCCCGACAATCTGCTCGTCGTGAATCGACTCCGTCGCATCGGCTTCCTCCTTCGGAAGCGGCGCGGAGTCACATTATGGCTGGATCAACTTTCGGGGCGCAGGTCACAAGCATCTACTAAATTGCGAACGGAGTGCGGTTCCCTCTTCGTCTGCATGCGAGCCAAAGCCTACCCGGGGCCGCGCTCGGTCCGCAACTTCTGCCACAGAACGGCGTAACAGCCGCACAACGGGATCAGTTCGGCCTGTCCGGTCGTTCTTCGCGAGGGACAGCGACAGCGATCGTGCAGATTTCCTAGTAAAAAGTGCCGGGGGTGGGAATTGAACCCACACGGCCCTTGTGAGGCCTCAGGATTTTAAGTCCTGTGCGTCTGCCAGTTTCGCCACCCCGGCACGAAGCGTCAGTATCGCACGTGATGCGCGGGCGATCATCGAGCCGGCCTTTTCACTTTTCAGCAGTGTCTCGGTGCGAATTCCGCGATGGGTGCGAGCAAATTCAGATGATGCCGTGCGTTCTCAAGAGCGCCTGCTCGTCGCCTGATACCCAGCCAAAGACCTTCGCCGGTCCGTCCAACTTCTGAACGAAGTAGTGAACGTCGAAGTCGATCGCGACGTCCGGTTGATCCCCACGGGCGTAGGTCGCCGTCCACGCGACATGGGCCACGCAATGATGTTCATCTATTGGCGAGAGGCGGACACTGCGCGTACGCATGGCCTTCGTTCCCATCGCCCGATAGCGCGCGTAGCCTTGTGCCATGACTTGCTTGAATTGCTCGTCGTTCTTGCCGGTTCTGACCCCGGCAGGCGCAGCGCCGATGAATTCGGACGCATACAACGAGGCGACCTCATCCATGTCCATGTTGCCGTTGAGGGACCGATTGAATGCGCGCTCGTATCGCTCGAATAGCTCCCTTACGGCGCGTTCCATCATCCCTCTTCACGCCGACGCGCGCAGCGTGATCCTCACGCACTTGTGCGCGGGCTGGTTGCATTCGGCGTCGACGGCGCGCACGGAGACGAGCACGTTGCCTTCGGGGAAGTACGTCGCCGCGCTCTTTCGCGCGATTGGATAGGCGACGGCGCGGAAGCGCGCGGTTCGCGTCTCGCCCGCGAAGTGGCTCGTGATGTCGACCCACTGCCCGTCGGCAAGGCCGAGCTCGCGGAGATCGTCGGCGTTCACGAAGATCACGCGGCGCCCGCCCCACACGCCGCGATAGCGATCGTCGAGGCCGTAGACGACGGTGTTGAACTGATCGTGGCTGCGAACGGTCGTCATCAGTAGCTCGCCCGGCGCGAGGTCGTGCTTCGGGATCCCGCACACGGAGAACTTCGCCTTCCCCGTCGACGTGCGGAACTGGCGCTCGCGCGCGGCGTTCGGCAGATAGAAGAAGCCTTTGTGCAGCCGTTCATTGAAGCGCTCGAAGCCGGGGATCACGCGCTCGATGCGATCGCGGACGCGATCGTGATCGAGCAGTGACTCCCAATCCACGGGCCCGTCCCCGCCGAACGTCGCCTGCGCGACGCGGACGATGATTTCGCTATCGCTGAGCAGATCCGGCGCGATGGGCACTTCGCGGCCGCGCGTCGGGTTGACGATCCCCATCGAGTCCTCGGCGCTCGAGAGCTGCAGCTCGCCATCGTGCATCGCGCGCTCCGCGCGTCCGAGACACGGCAGGATGATCGACGTCTTCCCGCCCAGCAGATGTCCGCGGTGCAGCTTCGTCGACACGTGCACGACGAACGGACAGCGCGCGAACGCCTCGGCCGTGTAATGCGTGTCCGGCGCGGCGGAAAAGAGATTGCCGCTGATCGCGAAGAACACCTTCGCGCGGCCGTCG
>DASZSS010000157.1:0-4193 GCA_035548535.1 Steroidobacteraceae bacterium
CGCTCGGTGCCGCGCCCGACGAGCAGGTTGTAGCCGCCGTCGAGCTGCACGTGCACGAGCACGGCGCGTGCGGGCTTGCCGCCGAGATTCACGATCAGATTGTCCGTGCCGCTCTTGGTAGGCAGGCCGGCCGGCCACTCGCGCAGATTCCCCGCGAGCGGATGCAACGATGAATCAGTGAGCAGCAGGATGCGCTCGCCTGCAATCTGCAGCCCCACGCGTTCGCGAATGAACGCGACGAGACCGTCAGGACCATTGTGGCGGAAGACCTCGGTCAGGCGTTGTGCGTCTTCCCTGAGAATCTCTTCGCGACCCGCCTCGATGGTCTGCGTCCACGCGAGCCACAGCGGCGCGGCGAACAGGATCAGCGCCGCCACGCCGAACGCGATGTAAACGGCGGCGAGCGTGCGTGCCGAGGCGCCGAGCAGCCTAGTCATTCGCAGTGATCATGTACCCTGCGTTCCGCACCGTGCGGAGTAGCGGTCGCTCCGATCCGACGTCGATCTTTTGCCGCAGCTTGCTCACGTGGACGTCGATGACGTTCGTCTGCGGGTCGAAGTGGTACTCCCACACGTTCTCGAGCAGCATGGTGCGTGTGACCACCTGACCGGCGTGGCGCATGAGGTATTCGAGCAGCTTGAACTCGCGCGGCTGCAGCGTGATGGCGCGCGCGCCGCGCTGCGCTTTGCGGGAGAGCAGGTCGAGGCGCAGATCCCCCACTTGCAGGACGAGCTCGCTACTCTCGGCCCGCTGTCCGCGACGGGCGAGCGCGTCAATGCGTGCCAGCAGCTCGCCGAACGCGAAGGGCTTGGTCAAGTAGTCGTCGCCGCCGCTGCGCAAGCCGCGAATGCGTTCGTCGACGTCGGAGAGGGCGCTCAGGATCAGAATCGGCGTTTGATTGCCCGCGCGGCGCAGCGCTTCGATGATGCCGAGGCCGTCGATCTGCCCGGGCAGCATGCGGTCCATGATGATCACGTCGTACGGCTCGCTGGCCGCGAGGAACATGCCGTCGCGGCCGTTGTCGGCATGGTCCACCGAGTGACCGGATTCGTGAAGTCCCTTGGTGACGAAGCGCGCCATGCGCTCGTTGTCTTCGACGAGCAGGAGTTTCATAGCCGATGTTCGCGGCATGCGCCGCAGCTCGAGAATGCGTTTGGGATGCGTGCGCGATCTGGCGCCCGAAGCGCCGTCTCGCGGCCGCATGATCCGGCACCAGACGACGCAGCCGCTGATGCGATCCGGGCGCCGCGTGCACGGAGAAGGAGCCGCCTCATGCCGCCTCCGCATCGCGCACCGGCACGAGCGTACCCTTCTTCGCCGCGCGTCGCGCTGCGCGCCGCTGGCGCATGCGGCCGCTCCACCGGTCGAGGTACAGGTACACCACAGGCGTCGTGAACAGCGTCAGCATCTGGCTCAAAATGAGGCCGCCCACCATCGTATAGCCCAGCGGCTGGCGCAGCTCCGACCCCGTGCCGGTCCCGAGCATCAGGGGTAGGGCGCCGAGCAGCGCCGCCATCGTCGTCATCATGATCGGCCGGAACCGCAGCAGGCAGGCCTGCCGGATCGAAGCTTCCGGCGACAGATGCTGCTCGCGTTCGGCGTGAATCGCAAAGTCCACCATCATGATGCCGTTCTTCTTGACGATGCCGATCAGCAGGATGATTCCGATGAGCGCGATGATCGACAGGTCGAAGCCCGACCCCATCAGGATCAGGAGAGCGCCCACGCCCGCAGAGGGAATCGTCGAGAGAATCGTCAGCGGATGAATGTAGCTCTCGTAGAGCATGCCCAGAATGATGTACACGACCACGAGCGCCCCGAGGATCAGCAGCGGCTCGCTCTTCAGCGAAGACTTGAACGCCTGCGCAGTTCCCTGGAACGTGCCGTTCACGGACTGCGGCATGCCGAGCGTCTGCGCCTGCCGCTCGATGGCGTCCACCGCCTCACCGAGCGAGTAGCCCGGCGCCAGATTGAACGACAGCGTCACCGCCGGGAACTGGCCCTGGTGATTGATCGAGAGATAGCCGACATGCTGCGTGTCGAACTTCGCGAACGTCGAGAGCGGAATCTGCTGCCCCGTCACCGGCGACTTCACATACAGCTTGTCGAGCGTGCGCGGATCGGACTGCAGGCTCGGCGTGATCTCGAGGATGACGTGGTAGGTGTTGAGCTGCGTGAAGAACTGCGCCACCTGCCGCTGCCCGAAGGCGTCGTAGAGCGTCTGGTTGATGAGTGACGGCTGAATGCCGAACCGCGCCGCCTGGTCGCGATCGATCGTGATCGACAGTTGCGTGCTGTTCGTCTGCTGATCCGTGGCGAGGTCCCGGAGCTGCGGCAACTTCTTCAAATGCTCGAGCATGCGCGGCGCCCACACGTTCAGCTCGTCGAGGTCGGCGTCCTGCAGCGTGTATTGATATTGAGTGCGGCTCGTGCGGCCGCCGAAGTTCAGGTCTTGCCGGGCCTGCAGGTAGAGCGTCGCGCCTTGCACCTTGCCCACCGCTTTGCGAATGCGCGCGATCACTTCGTCCGCGGTCGCCGTGCGCTCCGAGCGCGGCTTCAGGCTCAAGACCGCAAAGGAATTGTTGATCGGCCGCGAGCCGCCGACGAACGCGGCGTACGACGCGACGGCCGGGTCCTGCGCGGCGACATCCAACAGTTGATGCTGCAGCTTCACCATCTGCGTGAACGACACGTCCTCCGCCGCGTCCGAAAGGCCTGCGACGATGCCCGTATCCTGCTGCGGGAAGAAGCCCTTCGGGATCAGCACATAGAGAAGGACGCTGGTGGCGACGGTGGCTATGAAGACGAGCAGGGTCGCTCGCTGATGGCGCAGCACGAAATCGAGCCCGCGCGTGTAGCCCTGGACCAGCTTGTCGAAGCCGCGCTCGATCGTGAGATAGAGCCGCCCGTGCCGCTGCTCCTTCTCGTTCCGCAGGAAGAGGGCGCAGAGCGTCGGCGAGAGCGTCAAGGCCACGAACGCGGAGACGGCAATCGTGACCGTCACGGTGATGGCGAACTCGCGGAAGAGCCGGCCGACGATACCGCCCATCAGCAGCAGCGGGATGAACACGGCGACCAGCGAGATGCTGATCGAAAGAATCGTGAAGCCGATCTCGCGCGCGCCCTTGATCGCCGCCTCCTTCGGCGTCATGCCGCCCTCGATGTGCCGGTAGATGTTCTCCAGCATCACGATCGCGTCGTCGACGACGAACCCCACTGCGATGGTCAGCGCCATCAGCGACAGGTTGTCGAGGCTGAAGCCCACCACGTACATGACCGCGCACGTCCCGAGCAGTGCGAGCGGCACGGTGAGGCCGGGGATGACGGTCGCCCACACGTTCCGCAGGAAGATGAAGATGACGCCGACGACCAGCGCGCACGTCAGCAGCAAAGTGAACTCGACTTCGTGTACGGACGCATTGATGGTGGTCGTGCGATCGATGATGCGATCCACCTTGATCGACGGCGGCACGGACGCGAGGATCGACGGCAGCAGCTCATCGACGCTGTTCACCGCCTCGATGATGTTCGCGCCCGGCTGCTTGAAGATCTGCAGCATGATGCCGGGCTGACCGTTCTGCCACGCGGTGGTCTGCGTGTTCTCCGGGCCGTCCACCGCGACGCCGATGTCACGGATGCGGATCGGCGCGCCGTTGCGGTACGCGACGATCACGTCGTTCCACGGCGCCGCCTCGAGGAGCTGATCGTTGTCGTAGATCGCGAAGTTGTGCTCCGGACCGTTGATGGAGCCCTTCGGCGTGTTGACGCTCGCCTGGCTGATGACACTCGCGATGTCCTCGAGCTGGATGCCGAGCGCCGCGATCTTCGCGGGATCGATCTGCACGCGCACGGCCGGCTTCTGCTGGCCGCCGATGCTCACCTGCGCGATGCCGGGGATGCGCGAGATCTGCTGCGCGATCTGGTTCTCCGCGATGTCGTCCACCTCCGTGATCGGCAGCACGTCCGAGTGGACCGCGAGGATGAGGATGGCCGAGTCCGACGGGTTCACCTTCTTGTATTGCGGCGGGTTGGGCAGGTTCTTCGGCAACTGACCGCCGGCGGCCTCGATGGCCGCCTGGATGTCCTGCGCGGCCGCATCGATGTTGCGATCGAGATCGAACTGCACGGTGATCTGCGTCGTGCCGAGCACGCTCGTCGAGGTCATCTCCGTGACGCCCGGAATGGCACCGAAC
>DASZSS010000158.1:0-6535 GCA_035548535.1 Steroidobacteraceae bacterium
GGGCAGCGAGCTTCGTTGTAGGCGCATTCACGGTCAGTCAGGCGTTCGCGCAAGCGGCGCCAGCCGACAACACGGCTGAGAGCGGTCAGCTTCAGGAAGTCACGGTCACCGCGCAGTTCCGCGCGCAGAATCTGCAGGAGACGCCCATTGCGATTACCGCAGTGACGGCGGCGATGCTGGAACAGCGCAACCAGACGGACATCTCGCAGGTGGCGGGTCAAGCACCCAACGTCACTTTGCAGCCGAACGGCGCGGCGTTCGGCTCATCCATGGTGGCGTTCATTCGCGGCGTCGGCCAGACGGACTTTAATCTCGCGCTCGAGCCGGGTGTCGGCATCTATGTCGACGACGTTTACTACGCGACGCTGACCGGTTCCGTGCTTGATCTGCTCGATCTCGACCGCGTCGAGATCCTGCGCGGCCCCCAAGGCACGCTCGCCGGCAAGAACTCGATCGGTGGCGCGATCAAGCTGTTCTCGCAAAAGCCCACCGGCGATGGCGGCGGCTATCTCGAAGCGACCGCGGGCTCGCTCAATCGGGTGGACGCGCGCGGCGCGGGCGACTTCAAGCTGACGGACACGCTGTTCGCGCGCGTGTCGTTCGCGACGAAGCATCACGACGGATACGTCAAGCGTCTCGACTATGCCTGCACGCATCCCGGCTCCAACGTACCCGGGCACACGGTTGGGGACGGCTGCGAGCTCGGCAGAGACGGCTCGCAGGCCTTCGATGCCGGGCGGCTCGCGCTTCGCTGGCTGCCGCGCGACGATCTCGAAGTGAATCTCACGGGCGACGTGACGAACGACCAGTCGGGCGTGCAAGCCAACACGATCATCAAGTTCAATCCGGCCAGTCTGGGAGCGGCCACGTACACGACCGGCCTGAACGGTGCGCCGGTCGTGTTCGGCCCGCAATTCATCCCGTACGGTCCGCAGTCGCAGGACCCGAACCATCCGAACGATCCGTACCTCAGCTACGCGACGTACACGTCCGACGCGGCGTCCTTCGTCTTCGGCGACGACCCGTATGCGCCGCTCAGCGTGCCGGCGATCAATCACTTCAAGACGTGGGGTGCCTCGGTCGACGTCCAGTGGAGCCTGAACGAGAAGCTCACGCTGACTTCGGTCACCGCCTATCGCAACTACACGAACCAATTCGCGGAGCAGACCGATGCCTCGCCCGTCGGCGTGCAGATATTGCTGCAGCGGCAGAAGCATCATCAGTTCAGCCAGGAGCTGCGCCTGAATGGCTCGGCGGGTGTGTCCGTCGACTGGACGGTGGGTGCTTTCTATCTGGATCAGGACGGCGGCTTGAACGCGCGCGTGGGGTTGCCGTGGGTCGGGTTCGACTTCATCCATGGTCCCGACAGCACGCCCGCGAAAACGAAGGCCGCATTCGCGAACGCCGACTGGCGCGTGGGCGAGAAGCTCACCGTGGGTGCTGGAGCGCGCTACTCCGACGAGACGAAGACCTACACGTACTTTCGCCACAACGGCGATGGCACGGATATCCAGCCCGCGCCCGCATACAACAATCTCGTCTTCGGGCTGAATGGCAGGTCCGCCACGTTCTCGGGCACGCGCACGGATTACCGCGTCCACCTGGATTACCAGATCACGCCCGACGTCATGACGTATGTGCAGACGGCAACGGGCTACAAGGGCGGCGGCGTGAATCCGCGACCGTTCTTCCCGTCACAGACGCTGTCGTTCGATCCGGAAACGCTCACGGCCTATGAGATCGGCCTGAAGACGAGCCTTCTGGATCATCACATGCGCTTCAACACCGCGGCGTTCTACAACCGCTACAACGACATTCAGCTCACGCTGTCGAACTGCCCGACGCCGCCGCTCAACGGTATCCAGTATCCGTCCGCGCCCTGCGCGTTGCCTGCGAATGTGGGCTCGGCGCACGTGAAGGGCATCGAATTGGAGACGGAGCTGCGTCTCACGGACAACTTCGAGGTCGACGCCTCCGGTAGCTGGCTCGACTTCAAGTACACGAGCATCAGCGACCCGACGACGGGCATCACGCCGGACATGACGACGCCGTACACGCCGAAGTGGAAGGGCAGCCTCGGTGCGCAATACGAGATGCCCATCGGCGGGC
The DNA here is from genome assembly GCA_035548535.1 of Steroidobacteraceae bacterium. Taxonomy (GTDB): domain Bacteria; phylum Pseudomonadota; class Gammaproteobacteria; order Steroidobacterales; family Steroidobacteraceae; genus JADGHX01. The sequence goes on from DASZSS010000158.1 coordinate 2,110, forward strand.
GGGGTTCCATCACGCCGCGACTCGATCTCACGTATCAGTCGTCGCAGTTCGCCAACGCGATCAACGATCCGCTGTGGAACGAGATTGCCGGCTACACGGTGCTGAATGCGCGCGTGACCTGGCGTAACTCGGATGCGTCGTGGCAAGCCGCTCTCAACGTCACGAACGTGACGGACAAGCTGTACTACCTGACGCTGTTCGATACGCACACGTCGGCGGGTTACGTGAACGGCCAGCCCGCGATGCCGCGCGAGTGGTCGATCAGCGTCAAGCACAACTTCTAGAACGTTCGCGGAGGGCGCGCGCCTGGCCAGACGTCGTCCGGATGGCGCCGGCGGCGCCGGGACGCGGGCGGCGAAAGGTCCTCCGCGTCGTTGAGCTCACGGCGCGCATCCGAGGCGCGAGCTTTCTGCCGTATTGCGCGAGGTTAGGAGCGCAAGCTCACGGCACCCTGACGGGAACCAATGCGTCGGCAAACTGTTGCGCAGAGAGGGCGCGCAAGAGGGTTGCCACCATGCGAGTGCAACAGATCATGACCGTGAGGCCCGTCGTCGCCACGCGCGAGAAGAACCTGCAGGAAGTCGCGGAGCTGATGGTCGAGTACGACTGCGGCGAGATTCCCGTCGTGGACAACGAGGACACGATGATTCCGGTTGGCGTGATCACCGATCGCGACATCGTGTGTCGTACCGTCGCGCAAGGCCGCAACCCGCTCGGGCTCACGGCAGGGGATTGCATGACGGCGCCGTGCGTGACCGTCGAGCTACACGAGAAGGTCGACGACTGCTGTCGCGTGCTCGAAGAGCAGCAGCTCCGGCGTGTGCTGGTCGTCGACAAGGCCGGGCGGCTGTGCGGGATCATCTCGCAGGCGGATATCGCCGAGTTCGCGCGACCCGAGCAGACGATTGCCGTGGTCCGCGAGGTGTCTCAGCGCGGCAATGGGCGCGGGACGTTCCAGCCTTCGCTGTGATCGGATCAACGCCGTGACCGCGCCCCGGGCAGCGCGCGGCATGTCGGATGCTTGCTCCGAGGTCGAGGCAAGACGAGGTACACACCATGGCACATCGAGCCGCAGGGCACGTACTCACCAATCACGACGAGATCCGCAAATGGGCGGAAGCGCGCAAGGCTCAGCCGGCGTGTGTGAAGGGGACCGAGAACAGCGAGGGAAGCTGTCTGTTGCGACTGGACTTTCCGGGCTACAGCGGCGAAGGCTCGCTCGAGGCGATTCCGTGGGACCAATGGTTCCGCGTGTTCGACAATCGCAACCTCGCGCTGATCGTCGAGGACAAGACCGCCGACGGCAAGCCGAGTAATTTCAACAAGCTCGTGAGCCGCGAGACCGCGGCGGAGCGCACGAAGCACTGAGGCTGAGCGTCATCGCGCCCGCGCGCCCTGGGACACGCGGGCGGGCGCGCGAGCGCCGCACGTGCGCGTGACACGTGCCACGCTGGGCCTGGGCGCGGCGCAATCTGCGCAAGAACATCGCCGAACCGATCGCGGCGACGGCTGCTCGGGCCCGCAGCAAATACCCCGCGTGGCTGGGCCCACGGTCGCAGGCAACGTTCGCGGCGCTGTCGCCCTGATCGGGCAGGTCGGGGCTGAGTTCCCTCCTGACGGGGTCCGCTCTTTTGCCGTTGTGTTGGCCGGCGCCGCCGGGGCGCGGGCCGCGCCTCGTCGTTTCAGTGCGCCACGCGCGCGCCTTCGTCTCCGGTCGCGCTGGCGCGCGCCGCGCGGGCTCGTGCCACTTCCGCGGGCGGCTGATCGAGCGCAGCCGCGAGCGCGTCTTCGACGCGTTCGGCCCACACGAACTTGAGCTCCTGCCGCACGCTCTCGGGAACGTCCTCGAAATCCTTCCGATTGCGCGCCGGCAGAATCACGCATCGAATCCCCGCGCGCGCGGCGGCGATCACCTTCTCCTTGATCCCGCCGACGGGCAATACCAAGCCGCGCAGACTGATCTCCCCGGTCATCGCGACGTCGCTTCGCACGGTGCGATTGGCGAGGAGCGACGCGAGCGACATGAACATCGCGACGCCCGCGCTCGGCCCATCCTTCGGAATCGCGCCGGCGGGCACGTGAATGTGCAGGTCCTGCTTGTCGAGGCCCTCCGTGCCGAACCCGAGCTGACTCGCAAGCGCCTTGACCAGCGTCACGGCGGTCTGTGCACTTTCTTTCATCACATCCCCGAGCTGGCCCGTGAGGATGAGCTTGCCGCTGCCGGGAACGCGGCTCGATTCGATGAAGAGAATGTCGCCGCCGACCGGCGTCCACGCGAGGCCGGTCGCGACGCCGGGCACGCTCGTGCGCATCGCCAGCTCGTTCTCGAAGCGCCGCGGCCCAAGAATCGTCGGAATATCCTGCGGCCCGAGCGACACCTGCGTCGCCTCGCCCGCTGCAATCTTCACGGCGGCCGAGCGCAGACTCGCCCCGATCTGCCGTTCGAGGTTGCGGCAGCCGGCCTCGCGCGTGTACTCGTCGATGATCAAGCGCACCGCGTCGTCGGAAATCTGCACTTGTTCCGTCGTGAGGCCGTTCGCCTTGATCTGGCGCGGCACGAGATAGCGCTTGGCGATCTCGAGCTTTTCTTCCGCCGTGTACCCCGTGAGCTCGATGACTTCCATGCGATCGCGCGCCGGCGGCGGCACCGTGTCGAGCACGTTCGCCGTACAGATGAACAGCACGCGGCTCAAGTCGAACGGCACGGCGAGGTAGTTGTCGCGGAACGTGTTGTTCTGCTCGGGATCGAGCACCTCCAGCAGCGCCGAGTACGGATCGCCCTGAAAGCTCGCGCTGAGCTTGTCGATCTCGTCGAGCATCAGCACGGGATTGCGCGTGCCGGCCTTGCGCAGCGCCTGAATGATGTTCCCCGGGAGCGCGCCGATGTAAGTGCGCCGGTGCCCGCGAATCTCCGCTTCATCGTGCACGCCGCCGAGGCTGACGCGCGCGAACTTGATGCCGAGCGCCCGCGCGATGCTCTGGCCGAGCGAGGTCTTGCCGACGCCGGGCGGCCCGACAAAGCACAGGATGGGACTGCGGCCTTGCGGGTTGAGCTTGCGCACCGCGAGGAATTCGATGATGCGCCGTTTGATCTTGTCGAGATCGAAATGATCTTCGTCGAGCACCTGGCGCGCGCGCTGCATGTCGAAGCTCTCGGCGTCCATCTTCGACCAGGGCAGGGCGGCGAGCCACTCGAGGTAGGTCGCGACCATGGAGTATTCAGGCGAGGCTTCGGGCATGCGCTCGAGCCGGCGCAGCTCCTTCGTGGCATGCTCCGAAACATCGGGCGGCATGCCGGCCTGCTCGATGGCGCGCGTCAGCTCCTCGACCTGCGCCGAGCCGCCTTCGGTCTCGCCGAGCTCGTGCCGAATCTGGCGGAGCTGCTCGCGCAGCACCGCTTCCTTCTGGCGATCGTTCAGCGCTTCGCGCGTCTTGTCGCCGATCTCCTTCGAGATGCGCAGCACCTCGATGCGCTGGCTCAGCACGGCGATCACGCGATCGAGCCGCTCCTTCAGCGGGAACATCTCCAGAATCTGCTGCTTCTCCGCGGGCTTCAGGTCCATGAGGCTCGCGACGAGGTCCGCGAGCGCGCCCGGCTGCTCGACGGACTGGATCGCACCCACGATCTCCGGCGGCACTTGCGCAAGCAGCTCGATGGCTTCGATCGCGCGCTCGCGCAGATAGCGTGCGCGCGCTTCGATCTCGCGCTCCGCCGTCTCTTCGTCCGTGTGGAATACGACGCGCGCGCGCAAGTAAGGATCGGTCTGCAGGAACTCCTCGACGCGAAAGCGCTGCTCGCCACGCACGATGAGGTGATGCCCGCCATCCGCCGCCGTGACATAGCGAACGATGGTCGCGACCGTGCCCACCTGATGAAGCTGCTCGGGCGCGGGCTCCGCCTCCGCGACGTCCCGCTGCATCAGTACGCCGAGGCGTTGCTTGCTCTTCATCGCTTCCTGAGCCGCGGCGACCGAGCGCGGCCGGCCGACGGCGATCGGGACGACGGTGCCGGGAAACACGACCAGCCCGCGAACCGGCAGGATGAGGATGTCTTCAGGTGCGTCGGCCATGACCTACTCCCGACTGAGATGCAGCTCGAGACAACCGTTCACCATTTGCCGCTCGCGCAAGGCATAGCGGCCCGGAGGCAACGCGATGCGTCGCTCGAATACGCCATAGGGAATTTCGAGGCGCCGGATCCGTACCGAGTCGAGGCCGGCGCGCAGCGGGCGCTCGGTCTGCACCACGAGCTCGGCGGCTTCGACCCGCAGCGTGACGTTCTCGGGCGGCACGCCGGGCAGCGCCACGACGATCCACATGTCCGTGTCTGTTTCGAAGATGTCGACCGGCGGTTCCCAGGCCGACTCGTACTTCGGCGCGCCGAGAAGCGCAAAGAAGCGGCGATGCTGCTGCTCCGCGCGCTCGA
>DASZSS010000159.1:0-7817 GCA_035548535.1 Steroidobacteraceae bacterium
GCGCACGTCGGCGGCAAGAATCTGGTGCTGCCCGAGCGCACGCCGCTCGCCAATCTGCACCTGACGATCCTGAAGAAGCTCGGGATCGAGCAGGCGAGCTTCGGCAACAGCACCGGCATCATCAGCGAAGTATGAAGACGAACCGCAGAAGCGTTCTGCAGGCCGCCGTCGGCGGGCTCGCGGGGCTCGCATCCGTGCCGCTCCTCGGCAGCCTGGGTGGGTGCCAGCAAGTTCCCGCACGCGACTCGAGCAAGTCCGCGACTGCGCGAGCCGCGGCACTCTCGACCGAGAAGCTGTCCGACCGCGTGACCGTGATCAACGGCGTACCCGGCAACGTGATCGCGCTGGCGGCCGATGACGGCGTGGTGCTCGTCGACAGCGGCTCGGCGGCGCTGGCCGGCGCGGTTCGCAAGCGTCTCGGCGGCGCCAAGGTGCGCACGCTCTTCAACACGCACTATCACGTTGATCAGACCGGCGGGAACGCACTCTTCGGCGCCGCCGGCGCGGAAATTCATTCGCATTCGATCACGCGCCAGTGGCTCGCGACGGACTACTACGTCCCCGCGGAGGATCGCTGGGTCAAGGCGCTCCCGAAGGTCGCATGGCCCACGAAGACGTTCCGCCAGAAAGGTGAGATGCGGGCCGGCGCGGAAACCATCGAATACGGCTATCTGCTCGAAGCGCACACGCGCGGGGACATCTACGTCTTCTTCCGCGATTCGAACGTGCTGGCGGTGGGCGATGTGGCGTCACCACTGCGCGATCCCGCGATCGACTGGTACACGGGCGCCTGGCTCGGCGGGCGGGTCGACGCGATGGACGATCTGCTGAAGCTGGCGCGCGACGACACCAAGATCGTGCCCGCCTACGGTCCGGTCATGACACGTGCGCAACTGCAGGCCGAGCGCGACATGATGCTGCACCTCTACGATCGCACGACCGAGCTCACCGATCACGGCCGCAGCGCGCAGGACATGCTCGACGCCGGTGTCCTGAACGAAGTGAACCGCAAGTTCGACGATCCGTATCGCTTCCTCTACGACGTCTGCAAGGGCCACTGGGCGCACTACACGAATTTCGGAGGCAACATTGTTTAGGTTGGCCACTGCCCTCGGTGTGCTCGCGCTCGGGGCGGCGTTCTCATCGAACGCGCTCGCGCAGGAAACGCTCGCGGATCTCGTCCGCACCGGCCAGCGCGAGGCCGTGCTCGCGGCGATCACTTCGCCCGATCTCGACGTGAATGCGCCGGCGGCCGATGGGTCCACCGCGCTGCTCTGGGCGACGTACAAGGTCGATCACGACCTCGTGCGCGCGCTGCTGAAAGCCGGTGCGAATCCCAACATCACCAACAATTTCGGCGCCGCGCCGCTCACCGAGGCGGTCAAGCTGAGCGATCTCGAGCTGGTGCGCATGCTGCTCGATGCGCACGCGGACCCGAACTCCCCCAATCAGGACGGCCAGACCGCGCTCATGCTGGCCTCGAGCTTGGGCTCGCTCGAGATCGCGAAGCTGCTGATCGCGCGCGGCGCGGACGTGAACGCGGTGGAGAAGTACCGGGGGCAGACCGCGCTCATGTGGGCCGCGGGCGGCAATCACCCGGACATCGTCGATCTGCTGCTCGCGCATCGAGCGAACGTGAAGCTGCGCGCACACTATGACGACTGGCCGCGGCAGATGACGTCGGAGCCGCGCGCGCAATTCCGCCCGACCGGCGGCCTCACCGCCCTGCTCTACGCGACGCGCTCGGGCTGCTATCGCTGCGCGGTATCCCTCGTGAAGGCGGGCGCGGATGTCAATCAGCCCAATCCGGACGGCATCACGCCGCTCATCAACGCGCTCGACAACCGCAGCTACGACATCGCGATGTTCCTGCTCGATCACGGCGCGAACCCGAGCGCGTGGGACATGACGGGGCGCACGCCGCTCTACGTCGCGGTGGACATGCATTCCTATCGCGGTCCGACCGGCGCCGGTAGCGGCAACTTCCAGGGCTTTGGCGAGCCTCCGGGGCCGCCGCGTCCCGAGAACAAGGCGACGGCGATGGACGTGGTGAATCGGCTCCTCGCCATGGGCGTCGATCCGAATCACGAGCTGACGCGCATGCGCCCGAACGGCAATGGCCGCGGCCGCTTCGCCGACTACATGATGCGCGGGGGCACGACGCCGCTCATGATCGCCGCGCTCACATATGACGACGAGGCCATCAAAGTGCTGCTCGCGCACGGTGCGGAAGTCGATGTGCCGAACGTGTTCCAGATCACTCCCCTCATGGCCGCCGCCGGCATGAGCGGATCGAGCCGCGGCGGCGTCGGCAGCGCCATTGCCGGAACCGGTCGCGGCAAGCCTGTCGATGTGCAGGCGCGCGTGATTTCGACCCTCGACCTCCTCCTCGATGCCGGCGCGAACATCAATGCACGCGTGACGAATAGTCACACGCGCACCGCCAAGCTCGTCGCCTATGTCCAAGGTCGCGACCACGAGGGCAAGACCGCCCTCTTTGCCGCGGCGGAAGCGGGCTGGGACAAGGTGGTGAAGCACCTGCTCGATCGCGGCGCCGATCCCACGGTGCGCGATGCATCCGGCAAGCTTGCTCTCGACTACGCGCGCTCGGGACCACCGCCTGGGCCGGGCACGCCGCCGAAGGAAAGCGGACCCGCGGCGGCGAGCCGCGCGGCGACCGTGGCGATTCTTGAAGCATTGGTGCCGAAGTCCGCCATCGCTGAAAACACGACCGCGGCAAAGTAATATCCCGCGCAGGGAAGGCGCTTTGTTTCCTGCTTGCGCCGTGCGCGCGGAGTCTCTGTGAAGCTATTCAGATTTGGCAGCCCGGGCCGGGAGCGGCCCGGCGTGTTCGACGCGCAGGGCGTTGCGCGTGACATCTCTTCCATCTGCGGTGATCTCGCCGGTGCGGCGCTCGGGCGCGAGAGCCTCGAGCGTCTGCGTCGCGCGGACCTGCAATCGTTGCCGCGCGTCGCCCCGACGGAGCGGCTCGGCCCGTGCGTCGGCGGTACGCGCAACTTCATCGCAGTCGGTTTGAACTATGCGGATCACGCAGCGGAAACCGGCGCCGCGGTCCCCAAAGAGCCGGTGCTGTTCAACAAGGCGCCCTCCTGCATCGTCGGACCCAACGATCCGCTCGTGATCCCGCGCGGCTCGCAGAAGACGGACTGGGAAGTGGAGCTCGCCGTCGTCATCGGCGAGCACGCCTCCTACGTCGATGAAGCCGCGGCCGCGGACGCGATCGCCGGGTATTGCGTGTGCCACGACGTGTCCGAGCGCACGTTTCAGCTCGAGGGCACGGGACAATGGATGAAGGGAAAGGGCTGCCCCTCGTTCGGGCCGCTGGGCCCCTGGCTCGTGACGCCCGACGAAGTCCCGAACGTGCAGTCGCTATCCATGTGGCTGGATGTGAACGGCGAGCGGATGCAGACGGGCTCGACCGCCACGATGATCTTCGGCGTGCATTTTCTGGTCGCCTATATCTCGCGCTTCATGGCGCTGGAACCCGGCGATGTGATCACCACGGGCACGCCGCCGGGCGTCGGGATGGGCAAGAAGCCTCACCCTCGTTTTCTCGCGCCGGGCGACGTCGTGCGACTCGGGATCGAATCGCTGGGCGAGCAGCAGCAAACCTGCGTCGCCGCGCCTGTTCAGTAGCTCTCGGAGAAACGGGTGCGATCGTTGGTCACCGTGATCGCACCCCGTTTCGTCACCACGATCTCCAGGGACGCGTGCGCATCGCTCGCGAGGCTTGGATTCGCGATGTAAGTCTCGGGCACGTTGTGCTCGGCGCCCGCACGCTCTGCGTAGTGCAATTGCCAGAGCCGGACGAGCCGCGGCGAGCGCACGACGGTGTCGTACGTCTCGGCATCCCCGCCCTTCCGCGCGCCGTTGCCGACGATCGCGATGCGCGGCGCGAGCGCGCGCAGCAGCGCTGGGCTGTTGTTCAGGTGGGTACCATGATTCGAGACGAAGAAGAGATCCACGGGCGCCACCTTGGCGCGCGGGCACACGAGCGCCTTCTCGACATTCCAGGTCAGATCGCCAAGCGTGGCAATGCGCGCTCGACCGAAGGTCAGTAGCACACCGACCGAGCGTGCGTTCTCCTCGCCGCCGTTCTCCGCGAGCGGCGTCATGCTCTCGCATGCCGGGATCGCGGTGCCAGCGTCGCGCAAGGGCCGCTCGATCGCTGCACCGTCGCTCGTCACGACCGTCACGTTCAGCGAACCGATGCTGAGCGTATCGCCCGCGCGCAGCGCGCGATGCGTGTGCCCGCGGATCGCTTCGAGATACTTGGGATACAGCACGTCCGGCTGAAAGGACGCGAACCTGGGCGACGCATCGGGGGGCGGCGTCTCGCGATTGGGCCCGTGATCGAGGATCGTGTCCACGGGGAAGCGGCTCAGAAGCTCCGCGGCGCCGCCGACGTGATCGACGTGGTAGTGCGTGATGAGCAGATAATCGAGCTTCGACAAGCCATGCCGGCGCGCGCTCGCGATGATGCGCTCGACACTGTCGGGATCCTGCGCAGCGACGCCGCCAGGCCAGCCCGCATCGATCAAGAGCGACTTGCGCTCGGGCGTGATGTACAACGTCGCGGCGCCACCTTCGACATCGATCGCCTCGATCAGCAGGGTGTCGCTGGCCGCGGGCGCCGCGCTGGACAGCAAGCACGACGCGATCAAGCCGACGCCCAGACCGCTCGCACGCTTCAACATATATGGCCTCATCGATCTAGCGCCGCTCGGGAAGAGCAAAGCTGTACAGCGTGTTGCCGGCAGCGATCGCGATGAACTGCGTTCCATCGACCGCGTAGCTCATCGGCGATGCCATGATCTGTCCGCCGGTCTGGAAGTGCCACAGCGCCTTGCCGGAGCGCGCGTCCAGCGCGATCAAGTTGCCCTCGGCCGTCGCGGCAAACACGACATCGCCGCGAGTCGCCAACACGCCCGCGCTCAGCGAGCCGCGTGAGACCGGGAACGTCCACAGCTTGCGACCACTCTGCGCGTCGAGCGCCATCACGCCTTGCACCGGCTCGCTCGACGATGCCGGCCGCGCCGTGAAGTGCGCGCCGGTGAAGATCTGACCGGGTACGTACTTCGCGGGCCGGTAGCTCGCGCCGCCCTCCGCATCGATGAAGCTCAGATAGAGAACGCGACGCGCGGGATCGTATGAAGGCGCCTGGAAATTGGTACCGCCGACGCCCGGCTGGATGGGGTGACCCTCCCGCGTCGCAATCGAGGCTGGATCGACGATCGGTCGCCCATTCGCGTCGAAGCCCTTGTTCCAGCTCTGCCGCACGAACGGGACCGCCGAGATGAACCGGCCGGTGGCGCGATCTAGCGTGTAGAAGAACCCGTTGCGATCGGCATGCAGCATCACTTTGCGCGAGCCGCCTTGGCTCGGCAGCTCCGCGAGGATGAGATCCTCCGTCGCGTCCCAGTCGTGCGTGTCGTGCGGCGTGAACTGGTAGTGCCACACGAGGTGCCCCGTCTCCGGGTCGAGCGCCAGCACCGAGCAGGTGTACAGGTTGTCTCCTGCGCGCTGCTCTGGATCGAAATCGGGGCCGGGATTGCCGACCGCCCAGTACAGAAGGTTCAGCTCGGGGTCATAGCTGCCCGTGAGCCACGTCGCGCCGCTACCGGTTTTCCACGAGTCGCCCGCCCAGGTCTCATTCCCCGGCCGACCCGGTTCGGGGATGGTGTCAAAACGCCAGAGAAAATGGCCGTCGTTCGCGTCGTACGCGGCGAGGAAGCCGCGAATACCCATCTCGCCGCCGGAGATGCCGACGATCACCTTGCCGTCGAGCGCGAGCGGCGCGCCCGTCATCGTGTAGCCCGACATCGTGTCGGCGAGATGCTGCTCCCAAAGCACCCGGCCGCTGCGTGCATCCAGCGCGATGAGCGCGCTGTCGAGCGTGGCGACGAACACGCGCCGGCCCAGCACCGCCACGCCGCGGTTGTAGGGATTGATCTGAAATGGATTCACCTGCTCCTGCCGGCGATGGAACTTCCAGATCTGCAAGCCGCTACGAGCGTCGAGCGCATACACATCGCCCGGCGGGCCCGAGACGTACATCACGCCGTCCACGACCAACGGTGTCGACTCGAGTGGCGAGTCGCCCGGCATCGGCGTCGCCCAGCGCGCCTGCAGCCTCGACACGTTGCGCCGATCGATCTGCGAGAGCGCGCTGAAATGCTCGCCGCGATAGCTGCCCCAGTATGTGAGCCAGTTCTGCGGCTCGCGCTCCGCGCTTCTCAGGCGCGCGAAGCTGAGGCCGGTGTCGTCGGCCGCGCCGACGGGCGCTACCACAGCGGCGCGCTGTTTCCGCTGACCGAGGTAAGCGAGGAGATCGGCCTTCTGTTCCGCGGACAGCCCCTGCACCACCTGCGCCGGGGCGAAGGATGGAGTGAGATTCGTCATGCTGCGGATCCGGCGCCGATCGAGCAAGGCGTACTCGCCATCGAAAGTCTGGAGCACCAATGAGAAGCTGTCCTCGCTCTTCACGAGGCCTTCGAGTCGCGCGTCCTCGCGCAAGGTGATCGCCACATAGCGCGGACGCGGGCCGAACGAGTTGCGTTGCGCATGCTCGAGAGCCGCCTGAATCGCGGCCGGCGACTGCTTTCCGACCTCCGATAGATCGGGTGCCAGCGGCATGCCGCGGCCGTTCACCTCGTGACAGGCAGAGCACTTGCCCTCGCCAAAGAACAACTGCTCACCGCGACCCGCATCCGCCCCTGCCGGTGCACTGGCGACGGCGGAGCCGGTGCGCGCGAGCCCACGCACGTACGAGACCAGTTGCCACAGCTCTTCGGCGCGCAGCGAGGCGAAAGCCGGCATCTGCGTTCCCGGCACGCCTTTCTGGATCGTCTGAAAGATCTCGAAGTCCTCGGCGCCGTGCTTGAACTGGCCGCTGTCGAGCGCAGGCGCGCGCTCCGTGCCGGCGCCGGCGGCGCCGTGACACACGACGCACGTCGAATCGAAGATGCGCTTGCCCGCGGCCGCCGCCGCAGGGTCACCGGCGAGCGGATTGGTCAGCGTGTCCGGTCTGCCCTGCCCGTGGGCACCTTGCGCCACCAGCGCCAAGAGAAGGAGAACGCGCGCTCTCATGGATGCGACAGCGCGGCAGGCGCCAGTGTGTACGCATACAACGTGTCGCCCGCGGCGAGCACGACCCATTGCCGGCCGTCGAGCATGTAGGTGATCGGTCCGTTGGATTGCGGCGCGCTCGCGCGGAAGTGCCACACGATGCGGCCCTCGTCCGCCGTGTAGGCGATCAGGTTGCCCTGATCATCACCGGTGAACACGAGGTTGCCCGCCGTGCTCAACAGCCCGGGACCGACGGTGGGCGGAGCACTCTGGATGCTCGGGTACCGGTGTTCCCAACGAACCTTGCCGGTTTTGATGTCGATGGCTTTGAGGAAGCGCGTGCTCGTGCCGAGTCCCGAGAGCGCGCCGCCATATCCTGAGGGCTTCGGGTCCGTGTCGAGCAGATAGTAGATGCCGAACCCTTCCACGGCGTTGACGTAGAACAGGCCGGTTGCGGGACTGTAGCTCGGCGACATCCAGTTCGTGGCGCTGGTGATCGTCATGCTGCCCGCCACTTTCGGTTCCTTCGCCGGGTCGGGGATCGGCTGGCCGCGCTTGTCCACGCCCTTCGCCCAGTTCAGCTTCACGTACGGGGTGCTGACCAACGCCTTGCCGTTCGTTCGATCGAGCACGACGAACCAGCCGTTACGCGCGGCCTGGGCGAGCAGCTTCCGCGGCTTGCCATCGATCTCGGCATCGATGAGCACCGGCATTTCCGTGTTGTCCCA
>DASZSS010000160.1:0-1513 GCA_035548535.1 Steroidobacteraceae bacterium
GGTCGTGCGCCGATTTCCGGACACGGATGCCGCGAAGCTCGCGACGGATCGTCTTGCGCGCATCCCGGCCGGCGCACGCTGAGGTGCTGTGGCGCGGCTCAAAATCACCGAGATCTTCTATTCCCTGCAGGGCGAAGCGGATACTGCAGGCATCCCGACCACGTTCGTTCGTCTGACCGGCTGCCCGCTGCGCTGCCAGTACTGTGATACGGCGTATGCCTTTCACGGCGGCGAGTGGTGGGAGATCGATGCCATTCTCGCGCGCGTTCAGGAGCTCGGCGCGAAGCATGTGTGCGTGACGGGCGGAGAGCCCCTGGCGCAGAAGAATTGCGTCGAGCTGCTGCGGTTGTTGGCAGATCGGGGGCATCGCGTGTCGCTGGAGACGAGCGGGGCCATGTCGCTCGAGGCCGTCGATCCGCGCGTCGTTATCGTCGCGGACGTGAAGACGCCGGGTTCGGGTGAAGAATCGCGCAATCGGTACGATGAGCTCGCGCGGCTCGGTTCCAAGGATCTCGTGAAGTTCGTGATCTGCGGGCGCGAGGACTATGAGTGGAGCCGTGCGAAGATCGCCGAGCTCGACTTGCCGTCCCGCTGCACCGTGCTGTTCTCGCCAAGCCACGAACAGCTCGCGGCACGCGACCTCGCGGACTGGATTCTCGAAGATCGCTTGCCTGTACGCTTTCAGATTCAGCTCCACAAATATCTGTGGGGCAATACGCCGGGAAAGTAGGGCGAAGGAAGTAGGACGATGTCAGCGCAACGCGCGGTGGTGCTGTTGTCCGGAGGGCTCGATTCCGCGACGACGCTGGCGATTGCGCGTTCGCGCGGATTCGAGTGCTACGCGTTGTCGGTGGCCTACGGGCAGCGACACTCCGCGGAGCTGAACGCCGCAAAGCGCGTGGCGGCTTCGCTAGGGGCGCGCGATCATCGCGTCATGCACGTGGATCTCGCCGGCATCGGAGGCTCTGCGCTCACGGATCCCGCTATCCCCGTGCCCGAGGAGCCGACCACGGGAATTCCGGTGACCTATGTGCCGGCGCGGAACACGATGATGCTGGCGCTCGCGCTCGGGTGGGCGGAGGTGCTGGAGGCGCGCGATATCTTCATCGGCGTCAATGCGGTGGACTACAGCGGCTACCCCGATTGTCGGCCCGAGTTCATCGCCGCGTTCGAGCAGCTCGCGGCGCGCGCGACGAAGGCGGGCGTGGAGGGCCATCCCTGCCGCATTCATGCGCCGCTGATCACGCTCGCGAAAGCCGACATCATCCGCGAGGGCACGCGTCTCGGCGTGGACTTCGCGGCGACCGTGTCGTGCTACCAGGCCGACGCCGAGGGCCGCGCCTGCGGACGCTGCGACTCCTGCCGCATCCGGCAGTCGGGCTTCGCCGCCGCCGGCCTTCCGGATCCCACCCGCTACCGGCCGCTGTAGTATCATGCGCGCCCCCGCGCGGGGCCCCCTCCGGCCCCGCACCCGCCGGGGTGGTAGCTCAGTCGGTAGAGCATCGGACTTTTA
>DASZSS010000161.1:0-8934 GCA_035548535.1 Steroidobacteraceae bacterium
GTCCTCTTCGTAGATTGCGCCCAGCACCTCCACCACGGCGCGCTGGACAAGCTTGTCCTCCAGCACCGGCACACCCAGCGGGCGCTGCCGTCCGTCGCTTTTGGGGATGAACGCTCTACGCACGGGCTTCGCCCGGTACGCGCCCCGCTTGAGCCGTTCCGAGAGGTCCTGAAGATTGCTCCCCAGTTGCTCCCGGTAATGGCGCCACGTCTCTCCATCGATGCCAGCCGCCGCGTCGCGCTTCAGAGCAAAGAACGCCGCACGCAACCGCTCAATGTCGTACACATGGTGCAGAAGCGCGGTGAACCGCTGTTTCCTGTCTCCTCTTGCTACCTGACGTACCCGCTCGAGCGCGCTGTGCGCACCGGCCCGGCCCTGTGTCCGGAGTGCGTTGTGCTCTTGCAGGTTTCCCTTGGTCCGGCCCCTTCCTTCCACCGCTTCCGCAGCCGTTCTCTCGGCCTTGTTCAGCGGCTTCACAGGTACTACTGGCCGGTCCGACTTCCCGCTTCCGTTCTTCATCGGCGTACGTCTTGCGACTTCCCGATGCGGTCTGCGCGCCTTGCGGCTGCAGACGAAAGTGGGACCTCCCGGTTCCCGATCGAGGTGCTTCGGTGCATGCATGGGGTCTCTGACCGCGCGAGGTCCTGCGACATCTCGCCTTCGCGATATCGCCGGTGTGGCCTTCCGCTGTTCTCCAGAACGTCGGCACCTCGGAGTAACCCACCTCGCGGTGGGGCATGGATTTCGCAGCTCAATACCCAGCCTGCACGTTCCCCTGTCAACGCTTCGCCTGCGCCCTCGCGAGCGCACACGCATGACTCGGGGCCGGCGTGGATGGCTAGCCCTTCACCGTATGACACTTTCATTCACTACACCTCGCCGGTTTAACCGGCGCACGGAGATCGCTATGAATCGTTCTGCAGGTGGCGTTTTCGGTACGCTCGCGGCGGCCCTGGCCGCGGCGGCGGTCTTCGCGGGTGACGCGACGGTGCCGCGCCTACCCGACGGTCATCCCGACTTCAACGGCACCTGGGAGAACGGCAGCGGCTACGACTTCGTGAAGCCGCAGAAGGGAGCGGACGGTTCCATCTGCATCACCGGGTGTGCCGCGCCCGGCGGCAGCGCACCGGCGCCGCGCGCCGCAAGGACGCCGGACCGGCCCGTCTACAAGCCCGAGTTCCTGGCGAAAGTGAAGGACCTCGAGCAGCGGCAGGTCGAGATGGACCCGGTGCTCCGCTGCCGCGCGCCCGGCCTGCCGCGCATCGGCCCGCCGGACAAGATCGTGCAGCGCCCGGGCGAGATCGTGTTTCTCTACGACGATGTGTCGGGCAGCTTCTGGCGCATCGTACCGACGGACGGCCGCAAGCACCGCGCCGACGCGGACGAGAGCTATCTCGGCGATGCGGTCGGGAACTGGGAAGGCGACACGCTCGTCGTCGAGACGACCAACTTCAATGAAGACACGTGGCTCACCGATAACGGCGCCTTCCACACGAAGGCGTTGCGCGTGACGGAGAAGCTCACGCGCAACGGCGACACCATGCAGTGGGTTGCGATCGCGGACGATCCGAACGTGCTCGCGCAGCCCTGGCAGCTGCAGCCGCGCATCATGACGAAGGCGGAACACGAGCTGCAGGAGCCCGTGCCCTGCGTCGAGCAGGACTTGAAGCACGTCGTCGACGGCACGCATCACGCCCCTCCGCGCTGAAAAAAAGCGGACGCGACGACAATCGGCGCTGAAAAAGCGGACGCGCCCGCGCGCGACAGGTGACGCCCGCTGGCGTCAGCGCTCGTCTTTTTCGTGCGCGCGTCGCCGCGCGCAGACGTGAAGCGCATCTCATCTCGCGCTTCATTCAGGGAACTTTCAATTTTTGGCGCCGATCGCCAACACTTTTTTCGACATCTGACCCTCGACCGGAGCCGTAGACATCGGCGGAGCGAGACATTCGTCGCACCCGCGGGCGCTGCCCCGCACACACTACATCCGATCAGAGAGGTTGACGGTCATGACATTCAACAAGGCCACCCATGGGCTGGTGCACATCGCCGTGACAGCGGCATGCGTGCTCGCCGCGTCAGTCGCTATGGCACACAAGTCGAAGGGCACCACGAACACCTCCAACACCTACCGCCCGCGGGGAGTCGCACAGGGAGTCGATATCCCGAACGTGCCGGTGTATGCGCTGACGAGCGACAACGCCATCTACGTGCTGCGCCCGGGCGCGAGCAACTACGTGCGCCTCGGCCGGGTGGAAACCGAAGGGGGCAATCTCATCGGCATCGACTTCCGCCCGGCGGACGGCAAGCTCTACGGGCTCACCGATCTCGGCACGATCTACACGATCCCCATCTCGCAGTACTACGTCGGGCAGGCGCAGCGCGTGAGCACGATGAATCCGCGCTTCACGGGCGGCTTCGAGATGCTCTTCGACTTCAACCCGGTGGCGAACGCGATTCGTGTCGCGGGCAGCAACGATCAGAACCTGGCCGTCGTCAACGGAACCGACGGCAGCAATCTCAGCACCACGGTCGCGCAGACGACCTTCGCGTACGTGCAGGGCGATGTGAACTTCGGCAAGGACCCCGAGCTGAGTGGCGGCGCGTACACGAACAATCTCAACGGCGCGACCACCACGCTGTTCTACGGCATCGACCACGACAAGGACGTGCTGGTCACGATCGCGGACAAGACGGCGACGGGTAGCTCGAATACGGGCGGCGGCAAGCTGCAGACGATCGGCAACTTCGTCGACGTGAACGGCAATCGCGTGAATCTCTCGCCGACCTCGGACATCGACATCTACACGGACAAGTCGGGCAAGAACTACCTCGTGGGTCAGACGACCCGCCTGCTCTTCTCGATCGATCTGTCGCAGATCAATCCGAGCCTTCCGGTCGGCAAGACGCAGAACGTCGTCGTGAAGTGGGGTCCGCCCGCGGCGCTGCCCGGCTCGAGCGCGCCGCTGACCGGCGGCGTGTGGGACATCGCGCTGCCGATCGCGCAGTAGCTCGCTGCGAGCCGCGCCGATCGCCCGGCCCCGAGTCGCAGGACTCCGGGCCGGACGATCCGGGAGCCGCCCCATGGTACGATCGGCCGATCCATGGGAGACCCCGAGCAATTGCGCGCGCACGCCGAACGCATCCGCGCCAGCGGCGTTCTCGGCCGCTCATCGCTGATGCAGCGACTGTTCGATTTCCTGCTCGAGTGCTCGCTCGCGGACCGTGCTCCCAAGGAAATCGAAGTCGCCATGGACGCCTTCGGCAAGGGCGCCGACTTCGACGTCTCGCAGGATGCGATGGTGCGCGTGTACGTGCACAAGCTGCGGCGCAAGCTCGAGGAGTTCTACGCCGGGGCGGGCGCCGGCGAGCCCACGCACCTGACCATTCCCAAAGGCGAGTATCGGTTCGTTGTCGAGAGCGTGCCGTCCGCGGCGGCGGAGCCCGGCGCATCGCCTGCCGCGGGTGCGCCGGGCAGTGAGACGCCGCTGCGTGCCGCGCAGTCGTCCCGGCGCCGTTGGTTGGTGGTTGCCCTCGCCATCTCGCTGCTCGTGAACGCAGCCATCCTGCTCACCGCGTATATGCGCCCCACCGAGCCGCGCGACGAGCTCGCGCAGGTCCGCGAAAGCGCCCTGTGGCGGCCCATACTCGAGGACGAGCGCGCGATTTTCGTGGTGGTGGGCGACTACTACATCTTCGGTGAAACCGACGAGACCATGGAGGTCCGCCGGCTCGTGCGCGAATTCGAGATCAATTCGCCCGAGGACCTCGAGAACTACCTCAAAGTCCATCCGGAGCAGGCCGAGCGCTACCTCGACCTCGAGCTCGCGTATTTGCCCACCGCGGCCGCCTACGCCCTGCGCGACCTGATGCCGGTGCTGACGAGCGCGAATCGCCGGGTGCGCGTCCTCACGATGTCGCAGCTCAATCCCGCCGTCCTGAAGACAGCCGATGTGATCTACGTCGGCTATCTCAGCGGGCTCGGGCGACTTCAGGACCTGGTGTTCCGCGCCTCGCGCCTGCGATTCGGCGAGTCTTACGACGAGATCGTCGACCGCAAGACGAACAAGCGCTACGTCAGCCAGGCGGGCGCGCCCTATCGCGGCGAGGCCCGGATCCGCGACTACGGCTACTTCGCCTCCTTCGCCGGGCCCGAGGGCAACCACTTCGTGGTGATTGCGGGAACCCGCGACGTGGCGGCGATGCACATGGCCGAGACGGTGACGAGCCCCCGCACGCTCGCCACCTTGCTCGCGAGCGCCGCGGCCACTCCCGAGTTCGAAGCGCTCTATGAAGTGTACGGTATGGATCGCTTGAACCTCGACGGCAAGCTGCTGCTCACCGCACCGCTCGATAGCGTGCGCATCTGGACGGGCGCACGCTGATTTCTTGAACCGCGTCAGGGTCGAGCATCCTGACGTCGCCGGCCGGCTCGTCCATACTCGTATCGAATAGGATGCGAGGCACTTCCATGACGAGCACGGCCGAACACACCGCGACGACCCGGCTGATCAGCGAGCTCGCGAGCCGCATCGACACCCTCGGCGTCGAGGTTGCGGACATCGCGGGCCATCTCGACGAGGTCACCCAGCGCTTCTCCCAGCAGGCGGCGCAGTTCGAAGAGCTGCAGGGGACGGTCGAGACGATGGTGGCCGGCAATCGCGAGATCGACCGCGCGGCGCGCGCCATGCAGGAGGCCGCCTCGCAGACCGGCGCCGAGATCGCGGAGTCGCGCGCGCTGATCAGCAGCTCGGTACGGCACATCAACGACCTCACCGCGTCGGTCGGGCGCGTCGAGGAGCGGCTCGCCTCCTTCAACACCGTCATCCGGCAGATCGGCGCCGTGTCGAGCGCCATCGAGACGATCGCCAAGCAGACGCGGCTGCTCTCGCTCAACGCGGCGATCGAGGCGGCGCGCGCCGGCGAGGCCGGCCGGGGCTTCGCGGTCGTCGCCGGCGAAGTGAAGAGCCTCGCCGACGAGACGCGCAAGGCGACCGATCAGATCGGCGCCATCATCAAGGACCTCGGCGCGCAGATCGAAGGGCTGATCGGCGAGAGCGGCCAGGCGGCCGTGCACGCCGGACACGCGCGCGACGGCGCCGTCCGCATCGAGAGCGTCGTCACCAACGCGAACCAGGCATTCGCGGTCATGGGCCGCGAGATCGACGCCATCGCGCGCGCCGCGGCCGACAATCTGAATCATTGCGACAGCACGCTCGCCGAGCTGCGCGGCCTGGCCGAAGGCGTGAATCTCTCCTCCGCCAATCTCGAGCACGCCGACGAGCGCGTGCAGAACCTGCTCACGCTGAGCGAAACGCTCATCGAGTTCATCGCGGGGAGCGGCATCGAGACCCGCGACACGCCGCTCATCCGCACCTGCATGGAAACGGCGAAGCGCATCTCGCAGCTCTTCGCCAACGCGATCCGGCGCGGCGAGATCACCGAGGCGCAGCTTTTCGACGAGCGCTATCGTCTTATCCGCGGCACGAATCCACCGCAGTACCTCACCGACTACGTCGAGTTCACCGATCGGGTGCTGCCGCCGATCCAGGATCCGCTGCAGAAGTCGGACCCGCGCATCGTGTTCTGCGTCGCGTGGGCGCGCGGCGGGTATCTGCCGACGCACAATCCGGAATACCGGCAGCCCCAGAGCAGCGATCCGGAGTGGAACGCGGCTCACTGCCGCAACCGGCGCATCTTCGACGACCGCGCGGTGAAGAAAGTGGCGAACAACACCAAGCCGTTCCTCGTCCAGACCTATCGGCGGAACATGGGCGGCGGGAAGTTCGTGCTGATGAAGGATGTTTCTTCACCGATCGTCGTAAATGGCCGTCACTGGGGCGCTTTCCGAATCGGTTACCGACACGCGTAGCGCTCTCTGTATACTGCGCGCCGCTTTTCGCCCGTGCGCGCTCCATGTGGTTCAAGAATCTCATCGTCTATCGCCTGCCCGCTGACTGGTCCGTCTCCCCCGCCGAGCTCGAAGAGCATCTCGCGAAGCGCCCGCTGCAGCCGTGCGGACCGTTCGACATGTTGAGCCGCGGCTGGGTGGCGCCGGCCGCCACGGGCCGCCTGCTCCACACCGTCAATCAGCAGCACCTCATTGCGCTCGGCGTCGATCAGAAGCTGCTGCCGGCGTCGATCATTCGCCAGGTCGCCGCGGAGCGCGCCGCCGCGCAGGCCACGGAGCAAGGCTTTCCCGTCGGCCGCCGCCAGATGCGCGACATCAAGCTGCGGGTCACCGAGGAGCTGCGCGCCCGCGCCCTCACCCGCCGCCGCGTGACGCGCGCATGGATCGATCCGGAGAACGGCTGGTTCGTGGTCGATGCCGCCGGCGCGGCCAAAGCCGAGGAGCTGGTCGAGACGCTGCGCGAGACGCTCGGCAGTCTCGCCGTGACGTTCATGGAAACCGTGCGCTCGCCGCAGCAATCGATGGCCGCGTGGCTCGCGCATGGCGATGCGCCGAGCCGCTTCGTGATCGATCAGGATCTCGAGTTGCAATCCGCGGACGCGAACAAGGCGACCGTGCGCTACGCGCGTCATCCGCTCGACGTCCGCGAGGTGCAGCAGCACCTGAAGGCCGGCAAGTACCCGATGAAGCTCGGCCTGACGTGGAGCGACCGGATCTCGTTCATCCTCACCGACAAACTGCAGGTGAAGCGCCTCGAGTTCCTCGAGATGACCCGCGACACGGCCGACGGCGGCGAGGTCGACGAGGCGGAGCAATTCGACATTGACTTCGCGGTCATGACCGGCGAGCTCGCGAAGCTCCTCGAGGACCTGGGCGAAGCACTGGGCGGACAGCCGCAACGCCAGGCCGCGGCAGCCTAGCCGCAAGCACCTCGCACTCGGTACTCTCCGCCGTTCACGAGTGCGGGGGGTACGTCGTTCGATGAAGATGCACGAGGCAGCTCTCTTCGCCGCTGTCGCGGCCGTTCTCTACGCGGGGCCGGGCATCGGCCTTGCCGGCGATCCAATCGTCACGAACGAAACGGTCATCACGGACGACCGCAGAATGGCGATCCTGCAGTGGAAGCTCGCTTCGCTGCAGAAACAGGTGGAGCTGCTCGAAGACGTGAAGGCGATCGAACGCCTGCAGCAGGCCTACGGGTACTACGTCAGCGAGGGCATGGGCCGCGAGGCCGCGGCGCTGTTCTCGGATAGCCCGACGGCCTCCATCGAATTTGCACAACAGGGCGTGTATCTCGGAAAGGAGCGCATCCGCGCGTTCCTCACGCACGGCGGCGAAGGCTTGCGGGACGGCGAGATTCGCGAGACGCCGATAATGCAGGGCGTCGTGCACGTCGCCCCGGACGGGAAGACCGCGAAGGCGCGCTGGCGCACGCTGACGATGGCCGGCATGCACGGGAAAGACGGGCAATGGATCGAGGGCCCGTTCGAGAACGAGTACGTCAAGGAAGATGGCGTCTGGAAATTCAGCAAGATCCACTGGTACACGACGGTGATCGGCTCCTACGACGAGGGCTGGCACAAGAGGAGCTATCCGGCGCCGGGACCGCTCGCGGATTTGCCGCCCGATCTGCCGCCCACCGACAAATACGCCGCATTTCCCGCGTACTACTTGCCGCCCTATCACTACCTGCATCCGGTGACGCAGAAGCCGGTGGCATGGGAGTAAGCGGCACATGACCCTTCGCAACGTCCTGCGAGTGGCATGCCTCGCAATCGCTTCCTGCGCACTCGCCGGCGTGGCGCTCGCTCAACGAGCGAGCGCTGCACCACCGGTATCGCCGGAATTGCAGGCGAAGCTCGCGAGTGGCTACGAACGCTTGAAACTCATCGCGGCGCGCGCCGCTCGCGTGCGCGACATCGATCAGCTCCGCAATCTTCAGGCCGCGTACGGCTACTACACCGACAAGGCGCTGTGGGACGATGTCGTCGATCTCTTCACCGACGACGGCACCATGGAGCTGGGCCTGAACGGCGTGTACGTCGGCAAGAAGAGTATCCGGAAATATCTCTACAGCCTGACCGGCGGCAAGCCCGGCCTGCCGCCGAACACGCTCAACAATCATTTCCAGCTCTCGCCGGTGATCACGCTCGCTCCGGACGGGCGCTCGGCCAAGGCGCGTTGGCGCGCCATCATCCAAGGCGGCGTGTACGGCAGCGGGTCCGGCGGCGACTGGGGCGACGGCATCTACGAGAACGAGTACGTGAAGCAAGGCGGCGTCTGGAAGATCCGCTCGCTGCACTTTTTTGTGAAGTTCTATGCGCCGTACGAAGGCGGATGGACGAAAGCGCCGGCCGCCGCGGCGCTTCGCTATGGCAAGTCGAACGTGCGACCGGACAGGCCCACGAGCGTGAAGTACCAACCCTACCCTGCCCACTTCACGCCGCCGTTCCACTACGAGAATCCGGTCAAGACGTCGTATGTGTTCGGCACCACGCCGCGCGCGGGCAGCGACTCCGTTATCGAGACGACTCCGCCAAAGACCGTTGCCGATCTCGAAGCGCAGGTGCGCGCGCTCGAGTTACAGGTGGATCGATTGCAGTCTGCGGTCGACGTGGAGAACCTGAACGCCGCGTACGGCTACTACGTCGACAAGTCGATGCAGGACGCCATCTCCGCACTCTTCGCGGACGATGCGACGCTCGAGATTCTCGGGCGCGGCGTATTCATCGGGCGCGATCGCATCTACGAGTACATGCGGCGGCTCGGTGCGCCACAGCCCGGCTCGCTGTTCAATCACATGCAACTGCAGCCGTTCATCACGATTTCCGCGGATGGCACGACCGCGCAGATGCGCACGCGGCTCTTCGTTATGTTCGGTGTGGCTGGCCGCGCGGCGCAGTGGGGCGAAGGCATCTACGAGAACACGTTCGTGAAAGACCACGGCGTGTGGAAGTACAAGAACCTGCACGGCTACCAGACCTACTACACCAATTACGATGCAGGCTGGGCGAAGCAATCCGCGG
>DASZSS010000162.1:0-5806 GCA_035548535.1 Steroidobacteraceae bacterium
GCGCGGGTGCTCGCCGCTCGTATCCGTGGCCTCCGGCGAGCCCGATGACCCCGCGCGAATCACGGCGAGGGCACGGTCGGGACCCTGCGCGCTGACCCGCACCGCGTACTCACAACCCGCATCCGCGAAGCGTGCTTCGACTGACGAGCGCTCCGCGATGCTGCGGCGGACGAGCAATCTCAGCAGCTCGGCCGTCGCCTGCGACCACTCCGCCGGCCGCAATGGACCCACGTCACGCCCGCCACCCTGCGCGAGGATGCTGCCATCCCGCCGCATGAGCAGGACGAGATCCGGCAGCAGCTCGAGCAGCGGGTCGTGCGACATGGCACGCGATCGTACGCATTTCGATCCGGGCGGGACTTTCGCACGATCACACTTTCGGGCCCGGCGCTGCCCATTGCGGCGGCTCAGGTCGGCTTGCAAACCGCTGGGTGGGCCTTTATTTAGGGTGCTTTGCGTTTTTCGGGAACGGGATTATGGCGACGGGGTGGGCACAAGACGGCGCAGTTCAGGATCAGATCGACGCCACGGTGAAAGACGGCATTGCGCGCGCGCAAAGCCGCCTGCCCAAGGGTGCCGCGCTCACTCATTGCGAGCGATGCGGTGCCGCCATTCCCGAAGCGCGGCGCGCCGCGATTCCAGGCGTTCGTCTCTGCGTGCCGTGCCAGGAAGCGGAAGACCGCGAAGTCACGCAGTTCAGCGGCTACAACCGGCGCGGCAGCAAGGACAGTCAACTGCGCTGACTGCGCGCAACGTCGCCGCGCGGCGACGCTTCAGGGACGAACCGCTCGGCGCGACGCGCGCCGCGGTAGCACTTCGCAATTGTCCGTGTCCGCGCACAACTTCGCTGACCGCCCTCCCCGCGGACAGATACAATTCCCACGTTCTGGGCCAAGGAGCGACGGACGATGGGGCTTTGCAAGTGGATGGCGGCGTGCGCAGCAGCCGCCGTGTCGATGGGATCGGTCGCGCATGCCGATGAGACCGGCATCTACGCCGGGCTCGCGGTCGGCGAGTCGCGGACGGACTTCGCGAACGACCTGAACGATTTTTTCGACGGCAAGGACACCGCGTTCAAGATCTTCGGCGGCTATCGCATCCTCGACTGGGTCGGCGTCGAGGCGAGCTACGTCGATCTCGGCGAGATCACGCAGCGCGGCGACCAGCCGGGCTTCACGCGCTTCCGCCTCGAGGAGGCGGGATTCGGCGCCTTCGGCGTGCTCTACTGGAACCTCGCTCCGGTCGATCTGTTCGTGAAGGGCGGCCTCGTCCTCTCGCAGGTGCACGTGCGCGGCACGAGCTCGAGCGGCCCGTTCCTCTTCACGTTCGACGATACCGACAGCAGCACCGATCTTGCCTTCGGCGCCGGCGGACAGGTGCGCTTCGGCAAGCTCGCCGTCCGCCTCGAGTACGAGCACTTCGACCTCGATCCGGGCGCGGGCTTCGATGCGCCGGACCTGATCTCGCTCGGCGCCACCTATACCTTCTTCTAGCGCACGGCCGCCGACGGGCTCAGCGCGGCGGGCGCGGCGCGTTCTTCGCGTCGTTCGCCCGCTTGATGAGATACGCGCGCACCGCCTGAGCTTCATCGGCGGTCAATCTGCCCTTGAACGAGGCCATGCCGTTCGCCTGCAGCGCGCCTTCGAGCACCACGGCGTTGAACGCCTCCGCGCTGTTCAGCATCGGCGAGTAGCGCAGATCCGGGAAGACGCTGCGGTTCGCCGCCGGCGGGTCGTGACACATCGCGCAGTGGCTCGCGAAACGCTCGCGCCCCGCTTCGATCGTTTCGGCTGAAGCCGTCGACGGCGGCGGATTCAGCACGGGCGGCGGTGGTGGCGGCGGCGCCGGGGGCAACACGGCCGTCCCTCCGAGCTTGAACACCAGCAGGCGCGAATGATTGCTCGTGCCGTACGGCGCGAGACCGTAGCCTGCGAGCACGGCGATGTATTGGTCGCCATCCAGCTCGTAGGATGCCGCGCCGGCCACCACGCCGGTCTGCGCTTCCATCGACCACAGCTCTTGTCCGTCGGTGGCGCGATACGCAACGAAGCGTCCCTTATTGGTGCCCTGGAACACGAGCCCGCCCGCGGTCGACAGCGTGCCGCTGCCGATCGTGCCCAGCACGGGGGTGCGCCACACTTCCCGCTGCTTGACCGGGTCCCACGCAACGAGCTGTGCGCGCGCTTCACGCGGCGGGCCGCCTTTGACCTCCTCCGGCGGAACAGGGAACTGCAGGCCGGTGTTCGCGCCCATCGGCTGCGGCTTGAAAGTCGCGGCACCCTTGGCCACGAACGCCGTCTCGATCGCCGAGAAGTAAACGAGCCCCGTCTGCGGATTGAACGACATCGGATGCCACGAGTGCGCGCCCTGCGCGCCCGGCTGCACGACCACGGCCTTACCGGTCACGTCGTAGCGCATCTCGGGGTTCACGTTCGGACGGCCCGTCTTCGGGTCGATCGAGGTGGCCCAGTTCGTCGTCACGAAATTGTTCGCCGAGATGAGCTTGCCGCTCTTCGCGTCGAGCACGTAGAAGAATCCGCCCTTGTTCGCCTGCATCAGCACGCGACGCGAGCGGCCATCGATCTTCAGGTCCGCGAGCATGAGCGGCGAGGTCGCGTCGTAGTCCCACGCTTCGCCCGGGACCACTTGATAGTGCCAGGCGTAGGCGCCCGTGTCGGCGTTCACTGCGATGATCGAGGCGAGAAACAGGTTGTCGCCGCCGCCCGATCCGCGATACGCACGATTCCAGGGCGTGCCGTTCCCCGTGCCGAAGTACACGAGATTCAGCCGCGGGTCGTACGCGATGCCGTCCCAGACGGTGCCGCCGCCGCCGAGCTCCCAGAAGTTGCCGTTCCACGTGCGCGCGGCCGTCTTCAGGATGGGCGCCTCGAACGGCTGCGCGGGATTGCCGGGGATCGTGTAGAAGCGCCACACGAGCTTGCCGGTCTCCGCGTCGAAGGCGGAAATGTAGCCGCGCACGCCGAACTCGCCGCCGGCGTTGCCGATGAGAATCTTGCCTTTGATCGCGCGCGGCGCGCCGGTGCTGGTGACGGGCTTGTCGTGATCCAGCGTGAGCACCTGCCACACGACGCTCCCCGTCTTCGCGTCCAAGGCGATGAGGCGGCCGTCATAGCTTGCGACGTAGATCTTGCCGTTCCATGCGGCGAGGCCGCGATTCACGACATCGCAGCAGCCGCGCCCCGCAAACTCGCCCGGCACTTTCGGATCGTAGGCCCACAGTTGCCGCCCGGAGCGCGCGTCGTACGCTTTCACCTTGCTCCACGCGGTGGAAACGTAGAGAACGCCATCGATGACGAGCGGCGTCGCCTCCTGCCCGCGATTGGTGTCGAAATCCGCAAACCAGGCCAGGCCGAGCTTGCCGACGTTCGCGGTATTGATCTGTTTGAGCGGACTGAACCGCTGCTCGTCGTAAGTGCGGCCGACGGCGAGCCATTCGGCCGGATCGGCATTCAAGAGACGAGCGGCGCCAACGCCGGAACCGGACTGGCCGCCGCCCGAATCCGCCGCCGCAGCAACCTGACCTCCGAGCAGCAGTGCCGCCATGCTGAGCGACGCGATCGAACCCGCGCAGCGGCGCGCGATGGATGCAAGCTTCATGCGTGAGACCCCCTGGAGGCGCTAGTCCACCACAGCCGCCGTCCCGACTCAGCCGCGATCGCTCGGTCGTGCCGACAGGTAGCCGCTGCCGGGGCCGGAGCTTGGCAGGCTCGTTTCTTGCGTGAGGCCGCCCCTCGATGTGCGGAATCGCAGGAATCATTGCGCCGGGCCCGGACAAGCTGGCGAGCATGCACCGCATGCTCGACACGCTGAGTCATCGCGGCCCCGATGACCAAGGCATCGAGGGCGATGCGGACACCGTTCTCGGCCACCGCAGACTGTCCATCATCGATCTGGCCGGCGGGCGGCAGCCGCTCACCAACGCGGATCGCACTGTCTGGCTGGTCTGCAATGGTGAAATCTACAACCACGAGGAATTGCGCGCGCCGCTCGAGCGCGACGGCTATCGATTCCTGACGCACAGCGACTGCGAAGTCATCATCGCGCTCTATGAGCGCTACGGCGACCGGCTGCTCGAGCACCTGCGCGGCATGTTCGCGTTCGGCTTGTGGGATACGCGGCGCAAGCGCTTTCTCGGTGCGCGCGATCACCTCGGGCAGAAGCCGTTCTACTACACCCGCACGCGCCGCGGTTTCGCGTTCGCCTCCGAAATCAAGGCGCTGCTCGCGTTCGACCCCTCGCTGCGGCGCATGAATCTCGCGGCGCTCGACCAGTACTTCGCGCTGCGGCTCATCGCGCCGCCCCATTCGATGTTCAAGGGCGTGCACAAGCTGCCGCCGGGCCATCTGCTCACCGTCGAAGAGCACGGCGAGCCGGTCGTCCGGCCGTACTGGGACCTGTGCTTCGAGCCGAAGCTCGCGCAGTCCGAGCCGGCACTGATCGATGAGCTCGAAGCGCGGTTGGAGGAGACGCTCCGCCTCCACATGGTGAGCGACGTTCCAGTCGGTGCGTTCCTGAGCGGCGGACTGGATTCCAGTCTCCTCGTCGCGATGCTTGCGAAGCGCGTCGGGGTGAAAAATCTGCCGACGTTCACGGTTGGCCTGCCCCATCCGAAATATGACGAGGCGCCGCACGCGCGCACCATCGCCCCTCTCTACGGCACCCAGCATCACGAGCAGACACTGTCGCCGGCGCTCGTCGAGCTGCTGCCCGAGGTGGTGTATCACCTCGACGAGCCGTCCGATCCGTTGTCGCTGTGCCAGTATCACGTGGCGGCGCTCGCGCACTCGCGCGTCAAGGTGGTCATCGGCGGCGACGGCGGCGATGAATTGTTCGGCGGTTACGACCGCTACTACGGCAATCTGTACGCGAGCCAATACAGCCGCATTCCGGCGGCGATCCGTCGCTACGTGCTCGGTCCAGCGTTACCGCTGATTAACGAAGCCCGCTGGTACAAGAGCACCGGTCATCAGCTGCGCTGGCTGCATCGGCTGTCGTTCCTGTCGGGCGGTGAGCGGTACGCGGCCAGTCTTTCCTACTTTTTCTTCGACGCGCAGGCGCGGCGTGAAATCTTCACCCCCGAGGCGCTCGCCGGCTTGCGCGACTCCGACCCGGAAGCCGCCATTCGCGAGCCTTTCGAGCGCGCCGGCGGCGACTTGATCGATCGCATGTTGTACGCGGATGCGAAGGTTCGCCTGCCCGATCACCCCGCGATGATCACGGACCGCATGTCGATGGCGCACGGCCTCGAGGTGCGCAGCCCGTTCATGGATCACCGCCTGGCCGAATTCGTCGCGCGCATGCACTCGACGCTGAAGATTCGCGGGCGCTCGCTGCGCGTGGTGCAACGGCAGCTCGCCACGCGGTACTTGCCGCCCGCGATCATCGCGCGCCCCAAGCAGGGATTCGCGTCGGCGCTGCCGTATATCCTGCAGCGGGAATACAAGCTTCTCTACGAGCGCTTCCTGCTCGATTCCTCGCTCGTCTCCGCAGGCATTTTGCGGCGGGAGCCCATTCAGGCATTGCTCGACGCGCAGCTCGCGGGCCGCGCCGATCACGGCAATCGGCTGTGGCTGCTGATCAGCGCGGAGCTGTGGCATCGCGTGGCGATCGCAGGCGTCGAGCGCGACAGCTTGCGCGCCGAGCTCGATGCGGCCGGCTTGCCCGCAAGCGCACCGGCGCCTCGGCCCGCAGTCATCGACGGGATCGGCATCGCGGCGCGACAGGTGCTCTGAGCACGGGCACGGCCCTTGCTGTTCCTTCCGCAGCTCGAACCACGCGGTGCGGG
>DASZSS010000163.1:0-8022 GCA_035548535.1 Steroidobacteraceae bacterium
TCGCGCGGCGCGGTGCCATGGGGATAGGCGGCGAAAAGCGCACCGTTCATGTCGTACAGCGCCGCGGTGACGATGTGCGGGTCCGCGGCGAACGCTTGCAGAACCTCTTCGGCGTCCTCCGGGTTCGAGAAAGCGAGCGCCGCCGTGCTGTTGGTGGCAATGGCCTTGCTCAGGATGTCGAGCTGCTCGCGCAGGCTCTGGCGAAACGTGAAGCTCTCGTACGCGAAGAGCGATGCAGCGGTGAGCAGCAGCACCGCGCCGCTCGTCAGCAGCCCGAGGCGCACGAGCTGCTGGCGAATCGGGATGCCGCGCGAGAACATGCTCAGCCCCGCTCCGTCGAATCGACGACCTCGGAGGGCCGCAGCAGCTTCGAGCTGATGGTCAGGCCCGCGGAGCGCGCGGAATCCACGTTGATGCGCAGCCGGATCCGCTGGTTTTCCTTGAAGAAGCGGATGATGACGTCCGGCGAGGTGCCGGCATCGAAATCGGTAACGGTCAGCGTGCCCTGGTGCTCGAGCTCCCGCACCACCGCCGCCGCCTCGCTGCTCGCCGAGCGGTCGATGAACAGAATCTGGCAGGGCTTCAGATCGGCGCGCGTGCGATAGCGCTGGACGATGAGCGGCCGCCCCTCGACCTGCTCGCCGCGGACCGCATCGTCGAGCGCGCGGCCGAAGGGATCGTGGCCGAGCACGCCGATCACGAAGGGCGCCTGCGGATCGGGAAACGCCTCGCGCGGCCAGCTCACGAACTGCGTGAAATTGAACAGGAAGACGGCTTTGACTTGATACTCGGCCGGCTGCGCGGCGCCGGCGGCGACGTTCAGCATGCTCAGCACGAGGATGCCGACGAGAAGGCGCCGCCACGCGCTCACGCGGGCACGTCTCCTGCAAGTCGGCTGCGACGCGGTCGGGTCATCCTGTGCATGAGTGGTGAAAATACCGCGAACCGCGGGTAAAGGTGGAGACCCGCTCGACTAATTTTCGCAGTCAGGGCACTATCCCGTCCCGCGAGTATGGAAAAAAGAACGCCAGGCGGCAGCGCGCCGGCCTCGCGCAAGCGAAGGTCCACGCGGGTTCCAGGGGGTCCACGATTCACAGCAGGACTGCTCCTCGCGCTCGCGTCGCTTCCCGCCCTTGCCCACGAATCGCAGTACAGCTCGACGGACTCGCTGAAGCGGCTCTCGCTCGAAGAGCTGTTCGATGTCGAGGTCAGCTCCGTTTCCAAGACACCGGAGCCGATCGGCGAGGCCGCCGCCGCCGTCACCGTGGTGTCGAGCACGGACATCGAGCGATCGGGAGCAACGAGCGTCCCGGATGCGCTGCGGTTCGTGCCCGGGCTGCACATCGCGCACACCGGGGCCAGCCAGTGGGCCGTGAGCTCACGCGGCTTCACCAGCGTGAATTCGGAGAAGCTGCTGGTGTTGAGCGATACGCGCAGCCTCTACACGCCGCTCGTCTCGGGCGTGGCCTGGGACGTGCAGGACTACGTGCTGGCCGACATCGACCGCATAGAGGTCATCCGCGGCCCGGGCGCGGCGCTCTGGGGCTCGAACGCGGTGAATGGCGTCATCAACATCACCACGAAAAGCGCGCGCGACACGCAGGGCCTGTATCTCGCGGGCAATCTCGGGACGGACGATTTCACGAGCGCCGCCGCGCGCTACGGCGGGCAGACCGATGGCGGAGTCGCCTACCGTGTGTTCGGCAAATACACCGAGCGCGGCGCCAGCTTCCATTCCGATCCGACGACCTCCGACGACTTCCGCCTCAGCCACGTGGGCTTCCGGACGGACTGGGAGGCCACGACTGCGGACGCTTTCACCGTTCAAGGCGACCTCTATCACGGCGACGCCGGCCAGCTCAGGCCCTCTCTCACCGTGATCGGCAGGCCCGGGCCGACCGGGGACCTCTCGGCGGATCTCTCCGGCGGCAACGTCCTCGGCCGCTGGCGCCGCGCTCTGGGCCCGACCTCGGAATTCCAAGTGCGCGCCTACTACGATCACACGCGCCGGGACGATCCCACCTACCTCGACGAGCTCGACACGTTCGACCTCGACTTGCAGCATCGCTTCGCGCTCGGCTCGAAGCAGGACATCCTCTGGGGACTCAGCTACCGCTACATGGCGGATCGCTTCGACGGCAAGGGCAGCTTCGTGGGCGCATTGCAGCCGGGCGACGCGCACGATTCGCTGGTCAGCGGGTTCGTTCAGGATCAGATCGCGCTCGGCGACGCCGTGCGCCTCACGCTCGGCACCAAGCTCGAACACAACGATTTCAGCGGCTTCGAAGTGCAGCCGAGCGTTCGCGCAGCGTGGGGATTGGAGCGCGGCCAGACGCTGTGGGCGGCTGTCTCGCGCGCGGTGCGGGTGCCGACGCGCATCGAGCGCGACGTGGCCATCGACGCCACCGATCCCGCCGGCAATCCGGTGCTCCGTCTCCTGGGTAACCGCGATTTCGGTTCCGAGGTGCTGCTCGCGTACGAGGCCGGCTATCGCTGGCAGGTGTCGGGCGATCTCTCGCTCGATCTCACGGCGTTCCACAATGAGTACGACCGGCTCGCCTCCCTCGAGCTCGGCACGCCGTTCGTCGAGGCGGGCAGCGGCAAGACCATCGTGCCCGTCGTGAACGAGAATCTGACGGATGGGCATGCGAACGGTGTCGAGATGCAGGCGGCCTACTCGCCGGTGCAGCGCTGGCAGCTCGTCGGCAACTACTCCTATCTATCGCTGCGCCTGGAGCCCCGCGGCCTCGATCTCAACCACGGGAAGCTTTATGAGCGCGCGACGCCGCGCCACGAGATCGGGCTGCGTTCGCTGCTCGATGTGAGCGACGCGCTGCAGATCGACGCCCAGCTCCGGCATCTCAGCGCGACCGAGAGTAGTACCGGCAGCACGCCGGCGTACACCGAGCTCGACCTGCGTCTTGCGTGGCGCGCACTGGAGCGAGTCGAGCTGTCGCTCGTCGGGCAGAATCTCCTGCACGATCACCACGCCGAGTTCCCCGCACCTCCCTTCGGCTCGATCGAGCGCGGCGTGTTCGGCCGCGTCGAGCTGCGTTACTAGCGCCGGGCGCGCGCCGGCGCGTCAACTACACCGAGGAACAATTGATGCGGCTCCATGCGGGGTGGAGCCTGCCCGCGCATGCTCTCCACGCGACCGAAAGGAGACTCCCATGGCCACGATGAGCGACCTGGCTGCAACCGAAACGGCGCTGCTCGGCGCGCGCACTGTTGAACGACGCTGGGGCTGGCTGCTTCTTCTCGGCATCGTGCAGATCATCGGCGGCGTGATCGCACTGATCATCCCGACCGCCGCGTCGCTGGCTGCCGCGCTGGTTGCCGGCGCGGTGCTGCTCGCGGCCGGCGTTTTTCACCTGGTGCATGCATTCAGTATCCGGCCGTGGCGCGGGGCCGTGCTCCCGATCATCGAAGGGTTGCTTTTCGTCTTGGCGGGAGCGCTGCTCATTGCGTTCCCGCTCTCGGGCGCGCTCACGCTCACGATCATCGTGGCCGTGCTGCTCATCGCGGATGGCGTCCTGCGGCTCCTCTTCGCCAACAGCGTTCGGTCGCTGCCCGGCAGCGGCTGGCTGATGGCGGCAGGTATCGCCAGCGTGATCGTCGGCATTCTGATGCTGGTTGGCTGGCCTCTCACGGGACTCTGGGCGCTCGGAATCCTGCTGGGCATCAACCTGCTGTTCACCGGCACCACGAACACCGCCCTCGCCATTGCTTTCCGCGCACGACGGCGCCGCGAAGGCGAGGCGGAGGGGTACGAGCACGCGCGGCGTCACGCCCGAGAGGACTTGCAATGAGCATTCGCAGATTGGAGCGCAGCGAGTGGCAGGACTTCTGCCATCGCGCCTCGCATGACTTCGTCGGCAAGGCGGTTGCGATCGCGGTCTCCTCGCTCGAGATCGGCGCTCAGCCCGAGACGCAGCGGCTGCCGCTGCTCGGCATGTCGTACGATCCCAAGGACGATGTGTTCGAGCTGATCGTGGGCGATGTGGACCACCTGATCCGCGCGCCGCGCGAGGTCTACGTCGACGAGACGCCGCTCGTGGATAGCGTCACGCTGCAATTCGTCGACGCGGACGGCGTGAAGCAGATCGTGACGTTCCGCGATCCGCTGATGCTGCCCTCGCCGAGCATGGCGAGCTAGCTGGAGGCGAGCAGCTCCTCGGCGCCTTCGGCCGCGAGCTCGAGCGCACGCCGATCGCAGATGCTGAGCCGGCGGGTGCTGCGAAAGGTGATGATGTGCCGCGTGCGCAGCGCCGTGAACGCGCGGCTCACGGTCTCGACCGCAATCGAAAGATAGTCTGCGATGTCATAGCGTGACATCGGCAGGCAGATGGGGGCGCCCGTCGGCGCTCGGCACCGTGCGGCCCACTCGAGCAGGAATGCGCTCACGCGCGCCACCGCGCTCGTGCGTCCGAGAATGAGCGTGCGCACTTGCAGACGCGAGATGGAGCGGAACGCCTTCTCGCGGATCCAGCCGCTCACCTGCGAGTCGGACTCGGCCAGCTCTTCGACCGCGCGCCGCGGATACCGCGCGACCGTCGTTCCGGCCGTGATGACTTCGGTCGAGAAGCAATGGACATCGTGCACGCCGAAGCCGAAGACATCCCCCGGCAGGAGAAAGTCGACGATCTGCCGCCGCCCGTCGCTCATCAGCGAGCACGTGCGCACGGCACCCGTGACCACCTCGTACCAGTACTCTGCTTGCTCGTCTCCCTCGCAAATCGTGTCGTCGATATCGCCTCGGACCAGCGTCACCAGTCGTTCGAAAGCGGACGATTCTCCTGCCCGCTCGCTAGCAAACGTGCGGCGCGTGCCGCACGCAGCCCAATCCAATTCCATGTGCGCCCTCGCTTCCACATTGCTGGACGCTGGCAACATAGGGCGCCGCCCGCCCCGGCAGCTATTATCTTTTGGTTTATAACCTAAGTTGTGCGGTGTCTTGCCGAGATGGGTCGCAGCAGTTGCAGCAGTGCCTCGGCGGTGAAGGGCTTGTAGAGTACGCCCGACATGCCTGCCGCCTTCGCCTCGGCTTGCAGCCGGCCGTCCCCATCGCGGTGCGCGGTGAGCAGAATGCCCGGCGGCGCGGGGCCGCGCGCGCGGAGTCCGCGGTAGAACTGCAGTCCGCTCATGCCGGGCAGGTGCATGTCCACGAGAATGCAGCCGGCCGCGCGCGCTCGCGCGGAGCGTAGAAACGCCTCGGCGCTGCCGTATCCGGACGTGGGGAACCCGGCCGCTTCGAGCAGGGCCTGGAGTGCTTCGCGCATCCCTGCATCGTCTTCCACGACCGCGACCCAGAACTGTCGCTTGGTCTTCGCCATGCCGGCCGGAGCATGGCTGCGGTCGAGGCCATGGCTCTTTGACGGACGGCACGGATCAGAGCAGCCGCTGCATCATGACGATCAGCTCTGCGAAGCTCGTCGCACCCATTTTTCTCATTATGTGACGGCGATGCGCCTTGATGGTGTTCTCGCTGATGCCGAGCTCCGCGGCGATCTGCTTGTTGAGCTTGCCGCGCGCGATGCGGGCCATCACCTGCGTCTCGCGCGCCGTGAGCCGGCGGCCCCGTTCGCGCAGGCGCGCGAGCTCGGCACCCTGCTCGCGAGCTTGTCGATCCCGATCCAGCGCCTCACGGATCGCCGCCAGCAACTGGTCGCCGTTGAACGGCTTTGGCAGAAATTCGCAGGCACCCGCTTTCATGGCACGCACCGCCATCGGGATATCGCCGTGCGCCGTGATGAAGATCACCGGGATCTCGCGGCCGGAGGCGACAAGGTCACGCTGCAGCTCGAAGCCGCCGACGTCGGGCATGCGCACGTCGAGCACGAGACACGAGGGGACATTGCGGGGAGGCTGCCGCAGGAATTCCCGCGCCGACGCGAAACACTCGACCTGCAACCCGCTCGCCGCGATGAGCCCGGCAAGGGCTTCGCGCATGGACGCATCGTCATCGACGACGAAGACCACGGGGGCGATCTGACTCAAGCTTGCGAGAATTCAGTGGCTTTCTGGGCGCCGTGCAGTTGCTGAAGCAAACGCGGTCAGCGTACGCGTAGCACCGAAAGGTTGTCCAGAGCACCTGGACGCGGCACCGAAGGCGTGACCCCGGTCAGGACTGCACCGCCCGTGCGCATCGCACGCGGCGTCGGGCACCGTGATGTCCCCACCTGCGCCCACGCTCACCGTGCTGGTCGCCATGAGCTTCACTTCCAGATCGGTGCCCGTGATGCTCAGGCGGTCACGCGCCGAAAGCAGCACGTCCGCGAGCACGACGCCAGAATCCAGCGCCCGCCGCCTCCGGCGGGTGGATACCCGCCCGTGCGGGTGGGCACGCGGGCACCACGGCATCATTAATGATTCCGACGCGCACTCAGGGATTGCGAGTCGCGCTCAGGGATTGCGATCCGCGCTCGGGGATTGCGACTCGCGCTCAGGCGAGCGCTTTCACCTTCTCCGTCGTCTGTTGCTGCGCCTCCCAGAGCCGCGCATAGCGACCGTTCTGGTGCAGCAAGCCGAAATGCGTGCCGCGCTCGACGATGACGCCGCCCTCCAGCACGACGATCTCGTCGGCATGCACCACGGTGGAGAGGCGATGCGCGATCACGAGCGTGGTGCTGTCGCGAGAGAGCTCCCGCAGGTTGTGCATGATGTCGCGCTCGGTTCGGCTGTCGAGGGAGGACGTCGCCTCGTCGAAGACGTAGATGCGGGGCTGTTTGATCGCGGCGCGCGCGATGGAGACGCGCTGCTTCTCGCCGCCCGAGAGCTTGACGCCGCGCTCGCCGACCTTCGTTTCGTACTTGTCCGGCAGGCTCATGACGAAGTCGTGCAGATGCGCCAGGCGCGCGGCACGCTCCACCTCTTCCTGGGTGCTGTTCGCTTTGCCGAAGCCGATGTTGTAGAGAATGCTTTCGTTGAAGAGCACCGTGTCCTGCGGAACGACCGCGATCGCCTGGCGCAGGCGCGGCAGCGAGAGATCCGAGAGCGGCACCCCATCGAGCAGAATCTGGCCGCTGTCCGGCTCGACGAGCCGCACGAGCAGACGCACGAGCGTCGACTTGCCGGCGCCGCTCGCGCCGACGACCCCGAGCGTCTTGCCGGCGGCAATCTCGAAGCTCACGTCCTTCAGGATGGGCCGCTCCGCGCGGTAGGCGAGACTCACGTTGCGAAATTCGAGCCGCCCCGGGCCGCCCGGCAGCCCCGGGAACTTCGCCGTCGCCGGCTCCGGCGTCTCGCGAAAGATCTCGAGCAGCTTCTCGAGGAACGCGAAGCCCTGCGAGAGCTGCTGCATGGCATAGCCGATCATCTCGAGCGGCTGTACCAGGCGGAACATGTACGTGTGAATCAGCACAAACGTGCCGATCGTCATGGCGCCCGCCTGCACGCGGCTCGCGGCGTAGAAGACGGCGACCGCAAGAAATGCGGCGAAGATGGTCGCGATCAGCAGCCCGATGAGCGCGCGCAACCGGTAGAAGCGCATCCACTCGGACTCGGTGTGAAAGAGTGAGCGATCGAAGCGCTCGCGCACGGTGGCCTCGGCCGTGAAGTATTTGACCGCTTCGTAGTTGAGGATGCTGTCGGTGAGGACGCCCCACGCATCCGCCTGCGAAGCCGACGCCGCACGCGCCGAGCCCATGATGCGCACCGCGCCCCACGTGAACGCGATTCCGTAGCAGACCATCGCCACGCAGAAGAGCGCGAGATAGACGGACTGCTTCAAGCTCACCAGCACGACGGCCACGGTGCCGATCTCCAGAGCGACCGGCAGCAGCGTCATCACCAATGTCTGGAAGATCATCTGGTAGCCCTGCAGCCCGTTCTGCAACGTGCCGGTCATGACACCGGTCTGCCGGTTCATGTGATAGCGCAGCGGGAGCTGCATCACGTGATCGAACAGCCGATCGCACAGGCTGCGGAACATGCGCCGATCAGCCTGCGCATGGACGTACGACCGCACTTCCGTGAGTGCTCGCGCGAGCCAATGGCTCACGACATACAGCACGAGCAGCAGCG
>DASZSS010000164.1:0-5137 GCA_035548535.1 Steroidobacteraceae bacterium
GAGATCCTCGCCGGGGAAGCCGCCCTTCACGTACTTGTACGTGCCCATGCCCATGAACACGGCGTCGTATTCCGCGAGCAGCTCATCGAGCGTCACATCGCGGCCGACTTCGACGCCCAGGCGGAACTGGACGCCCATGCCCTCCATCACCTCGCGCCGCTTCTCGACGATCTCCTTTTCGAGCTTGAACGGCGGAATGCCGAAGGTGAGCAGCCCGCCGATGCGCGGGTAGCGATCGTAGACCACCGGCTGCACGCCGTTGCGCGTGAGAATGTCCGCGCAACCAAGCCCCGCGGGGCCCGCGCCGATGACGGCGACGCGCTTGCCGGTCGGCTTCACGTTCGACATGTCGGGCGTCCACCCGAGCTTGAACGCTTCGTCGGTGATGTACTTCTCGATGGCGCCGATCGTCACCGCGCCGAGGCCGTCGTTCAGCGTGCACGCGCCCTCGCACAGGCGATCCTGCGGACAGATGCGGCCGCACATCTCGGGCAGCGAGTTCGTCTTGTGGGAGAGCTCGGCCGCTTCGAGCAGGTTGCCCTCCTGAATGAGCTTCAGCCAATTCGGGATGTAGTTGTGGACCGGGCATTTCCACTCGCAGAAAGGATTGCCGCACGCGAGGCAGCGACCCGCCTGCTGGGCCGCGGCGTCCGGCGTGAACTGCGCGTAGATCTCGCGGAATTCGGTGATGCGCGTCTCGACGGGCAGCTTCGCCGGATCCGTGCGCGGGATATCGAGGAACTGAAGGTTCTTGTCAGCCATGGATGTGGTCGTGTTACGCAGCGCGCCGCAGGTTCGTCATGAGCGAGTCGATCGACGCCGCCTTCGGCTTCACGACCCAGAACTTTCCGATGTACGTGCGGAAATCCGCCAGAATCTCCTCGCCCCACGGGCTGCCCGTCTCGGCCACGTGCTGCTCGATCAGCGACTCCAGATGCTGGAGATGCGACTGCATGGACTCCGGCTGGATGCGGCTGATGTCGATGAGCTCGTGGTTGTAGCGATCGACGAAATCCCGATTCAGGTCGAGCACGTACGCGAATCCGCCCGTGAACCCCGCTCCGAAATTGACACCCGTGCGCCCGAGCACGCACACGACACCGCCCGTCATGTACTCGCAGCAGTGATCGCCTGCGCCCTCGATGACCGCCGTGGCGCCGGAATTGCGCACGGCGAAGCGCTCGCCCGCGACCCCGGCCGCGAAGAGCTCGCCACCCGTCGCGCCGTACAGGCACGTGTTGCCCATGATTACCGTGTCGCGCCCGACGAACCGCGCCTCGCGCGGATGGCGTAGCACGAGCTTGCCCGCGGCCATGCCCTTGCCGACGTAGTCGTTGGCATCGCCCTCGAGATACATGTGCAGGCCGCCCGCATTCCACACGCCGAAGCTCTGCCCGACGTTACCCTTCAGGCGCACGATCAGCGGAGCCTCTTCCATTCCGTAGTTGCCCCAGGCCCGCGCGATCTCGCCGGAGATGCGTGCGCCGATGGAGCGGTGATAGTTCTTCACCTCGTAGCTCCACTCGCCACCGGTCTTGTTGGCGATGGCGTCCTTCATGTCGGACACCATGCGCTCGGCGAGCTCGCCCTTGTCGAACGGCGCGTTCGCCGGCGACGCGCAGAACTGCGGCCGATCCTTCGCGAGCCCCGCCGTCGAGAGCAGCGGCGACAGATCGAGCTTCTTCTGCTTCGGCGTCTGGCCTTCGATGATCTCGAGCAGCTCGGTCTGGCCGATGATCTCCGCGAGCGAACGCTTGCCCATCGCGGCGAGCAGCTCGCGCACTTCGCGCGCGACGAACCGGAAATAGTTGATCACCATCTCCGGCAGCCCGATGAAGTACTTCGAGCGCAGGACGTTGTGCTGAGTCGCGACGCCCGTTGCGCAGTTGTTGAGATGGCAGATCCGCAGGTACTTGCACCCGAGCGCCACCATCGGCGCGGTGCCGAAGCCGAAACTCTCGGCGCCGATGATTGCCGCCTTGACGACGTCGAGGCCGGTCTTCAGGCCGCCGTCGGTCTGCAGCCGCACGCGATGCCGCAGGTCGTTCATGCGCAGCGTCTGATGCGTTTCCGCGAGGCCGAGCTCCCACGGCGTGCCGGCGTACTTGATCGAAGACAGCGGACTTGCGCCCGTGCCGCCATCGTGGCCGGACACGGTGATGAGATCGGCGTACGCCTTCGCGACACCCGCCGCCACGGTGCCGACCCCGGGCTCCGCGACGAGCTTCACCGAGACGAGCGCCGTCGGATTCACCTGCTTCAGATCGAAGATGAGCTGCGCCAGGTCCTCGATCGAGTAGATGTCGTGATGCGGCGGCGGCGAGATCAAGCCCACACCGGGCCGCGCAAAGCGCAGCCGCGCGATCATCTCGTTCACCTTGTGACCAGGCAGCTGCCCGCCCTCGCCGGGCTTTGCGCCCTGCGCGATCTTGATCTGCAGGACCTCGGCGTTGATCAGGTACTCCGGCGTCACGCCGAAGCGGCCCGAGGCCACCTGCTTGATCTTGGAGTTCTTCTCGGTGCGATAGCGCGCGGGATCCTCGCCGCCCTCACCGGAGTTCGAGCGCGCGCCGAGCCGGTTCATCGCGATCGCCAGGGCCTCGTGCGCTTCCGGCGAGAGCGCGCCGAGAGACATGCCGGCGCTGTCGAAGCGCGCGAGGATGGCCTCTTCCGGCTCGACCTCCTCGAGCGGAATCGGCTTCGCCACCAGCTTCAGGCGCAGCAGATCGCGGAACGCCGACACTGGCCGCTCGTTCACGGCTGCGGCGAACCGCAAGTAGTGCTCGTATTCACCGCTCACGACCGCGGTCTGCAGCAGCGCGACCACGTCCGGGTTGTACATGTGGTACTCGCCGCCGTGCACGTACTTCAGCAGCCCGCCCTGCTCGATCGGCTCACGCGGATTCCACGCGCGCGCCGCGAGCGCCTTCTGATCCGCTTCGAGGTCGCTGAAGTCAGCGCCCTGGACGCGGCTCTCCGTGCCGGTGAAGCACAGGTTCACGACCTCGTCGTGCAAGCCCACGATCTCGAAGAGCTGCGAGCTGCGGTAGCTCGCGA
This sequence comes from Steroidobacteraceae bacterium, assembly GCA_035548535.1. Lineage (GTDB taxonomy): Bacteria > Pseudomonadota > Gammaproteobacteria > Steroidobacterales > Steroidobacteraceae > JADGHX01. The sequence goes on from DASZSS010000164.1 coordinate 3,058, forward strand.
TCGTGGCGATGCCCATCTTGGACATGATCTTGAACAGGCCCTTGCGGATGCCGGCGCGGTAGCTGCGGCCGAGCTCCATGCGCGTGGCGAAATCGAGCTTCACGCGGCCCCGGCGCATCATCTCGAACAGGACCTGGTAGGCCATGTACGGATACACGGCCGTCGCGCCGTAGCCGATCAGGCACGCGAAATGATGCGGATCGCGCGCCGTGCCCGTCTCGACGAGCAGATTGCACTTGCAGCGCAGCCCCGTCCGCACGAGGTGGTGGTGAACGGCGCCCGTCACGAGCAGTGCGTGCGCAGGAATCTTCCCCTGCACCAGATAGCGATCGGACAGCAGCAGCACGAGCTTGCCGTCGCGCACGGCCTGCTCGGCCTGCTCGCACATGCGCACGATGGCGTTCTTCAGCCCCTCGGCCGGGTCGTACTGCAGATCGATGAACTCGTGCGTGAGGTCCGGCAGCGCGAGAATCTGCCGCAATTTCCGTTGCGACAGGATGGGCGAGCCGAGCAGCACGTGACGGGCGTGCTCGGGCCCAGGCACGAAGATGTTTGCCTCGACGCCGATCTGCGTCTGCAGCGACATCACGATGGATTCGCGCAGCGGATCGATCGGCGGGTTCGTCACCTGCGCGAACTGCTGGCGGAAGTAGTCGTAGAGCGGCCGCGTCTTATGGGAGAGCACCGGCATCGGCGTGTCGTCGCCCATCGAGCCGACCGCCTCGCTCTCGTCCTCCGCGAGCACGCGGATGATCTCGTCGCGCTCCTCCGCGGTCACGTTGAACATCTTCTGATAGAGCGTGAGCGTCTCGCGATCCATCGGCTCCGCGGCGAGCCGCGGATCGACGAGGTCGGTCTCGAGATAGCGCACGCCTTTCTTCAGCCACGCCTTGTACGGGTGGCGCGACTTCAGCAGATCGTCGATGTCCCGCGTCTCGAGCAGCGTGCCGGTCTGCATATCGAGCGCGATCATGTCGCCCGGACCGAGCTTGCCCTTGCGCACGACGTCTTCGGGCTTGTAGTCCCAGACGCCCGTTTCCGACGCGATCGTCAGAAAGCGGTTCTTCGTGATGACGAAGCGCGCCGGCCGCAGCCCGTTGCGATCCAGCGTGCACGCGGCGTAGCGACCGTCGGTGAGCACGATGCCGGCCGGCCCGTCCCACGGCTCCATGTGCGTCGTGTAGTACTCGTAGAACGCACGCAGGTCCGGATCGATCGCGTCGAGCCCGTGCCACGCGGGCGGCACGAGCAGGCGCATCGCATGCATCGGGTCGAGCCCGCCCATGAGGAGCACCTCGAGCATGTTGTCGAGGCTCTGCGAGTCCGACCCCGTGGTCGCGACGAGCGGCTGGATGTCCGAGAGGTCCGGTAGCAGCGGTGAGCGGAACACCGGCCCACGCGCGACCGCCCAGTTGCGGTTGCCCTGGATGGTGTTGATCTCGCCGTTGTGCGCCAGATAGCGGAACGGATGCGCGAGGCGCCACTGCGGCAGGGTGTTCGTCGAGAACCGCTGGTGGAACACGCAGATCGAGGACTCGAGGCGCTTGTCCCTCAGGTCCGGGAAGAACTCGCCCAGGTGCTGGGGCATGACCATGCCCTTGAACACGATCGTCGTGGCCGAGAGGCTCGGCACATAGAAGACCGGGTCCTTGCCCTCGAGCGCCTTCTCCGCGCGCCGGCGCACGAGGAACAGCTTGCGGTTGAACGAAGCCTCGTCGAGGTCGGCAACGCGGCAGTTCACGAACACCTGCTCGATGTGCGGCAGCGTCTTCAGTGCCTCCTCGCCGCACGCGTTCGGGTCGGTGGGCACCTTGCGCCAGCCCGCCAGCTCGAGCTCTTCGCGCTCGATCTGCGCCGCGAGCTCCGCGCGCGCCGCCGCCTGCTGCGCAGGGTCGCGGCTCATGAAGACGAGGCCGCTCGCGTACTGCGCGGCGAGCTTGATGCCCGCCTCCTTGGCGATGGCGCGCAGGAATTTCTCGGGACGTTTCAGCAGCAGCCCGCAGCCATCGCCCGTCTTCCCGTCCGTGGCGATGGCGCCACGGTGGGTGAGCCGATTCAGCGAGGTAATGGCGGTATCCAC
>DASZSS010000165.1:0-3119 GCA_035548535.1 Steroidobacteraceae bacterium
CTACACGCGGTTCTTCGATCCGGACGGCGCGCCGATAAGCACGACCGCAGGCGAGCACGTCGGCTCGGCGGCGCGCGCGGGCAGCGCGAGCGCGCGTGCGGCGGCGCTGAGTGCGGAACCATTCGAGCTGACGCCGAGCGACGCGCCGAAGCCCGCGGCGGATTCGAGCTCGTCGAACCCCGCGTCCCGCTCGCGCAAGAAGAGCTCCGCGACGCAGAGCGCCCACAAGCGCGGCGCCAAGAAGGACGACTCGCCGCCGAAAACGTTGCTCGTAGTGCAGGACCGTTTGCGACTGGGCAACGCCGAGCGCGGCCGAGTGCTCGAGTCGCTCGAAGCCGCCCTGCGCGTCGGCCGCGGCCGGGTGAACGTGCACGTCGTCGACGCGAGCGACCCGCCGAAGAGCCTCGACTGCTGGAAGTATTCGAGCGAGCTTCACTGCCCCGACTGCGATCTTTCCTATCGCGAGCCGATCCCAAGCCTGTTCTCGTTCAACTCGCCGGTCGGTGCCTGCGAGACCTGCCGTGGCTTCGGCCGCACCATCGGCATCGACTACGGGCTCGTGATCCCCGACGAGAGCAAGTCGCTGCGCGCCGGCGCCGTGCGGCCGTGGCAGACCCAGTCCTACAAGGAATGCCAGGACGATTTGCTGAAATTCGCGAAGAAGCGCGGCATCCCGCTCGACCGCCCGTGGCGCGAGCTGAGCGCCGAGCACCGCAAGTGGGTGATCGAGGGCGAAGGGTCGTGGAACCAGGGCGTCTGGTACGGCTGCAAGCGCTTCTTCGAGTGGCTCGAAACCAAGTCGTACAAGATGCACGTGCGGGTGCTGCTCTCGCGCTATCGCGCGTACACGCCGTGCACGACGTGCAACGGTGCCCGTCTCAAGACCGAGGCACTGCAATGGCGCATCGGCAGCCGCGAGCTCGCCGATTCCGTGCTCGCTCCCGACAAGCGCTTCAAGCCGACGGGCGTCGAGTGGAGCGACGCGACGCTGCAATCGCTGCCCGGCCTCACCATCCACGACATCATGCTGCTGCCGCTGGAGCGCGCCTGCGAGTTCTTCCGCAAGCTCGAGCTGCCGCAGCCGCTCGATGAGGCGACGGACCTGCTGCTCGGCGAGATCCGCACGCGCTTCAACTACCTGACCGACGTGGGGCTCGGCTACCTCACGCTCGACCGGCAATCGCGCACGCTGTCCGGCGGGGAAGTTCAGCGCATCAACCTGACGACGGCGCTCGGCACCTCGCTCGTGAACACACTGTTCGTGCTCGACGAGCCCTCGATCGGCCTGCATCCGCGCGACATGCTGCGCGTCATCGGCGTGATGAAGCGCCTGCGCGACGCGGGCAATTCGCTCATCGTCGTGGAGCACGATCCGCAGATCATGCTCGAAGCGGATCGCATCCTCGATCTCGGCCCCGGTGCGGGCGAGCGCGGCGGCGAGGTCGTGTTCTTCGGCACGCCGCGCGAGATCCGCAAGCACGAGCGCTCGCTCACGGGCCAGTATCTGAGCGGCGAGAAGGTCGTGGCCCAGCCCTCCGACACCGCCGCGCCCGGCGCCTCGAGCGGCAAGCCCGCGGTCGACGCGGACGGCGGCGTCATCGCCGAGGCGCGCGCGAATCGCTGGTTGGAGCTGGGCGGCGTGCGCCAGCACAACCTCAAGAACGTGAGCGTGCGCATTCCGCTCAAGCGGCTCGTGTGCGTCACGGGCGTGTCCGGCTCGGGCAAATCCACGCTCGTCGAGGACGTGCTGTATCCCGCGCTGCTGAAGTATCAGGGCAAGCCGACCGAAGCGCCGGGCGAATTCGACTCGCTGCGCGGCGCGGATTTGATCGACGACGTCGTGCTCGTCGATCAGAGCCAGATCGGGCGCACCACGCGGTCCAATCCCGCGAGCTACGTCGGCGCCTTCGATTGCATCCGCGAGCTGTTCGCGAGCGAGCCGGCGTCGATCGAGCGGCGCTATACCTCCGGCACGTTCAGCTTCAACTCCGGCAACGGCCGCTGCCCCACGTGCGGCGGCAACGGCTTCGAGCACGTCGAGATGCAGTTCCTCTCGGACGTGTACCTGCGCTGCCCGGACTGCGACGGCAAGCGCTATCGCGACGAGGTGCTGGAGATCAAGCGCGAAGGCGCGAACAAGAAGCGCGCCAATATCGCCGAGGTGCTCGAGATGACGGTCACCGAGGCGCTCGCGTTCTTCGCGGACGCGCGCGAAGTGGCCGTGCGGCTCGCGCCGCTCGCGGACGTGGGTCTCGAGTACGTGAAGCTCGGCCAGCCCGTGCCGACGCTCTCGGGCGGCGAAGCGCAACGGCTGAAGCTCGCGGGGCATCTCGCCACCGCCTCGAGCAGCGTCGCCTCGAGCACGACGCATCACGGCAAGCTGTTCCTGTTCGATGAGCCGACGACCGGGCTGCATTTCGAGGACGTGGCGAAGCTCCTGCGCGCGTTCCGCAAGCTGCTGGCGGCGGGCCATTCGCTGCTCGTGATCGAGCACAACTTCGACCTCATTCGCGCGGCGGACTGGATCATCGATCTCGGGCCCGAAGGCGGCGACCGCGGCGGCGAGATCGTCTGCGCGGGCACGCCGCGCGAAGTGCGCGCGAATCCGCGCTCGTTCACCGGCCAGGCGCTCACGGCGTACGAGGAGGCGCTCGCGAAGGATGCGCCGCTCGTCAGCGCCATCGGCGCGCTCAACGACAACGCCAGCGAGCTGCGCGTGCCGGAGACGCGTTCGAACGAGCACGCGCGCGCGAAGAATCTGGCGCGCAATGCCGTCGTCATTCACAACGCGCGCGAGCACAACCTGAAGAACATCGACGTGAAGATCCCGCGCGACTGCTTCACGGTGGTGACGGGCGTGTCGGGCTCGGGCAAGTCGACGCTCGCTTTCGACATCCTCTTCAACGAGGGCCAGCGGCGCTATCTCGAATCGCTCAATGCGTACGCGCGGCAGTTCGTGCAGCCGGCCGCGCGGCCCGATGTCGACGCCATCTACGGCATTCCGCCGACGGTGGCGATCGAGCAGCGTACGAGCCGCGGCGGACGCAAGAGCACCGTCGCGACGCTCACCGAGATCTATCACTTCCTGCGCCGGCTGTACGTCAAGCTCGGCACGCAGT
>DASZSS010000166.1:0-8170 GCA_035548535.1 Steroidobacteraceae bacterium
GATCACGTGCGCGTTGCGTTCCTCACCACGCAGATCGGCAAGGAGCGCGAGCGCCTGCTGCTCGCGCAGGCGCGCTCGGCGGCGGAGAAGGGCCGCGTCGACGAAGCCATTCGTGTGCTCGACCGCGCGAGCGTCACCGGCGGCAGCACTCAGCAGTTCGCCGAGGCCCGCAATCAGATCGCGCAGAAGAAAGTAGAGGAGCAGGTCAGCGAGTATCTGCGCCGCGCGTCGGATCGCATCCGCAGCAACGCGCTGGTCGAGCCGGCGCAGAACAACGCGCGCTTCTTCATCGAGTCCGCGCGCGCCATCGCGCCGAACAATCCGGACGTGCGGCAAGCGCAGCGGCAGCTCGCGGATCGCATCGTCGCGCAGGCGCGCAGCGCCATCTCCGCGGGCAACGCGGATGACGCGGACAAGTGGATTCAAGCCGCGACGGATGCCGGCGTGTCCCGCGACGACATCACCGCGCTCACGCGCGATCTGCAGCGCATGCGCATCGCGACGCGCGCGGAATCGATGGCGAAGCTGTCGCAGTCGTTCAATCAGCGCCTCGCGCAAGGCAGGCTCGTGGACCCGCCGAACGACAGCGCGAAATTCTATCTCACGCAGCTCGTTCAGGCCGAAGCGACGCATCCTTCCACCGTGCTCGCGCGGCAGGCGCTCGGCGCCAGGCTGCTCGAAGAAGCGCGCAGTGCGATCGGGCGGCAGGACTTCGCGGCCGCGCGGCGCTGGATGGGCGAAGCGCGCGACATCGGTATCGATGCGAGCGGCACGGCGGCCGTCGAGCGCGAGATCACAGCGGCGCAAGCCAACGCGGCGCGCAACGAGGTCGTCACGGCGAAAGCGCTGACGCGCACGCGCTATTCGCCGCCGGAATATCCGGAAACGGCCCGCGCGCGCGGCACGCAAGGCTGGGTCGACATCATCTTCACGGTACGCACGGACGGCTCGGTGGGCGACGTGACGGTCGCGGGCGCCGAGCCCGCCGGAATCTTCGAGCAGGCGGCGATGGCCTCGGTGCGCAAGTGGCGCTACCAGCCGGTCTTCCGCGACGGCAAGCCGATCGAGCAGCGTGCCAAGGTGCGGATCAGTTTCGCTATGGAACCCTGATGACGGCTCGAACGCTGATGACGCACCGGCTGATCATCGTGGACAAGGACCCGCGGTATGCCGAGTGGCTACGGCACCATCTGAGCGTCGTCTACCCCGATGCGACGCTGTCGCTGCTGACTCCGGATGAGTTCGCGCGCGCGATCCCGACGCTCACTTACGACGAGTGCGAACTGGTGCTCCTCAGCTCGCTGTACGGCGAGCACCCGGACGACCCGAGGTCCGAGGGCATCGTGCTGTTGCGCGACTTTCGCACGCGCCCGACCTTTCCCGCCGTGCTGACGATCGCCGAGGAAGGCAACGAGCTCACGGCCGTGCGCGCGCTGCAGCTCGGCGCGGTGGACTATCTGCCGAAGCGGCTCCTGACGCCGGATCGCCTGAAGAGCTCGGTGCGGCTCGCGCTACGGCGCGTCGAGCGGCGTGTGGCGCGTCGCGCGAAGCTGGCGCAGAGCGGCGATCACGCCGCGCCCGTCGTGACGCAAGCCACGAGCGCGCCGCCGGCCGATCTGATTCCCGGCTATTCCATCCGCTCCACCATCGGCGAGTCGGAAAAGGCGGTCGTGTATCTCGCGCACAGCGAGTCGCTCGGGCGCGATGTGGCGCTGAAGGTCAGCCTCGGCGATGCGGACTCCGATTCGCACAAGATTCTCGAGCGCGAGTTTGCAGCGGTGGCGCGCATCCGCCATCCGGCCGTCGTCGAGTTGCACGACTATGGCGTGCACGCCGGGCGCGAGTATCTCGCGATGGAATACTTCCCCCTCGGCGACCTCAAGAGCCGCATGCACCGCGGGATCAGCGAAGGCGAAGCGCTGCGCTTCGTCGAGAACATCGCGTCCGCCCTGCGCGTCGTGCACCACGCCGGCATCTTGCACCGGGATCTGAAACCGCCGAACGTGATGCTGCGGGAGAACGACGACGTCGCGCTGATCGACTTCGGGCTCGCGCGCAATCTGGAAGGTGGATTGCAGAGCACGCGGACCGGCGTGCTGCGCGGCTCGCCGTATTACATGAGCCCGGAGCAGGCGCTCGGCGAGCCGCTCGATGCGCGTACCGATCTCTACAGTCTCGGCATCATCTTCTACGAGATGCTCACGGGGAAGAAGCCGTTCGCCGGCTCGTCGGCGATCGAAGTGCTCCAGGAGCACGTGAACGCACCCGTGCCGCAATTGCCCGAGCGGCACGCCATCTATCAACCGATGCTGGACCGCATGCTGGCGAAGTCGCGCGACCAGCGCTTCGCCAGCGCGGAAGAAGTGATCGAGGCGTTCGGCAACGCGCGCGAAGCCCGCGCGCGCCCCGCGGTCACCGCGGCCTGACGCCTACGCGTGACTCGATTCGGTGCCGGACATCGGCGCCGGCGCCCGTCGCGCTTCGTTCGCCCGCCCCAGGGAGTACGACAGCGCGGCCCAGATTGCGCACACGGCTGCGCCGAGCCAGCCGATGCCGGAGCTGCCGACCCCGAGCGTCGTCGAGAAAAGCTGGTGAATCGAGCCGCTGGTCGCATCGCCGCCCCGGTAGATGAACGTGTCGATGAGACTCTTCGCCTTGTACTTCTCCTCGCGCGACACGACGGTGTAGAGCGTGTCGCGGCACGGTCGGGCGATCGAGTATTCGCCCACGCGCCGCACGATCATCACGCCGACCGCGACCACGAACGTCGGCACGAGCGCATACGCCGCGTAGCCGAGCATCATGAGGAGCGGCACGACGACGATCATCGGCGTGAGGCCGACGCGCTTGAACAAGCGGCCGAAGATGAGCACCTGGGTCAAGAGCGAGAAGGCCTGCACCCAGAAGTCGATGTTCGAGAAGAACTGCGTGCGCGCATCGCGCGAGGTGAACGCCTGCGCGACGAGCTTCTGCTGCTCGAGATACATGAACGTCGATGCCCACGTGAGCAGCAGGACGAAGAACCCGATGCCGAGCAGGTACGGGTTGCTCACCACCATCTTGAAGCCGGCGAGCGAAGTCCCGCCGAGGGCGCGCTCACCCTCGCCGGCGCGTGTCGTGACGCCGTGCTGCCGGTGCCAGCGAATGACCTTCAGTATGAAGACGAGCGAAGTCGCGAGCAGCACCGAGGAGATCAGCAGCAGATTGATCGTGCCGAGCGGCACTGCCAGCCGGCCCGCGAGGAACGGGCCGACGAGTCCGCCCGTGCTCGCGCCCGCGGCGATGAAGCCGAACATGCGACCGGCCTGCTCGCGCGTGAACACGTCCGCCATCAAGCTCCAGAAGACCGCGACGATGAAGAGCGTGAAGACGCTCACCCAGACGAAGTAGGCGCGCGCGATCCACGTGTGATCCGATTGCAGGTTGAACCACAGCCAGAACGCGAGGATGTTGGCGGTGAAGAACCCGTACACCCAGGGCAGGAACTTGGTGCGCGGGTAGCGCGATGTGAGCCAGCCGTAGACCGGCTGCACCAGCAGCATCGCGATGAACGTGCCCCAGAAGAGCGCCGGGAGCTGCTCCACGCCCGAGTCGATGCCCATGGTTTCGCGGATGGGCCGCAGCATCGTGTAGCTCGCGAACATGAAGAACAGGCCGGCGAACGCCGCGAGCAGCGCCGGCAGCTCGTGCGCCTCGACGACGATGAGCCGCTGGATGAACCTGCCGAGACCGGAGCGAGAGGCGCCGCCCCGTGCGCCTGGATCAGCGGACATCCGGCTGCAACGAGGTGTACAGGCTGGCCCACTCGATGCGGGGTGACCCGTTGTCGCCGACGATCTCGAACGTCTTGCCGTAGAGCTCCGGCCGGCCGACCGCGCTCACCAGCACGGCGGCGACGTCGCTGCGCGAGATGGTGCCTTCGCCATCGAGCGGATCGCCTTGCATGATGCGCACGCCGCGCTGGCCGCCCGGCTCGGTCGTCAATGAGCCCGGCCGGACGATGGTGTAGTTGATCCCGGTCGCACGCACGGCGTCTTCCCCTTTGAGCTTCCACTCGAGAATGTTGTCGAGCATAGCATTCAGCTGATGCCCGGGATGGGTGACACCCATCGATGACACGAGGATGAATTGCGAGACACCGGCCGCCTTCGCGGCTTCCGCGAGGGCCTTCACGCCCGCGTAGTCGACGCGCTCGGGGCTGTTCTCCGGGTCGCGCTGCACGTTGGAGCCCAACGCGCAGATGACCACGTCCACACCCCTCACTGCTTTCCTGAGAGACCGCGGCTCGCGCACATCACCCGTCACGTATTGCACGCGATCACCGAAGAGCATGCGAGCCTTGGACTCGTCGCGCACCAACGCGCGGACGTGCAGACCGCTGCTCAAGGCCTGATCCACGACTTCCTGGCCCGTGCCTCCGGTTGCGCCGGCAACCAGGACGAGGTGCTCCGCAGGGGCACCGCGAGCGGAGCGCGCGTAGGCAGCCCCTACCCCCAGCACGATCGCAGCCAGAACGACCCAAGAGCCCAGTCTCCGAAACGCGCGCACGTTACACCCTCGATCCAACCTTCCAGGAAGCGGAATAGACCGCCGAACGCGGAAGAGGTGCGACGGTGCACCCACCGCTCGACGTTCGATTGCCGCACTTCGTCGGCGTGAGCTGCCTCACCGCTGCAAGGTTCGTTACACCGGTGGCGGTCGAGGCCGTCCACCCGCACGAGGGCCGTCGCAAGCTTCGCGCCGAGGGTGCGGAATCGATAATGCGCAGCTCGGGACTCGTCCGTCGTTCTTCAAAAATGGCGTCGAGAGCCGTGGCGACAGTTGTCGGCGCCGCCCGACAACCCGGTGCGAAGTTGACGTAAGTGTCACGGACTGTCGCAAGTATCCACGCACGTGTGCAGGACACTGCCCGGCACATCGCAATTGTGTGAGACATGCTCCTCACGCGCGATCGAGCAAGTGAGTACGCTGTTCGCATGATCACTTTAAGACCCAACTATTGCAGTCAGACGCTGCTCAACGAGCAGCGCTCGGATACGCGAAGATCGATCTGTGCGGGTCGCGCCGCGAGTCCACGCGGGCAAGCAATGTGCGGGCTCGTCGCGCGTGCATCCGAGCACACGAGACACAAACGCACTTGCATTCGCGGAGCCGCACGGAGCGCGCATTAGTCAGGACGCACGAGCGAGCAGCGATATCGGCTGCTCGCGTCCCCTGCCGACCGCAATCTCCTTGACACGGAATTGTCAGGAAGGTGCAATGCGGGCCCAAAGTTTGCTGCTCACGGCGGCGCATTCTTTGGTGGAGCGACATGCACCTCGTCGATACGACTTTGTTCTATTCACCGACGAGTGGGGGCGTGAAGCGCTATCTCACCGCGAAGCATCAGTGGCTACGCGCGAACACCACCTGGAAGCATTCCATTCTCGTCCCCGGTGAGGTCGAGCGCATCGAGCCGGGCGCCGTGTCGAGCGTACCGGGTTATCCCTGGCCTGGAACCTTCAACTACCGCTTGCCGCTGAATCCGCGCCGCTGGACGCGGCTGCTCGATCAGCTTCAGCCCGACCTCATCGAGGTCGGCGATGCCTTTCACCCGGCGTGGTGTGCGTGGCGAGTGGCGCAGCGGCGGAACATTCCGCTCGCCGCGTTCTATCACTCGAACATGCCGGCGATCATCGCCCGCCGCATCGGCAAGATGAGCGAACGCGTGCTCGGACGCTATGCACGTTGGCTCTACGAACGATTCGACGTGGTGTTCGCGCCGAGTCGCTTGATGTGCGACTTCCTCAACAGCATCGGCGTGCTCCACACGCTTCATCAACCGCTCGGCGTCGATACGCAGGTGTTCTCGCCGGTGCGACGGACTGCGGATCTGCGTGCGCAGCTCGGATTACCGGAGAACACGCGGTTACTCGCCTATGCAGGGCGTTTCTCGGGCGAGAAGAACCTGCATGTGCTGCTGCAAGCGTTCGCGCGTCTCGGTGCGCCGTATCACTTGCTGTTGATCGGCGGCGGGCGGAGCGCGCGCCCGACCTCTAACATCACGATGGTCCCGTATCGGCGTGACAGCGCCGAGCTCGCGCAGTGGCTGGCATCGGTGGATGCGCTCGTGCATGCGGGAACGAAAGAAACCTTCGGGCTCGTGGTGCTCGAAGCGATGGCCTGCGGACGCCCCGTTGTCGCGGCGCGTGCCGGCGCGATCCCGGAGATCGTCGACGAGAGCGTGGGGCAGCTCGCAGAGCCCGCCGATGCCGCGAGCATGGCCGAGGCGATCGTGGCGCTCTACGAGCGCGATATCGAGGCCGTGGGTGCGGCGGCGCGGGCTCGCGTGCTGAAGCAGTTCACCTGGACGCAGGCGTTCACGAGCCAAGTGAATGCGTATGCGAGTCTCGTGCGTGCGCGCCGCATTCTGGCGACCGCGCGACCGGCCATCGAGCTGGGCTCCCCGACATCCTGACGACCGAGAGCTCCTCGAGCGCTCGTCAGCGCTTCTTGCTCTCCGCCGCGCGCTCGACGAAGTCGTAGAAGGTCAGGCGGCCCTTCGCTTCGCCCACCGCGAGTCGCTTGCCGTCCGGCGACCAGCGGATCGCGCTGATCTCGCCGCCGGTCAGATGCGCATCCACGGCGGTCGTTTCCTTGCCGGGCTGCCATAGGGAAATGCGCCAATCGCGCCCGGCCGACGCGAGATACGGCCCGCTGGGCTGGAAAGCGAGCGCGGTGATGCGCTCGGTGTGCCCGCGCAATTCCAGCGGTCGGGTGCCTTCGGGCCCCTTGCCGCCGAAGTCCCACACGATGACGTCGTTGCCGGCGACCGTCGCGAGATAGCGCGCGTTCGCGCTCCACTCGGTCTGCAGAACCTTCGACGAGTAGCCCCGCATCTGCGAGTCCTTGCCCGTGACGAGATTCCAGAAGTGCACCGTGCCGTCCTGCGTCCCGGTGGCGAGAAACTTGCCGTTCGGGCTGAATGCCGCCGTGAGGCACGCGGCCGGCCACGTGTAGCGACGCACGCTGAACTGTGGCGGCTCGATCCGATGGACCGCCACGCCGCCTTGAATGGCCGCGGCGAGATCGCGTCCCGGCTTGTCCCACGCGAGCGCCGCAATGCTCGCGGGCAGCGGCTCGAATTTGTGCGTGAGCTCGCCGGCACCCGTCCACAACGTGAGCACCTTGCCGGTCGCGGCGGCCAGCAGCTTGCCGTCGGGAGACCAGGCGATGCGCTCGGTCCAGGCCATTCCCGGCTGTACTCTTTTCAGCTCGGTCGCCTGCGCGGTATCCCACAGGGCGACCGAGCCGTCCTGTCCCGACGACGCGACCAGCTTCGTGCCGGGCTGCCAGGCCACCGCAATGGCGCCCATCGCGTGCTCGCCGAGCACTCGGGCGCGAGCTTTTTGCGAGACATCCTCGACGAGCAGCACCGCGCCCTCGCCCCCCGCCACGGCAACCGCGCGGCTGTCGGGAGACCATGCAAGATCGACCACGTATGTATCGAGCGCGACGCTCGTGCGCTCGGTGAGAACCGCGGTCATGCGGCCACGCAGGACTCGAAGCCCGCTTCGATCTCGGCGCGATCGAGCTTGCGGCCGATGAACACGAGGTTGTTCTGCCGCGGCGTGCGCCCCCAGGGCCGTTCGAGCTTCGAGTCGAACATCATGTGCACGCCATGGAAGACAAAGCGCCGCTCCTCGCCCTGGATGTTCAGCACGCCCTTCATGCGAAAGATGTCCTGACCCTGGCTCTGCAGTAGATAGCCGAGCCAGTCGTCGAGCTTCTTCGGATCGAGGGGACGCGGATCGGAAATGCCGATCGAAGTGATCTCGTCGTCGTGATGATGGTGCGAGGCGTACTGCCGCTCGGCTTTCGGTGCGTAGCCTTCGAAGCGCAGTGCGAGCTCCTGGGGCAGGTGCTCGCAATAGACCGCATACGTGCCGGGCTCCTTCACGTCCAGCGTGAACTCCGCGCCTTCGTGACCCGTGTCCAGGCGATAAAGGTGCGCGCTCGGCTCGAAGGTGCCGCCGCACGGGACGTCGACCGGCGTCTCGGCGAATACGCGCTGCACCTGGCCGAGCTGCGCGTCCAGCGCGGCCTCGCTGGACTCGGCGATGCGCAGGAAGGTGAGACCAAGCCCCGGGCCGTGCCTGTGCCCGGCGTGGGCGTCGTCGCCGTGCGCGTG
>DASZSS010000167.1:0-3264 GCA_035548535.1 Steroidobacteraceae bacterium
CTCTCGAGGACCGGAGGCTTTGCGTCCCCGCCTTACGACGGGTTTGCCGATTTGCGACGGCGCGCAGTTAATCGGGGTCTGTGAGCGAATTCAACTGTCTGCGCCTGGACACAGTGATCGCGCGCACAGTATTCCGCGCGCTCTTCGGGTTACGCCGCGGCGAAAGAATTTGCTCCGTCGCGCAAGAGCTTAGAACGCGCCTGGCGACGCGCCGACTCATCCTGGTGCAGGCGTCGCGCCGTGCGAGCGGCAAAATTTACCCGCACAAAATTTTTTCGTGTGTCGAAAAAGGCACGTCTCACGATGCCGTGGGTGCGACGTAGAGGTCCCGACGCAACGTCCGCGATGCCATGTAGTACGAGATTGCGGCCAGCCAGAACACACATACAGCGGCGGTCAACGCGTGTTGCACACCGATGGCCGAAGCATTCGTGCACGCGTGCATCAGCGTCTCCGGCGCGCCCGCCGGAGCGACCCCGCCCGGGCAGATCTGCTTGAAGTTGCCGCTGCCGAAGGCGGTCTGCGTGAAGCGATCGCTCATGAAGCCCACGAACGTCGGCCCGAGGCCCGCCCCGATCGCGGTGTACAGCGTCGTGAACAGCGCGACGCCCGTCGCGCGCATCTTCGGCTCGAGCAGGTTCTGGATCATGCCGAGCGTCGGGCCGTAGAACAGCAGCAGAATCGCGGCGGCTCCGGTGAGCACGATGGCCGCCGGCACTCGCGCCTCGATCCGGAACGCGACGAAGTAGATGAGCGGTGCCGCCGTGAGACCGATCGTCGCAATCCACGCCGACCAGCGGCGGTCGCGCTGCGCGAGCCAGTCCGAGCTGAATGCGCCGATGATGAGGCCGATGGCGATAGCGGACCCGGAGATCGTTCCATAGAGCGCCCCCGCTTCGCGCATCGGCAGGTGATGAACGCGCGCGAGAAACACCGCGAGGAATGACGAGATCGACGTCATGCCGAACCCGGCGAGCGCGCCGCCGATGATCACGTACCGAAACGCGGGACGATGCACGAGCTGCGAGAAGAACGCGGCGAGATCCGGCGGCGGCGCGGGCGACTTCGGCACGTTGTCCACGAGCCCGCGCGGCGGCTCCCGGAGCACGAGCCAGACGAAGAGCGCGGCGATGATCCCCGGCAAGCCGAGCACGAAAAACGCCGTGCGCCACGTCCAGGCGTCGGCTGCCCATCCGGCGATGACCGATCCGAGGAATGTGCCCACGGGCGTGCCCAGCATGACGATGGACATGGCGGATGCGCGGCGCGTCGCAGGAAAGTGGTCGGCCACCAGCGAGCTCGCGCCCGGCACGAATCCGGCCTCGCCGAGACCCACGCCCGAGCGTGCGAGCATGATCTGCCAGGCGCTCTGCACGAACCCGCAGCACGCCGTGCTGAACGACCAGATGGCCGTCGCGATCGCCACGATGCGCACGCGGTTGAACCGCTCACACAGCCAGCCGAACGGAATGCCCAAGACCGAATACAACCCGGCGAAGGCAAGCCCCTGCGCGAGGCCGAGCTGCAAGTCCGTGAGCTTCAGATCGACCTTGATGGCCTGCGCGAGCACGGCGAACACCGCGCGGTCCGCGAAGTTGAAACAGCAGATGGCAAACATCGAAGCGAGGAACAGACTGCGGTAGGACGTGCGGAGGAGCTTGCGTTCCTCGGCCGTGTAGTGGCTGGCGGTATCGTTCAAGTCTCGGCCCCCTCGACCGCAAAGTCGCCGCGGATTATAAGGTGCACGCACTGTCTGCTGCGTGCGTCATCCAGGGAATGACCCGTGATAAAAATCATCGCATCGCTGCTCGCCGGCACCCTGTTCCTGAGCACCGCGGTTGCCCATCACTCCGTAGCAGGTGAGTTCGACGTCCACAAGACCATTACGTTGAACGGGGTGGTGTCGAAAGTGGACTGGGTGAATCCGCACATCTACATCTGGCTCGACGTCAAGAGCACAGGCGGCGCGACCGAGCAGTGGCACCTCGAATGCGTGCCGGTCGGCATGGCGCGCAAGGCCGGCCTGACGAAGAAGATGCTCGAGGGCAACGGCGAGACGGTCACGGTGGTCGTCTTCCCGGCCCGCGACGGCACGAAGCACCTCGGCTTCATGACCAAGCTCACCTTCCCCGATGGACACTTCTTCCAGTTCGCCGCCGAAGGCGCGGAGAAGAAGACGACGTGAGGCGCGCGAGTTGGAGTAGGAATGCCCATCGCTGAGCACCCCCTCCACAGATCCGGACGAGCGGCACTACCGCATCCGGCTCCCACCTTGGGTAATGACGCCCAGGCGCACGAGGGGATAGGGGTGACAGATGTGAGCGGGTGGGAGCCATCGCAGCAGCAGCGGCTGCATGCGACGCCACGGCAGATGATTGCCTTGGCTGCGCCGGCGCAGGATGCGCCACCACAACTTCCCCACCGCTTGACGGAAAGCCCCGATGGCGGGGCCGTTCATCGGCACGCCGTAGTAGCGCACGTGGCCAAAAACCACTGCGCGCAGATACGCGCCGACTTGCGGAATGGGCTCGTGCAGACGCCGCCGGAGCTCGGTTTTCACCTCGCGCAGCTTCGCCTGCCACCTCGTTCGCATCGTCTGCCGCAGCACCGTGAACCCGCCCTTACGCGTCTTCCCGCAACTGTGCGTGAAGCCGAGGAAGTTGAAGGTCTCAGGCGCTCCCCCATCACCGCGATCCCCTCGCCTCTGCCGCGCATGGCGACCGAACTCGATGAGCCGCGTTTTCTCCGGGTGCAGCTCAAGGCCGAAGCGCGCGAAGCGTTCGCGCAGTTCGGCGAGGAACCGCTCGGCATCGACTCGATGCTGGAACCCCACGACAAAGTCATCAGCAAAACGGACGACGGTCACATCGCCGCGCGCCTGCTTGCTCCTCCATCGCTGGACCCAGAGGTCGAACACGTAGTGCAGATAGAGGTTCGCCAGCAGTGGGCTGATGCTCCCACCCTGAACCGTCCCGACCTCACTCTGTATTCGCTTGCCCTCTGCCAGCACACCGGCGGCGAGCCACTTCTGGATCAGCCGCACGATGCGCTTGTCCGCCACACGATGCTCGATGAACTGTACGAGCCACGCATGCTTCAACGTGTCGAAGAAGTTGCGCAGATCGGCATCGAGCACCCAGTTCACTTTCTTCGTCGTGATCCCGACCGTGAGCGCATCCAACGCCTGATGCGGGCTGCGCCCGGGCCGGAACCCATACGAGAAGCCGAGGAAGTCCTCTTCGTAGATCGCGTTCAGCACCTCCA
>DASZSS010000168.1:0-1679 GCA_035548535.1 Steroidobacteraceae bacterium
CGCTCCCGGGCCACGTGCGTGTAAATCTGCGTCGTCGAGAGGTCGCTGTGTCCGAGCAACATCTGCACGACGCGCAGGTCCGCCCCGTGATTGAGCAGATGGGTCGCGAACGCGTGACGCAGCGTGTGCGGCGACAGCTCCTTGGCAACGCCGGCCTTGCGCGCGTAGCGCTTGATGATGTGCCAGAACGCCTGACGCGTCATGCGATCGCCGCGGCGCGTGGGAAAGAGGTAGTCGGTCTGACGCTCCAGCAGAATCTCGGCGCGCGGGCCGCGCGAGAACTCGGCGAGCCAGCGCACCGCTTCCTCGCCGAGCGGAATGAGCCGCTCGCGATTGCCCTTGCCGAGAATACGGATGACGCCCTGATTCAGATTCACCTGCGTGCCGCGCAGGTTCACGAGCTCCGAGACGCGCAAGCCCGTGGCGTACAGCACTTCGAGCATCGTGCGATCGCGGTTGCCGAGCGGATCGTTGACCGCCGGCGCCGCAAGCAGCGCTTCGACTTCCTCTTCCGTCAGACTCTTCGGCAGCGAGCGGCCGATCTTCGGCATCGCGATCTGCGCCGTCGGGTCTTCCTTGATCAGATTCTCACGCAGCAGGTAGCGGAAGAAGCGGCGGAAGCTCGAGAGCTGCCGCGCGGTCGAGCGCGGCCGTGCGCCCGCGTGCACGCGGTACGCGATGAAATCCTGCAGGTCCGCGCGCGTCGTCTTCATGATCGGCACGCCGCGTTCGGCGAGCCAGCGCGAGAGCGCGGTAAGATCGGCGCGGTAGGCGGCCAGCGTGTTCGACGACAGGCCGCGCTCCATCCACACCGCATCCAGAAAGCGGGACACGGCCGGATCGGTCGAATCGGCGCTAGTGGATGTGGGCGCGGCGGCTAATGCGGCGTGTTTGGACAAGGTGAGCCTCGCTCCGTTCAAGAAGCCCGGCCAGTATGGTGAGCACCTCGCGAACCTCGGCGTGACGATCTTCACATCCGTACGGAAGCATTAACATAAAGAGAACCAGTTCACACCACGCCTCACGACCTTGGTCGAAAACCGTACGCATGACTGAGTCCAGCACCGACGATTCGCCCGTGCCTCCCGCGCCACACCGCTTGCTCGCGAGCGCCGTTTACGGCGTGTATGCATACGTCGCGTTCCTCGTGCTTGGATTGATCGCGCTCGCCGGCATGGTGTTACCCGGGCTCGAACGCCGTCGCGCGATCGCGCGCACCATGTCCCGCGCGCTCCTGCGCTTCGCCGGCATGCCCCTCAGCGTCAAGCACGCCGAGCGTATCCCGCAAGGCCAGTGCGTGATCGTCTCGAATCACGCGAGCTATCTCGATGGGCTCGTGTTCACGGCGGCACTGCCGCCGCGATTCGGGTTCGTCATCAAGCGCGAGATGGCGGACGTGCCGATGGCCGGCACGCTCCTGAAGCGCCTCGGGCACGAGTTCGTCGAGCGCTTCAACCGCAATCGCGGCGGCGTCGATGCGCGACGCGTGCTGCGTAGGGCGAGCAACGGCCATTCGCTGGTGTTCTTTCCGGAGGGCACGTTCACGCCGATGCCGGGCTTGGGTCGATTTCACGCCGGCGCGTTCACGGTGGCGGCGCGTGCCGGATGCCCGGTGGTGCCCGCCGTGATCCGCGGAACGCGGCGCGCGCTGCCGCCCAAGAAGGGATGGCCGCATCCGG
>DASZSS010000169.1:0-1716 GCA_035548535.1 Steroidobacteraceae bacterium
TCTTTACGCCCCGTACACCGGAAATCGCCGGCACAGGTCCAGCACCTGCGGCCGGACCTTCTCGACGGCCGCCTCGGCGCCCTCCGCATCGAGCACGTCCGCAACCAGGTCCGCGACGAGCTCGATCTCGCGCTCCTTGAAGCCGCGAGTCGTGGACGCCGGCGTGCCAATGCGCAGACCGCTCGTGACGGTCGGCGGTCGCGGATCGTTCGGCACGGCGTTCTTGTTCACCGTGATGTGCGCCCGCCCGAGCGCCGCATCCGCATCCTTGCCGGTGAGATTGCGGCCGACGAGGCTCAGGAGAAACAGGTGGTTGTCCGTGCCGCCCGAGACGACCTGGTACCCGCGCTTCATGAAGCGCGCCGCCATGGCGCGCGCATTCGCGAGCACCTGCTTCTGATAATCGCGAAACTCCGGCTGCAGCGCCTCGAGAAACGCGACGGCCTTCGCCGCGATCACGTGCATGAGCGGACCGCCCTGCGTGCCCGGGAACACCGTGGAATTCAGCTTCTTCGTGATCTCCTCGTTGGCGCGCGCGAGGATCAGCCCGCCGCGCGGGCCGCGCAGCGTCTTGTGCGTGGTCGTCGTCACGACATCCGCGTGCGGCAAAGGATTCGGATACAGCCCCATCGCGACGAGCCCCGCGACGTGCGCCATGTCGACGAACAGATACGCGCCGACGCTGCGCGCGATCTCCGCGAACCGGGCCCAATCGATGACACGCGAGTAGGCGGAGAAGCCGGCGACGATCATGCGCGGCTTGTGCTCCTCGGCGAGCCGCCGGACATTCTCGTAGTCGATCTCGCCGTTGTCCGATCGAATGCCGTACTGCACCGAGTGGAAGAGCTTGCCCGAGAAGTTCACCTTGGCGCCGTGCGTGAGATGGCCGCCATGGTCGAGGCTCATGCCGAGGATCGTCTCGCCCGGCTGCACCAGTGCGAGGTAAACGGCTGCGTTCGCCTGCGAGCCCGAGTGCGGCTGCACGTTGACGTAGTCCGCGCCGAAGAGCTTCTTGGCGCGATCGATCGCGAGCTGCTCTGCGATATCGACGAACTCGCAGCCGCCGTAGTAGCGCTTGCCCGGGTAGCCCTCGGCGTACTTGTTCGTCAGGACGGAGCCTTGCGCTTGCAGCACCCGCGGGCTCGTGTAGTTCTCGGACGCGATGAGCTCGATGTGCTCCTCCTGACGGCGGCGTTCGCCCTCGAGCGCCTGGGCCAGCTCGGGGTCGAATGAGGCGATGTCCATCGTCGATCGGAACATGGGTGAGCTCTCTCTCTTGGGGGCTGACTGGGGGGCGCGGATTGTAACCGGCTGGCGGTTGGCGCAGGCGGTAAATCCAGGGGCGAGGTCGCTCGGCTGAGCGTGCATCGGTCGGCGCGCCCGCTATCGGGCCTCCGAAGCGCCACCTCGAACGGCGTTCAGGAGGCCAGCGGCCGGAGCCTCAAATCGACCGGTCCGGCCCGAGAAACCCTTCGACCACGGCGTTCCACGCCTGCGCGAGGTTCGTCCGGTTGTAGCCCCCGCCCCCGAGCCCGAGCACCCGTCCATGCCCGAGGCGGTCCGCGAGCGTCGCCAGCTCGCGCGCCGCGCGTCCGTGCGCGCCGGGACTGAAGCGCATGTGCGTGATCGGGTCGCCCTCCACGCTATCTGCCCCGCACTGGAGAATGATGAACTCCGGATCGTGCGCGGCGATGTGCGCGAGCGCCTTGGGCCAGA
>DASZSS010000170.1:0-5671 GCA_035548535.1 Steroidobacteraceae bacterium
GTGGCGAAGAACTCGAAGCCCGCGCTCGTGACTTCGCCACCCTCGTCATCGAGCAGCACGTAGCGCCGGGAAACCAGCGCATCGGCGAGCGCGACGCCGAGCATGCCCGCAAGATGGTCGTAGCACGTACGGGCTCGCCGCATGGCCGGGTCGATGCGCGGCACCGGTACGGGCCGCCGGGACGCGGCGGCGACGGCCATGATGCCTTCGAGCATGTGCGCGACGAGCGGCGTTGCGAGCCGGTAATAGCGATGGCGCCCTTGTTTGAGCGCGGTCAGCAACTCGCCGCGAGTCATCTTCTGCAGGTGAAAGCTCGCGGTTTGCGGGGTGACGCCCGCGGAGCAGGCGAGCTCGAGTGCGGTGAGCGAACGGCCGTCCATCAACGACGCGAGCATCGCCGCGCGCGCCGGATCGCCGACGAGCTGCGCCACGTTTGCGATCTGTACTGTCATGGCATCAGCATAGTTCGCCAGGCGGTGCAACGCTTCGATGCGGATCGAAGCGAGCGCGCGCGCGACGCGCGCGGTGCCGTACGCGCATGGCGCGCGTCCTCGAAGTGCGAACGTTGTGCTTGACAACGAACGCTCGTTTTGTCTCCGCGAGAATTTTCGCGCCCTGCGCCGCGAATGAACGGCGAGAGCGATGTTGCGCGCGCGTCACGCACGCAAGACTTCGTCACAACTTTATACGCTCGTGTGACGCAGTTACCACAAGCTCGACCACTAGACAGATAGAGCGCCTTGCATCGTTTGCGGGACGCGTTCACGTCATAGCAATAATCCGCGCCGCCCGAAGAGGGGCGCAATTCGTCGAGACGCGAAGACGCACAGCATTTTAGGTTGCACAGTTCGTTCAAGGCTCATTTGAGGGGGGCACATGAGTGGAGTTCGCAAGGCAGTCGCCGCTGTGTTGCATGGAGCGGCGCTGACGCTCAGCTTGGCGGGTGCGGCGCACGCACAACAGGCGGCGGATCAGGGCAGCACGGGACAGAGCTCGGCGACGGGCGGCGTACAGGCACTGGAGGAGATCACCGTCACGGGGTCGCGCATCAAGCGCACGACGGACTTCGACACGCCGAACCCGACCACGGTCGTCGATTCCTCGTATCTGCAGAATCTCGGCATCGTGAACGTCGGACAGGCGATCACGCAGCTTCCCTCCAACATCTCGACCAACACGCCGACCACCACCGGCAACTCGAGCTTCTTCACCGGGTCGACCATCGCGAACCTGCGCGGTCTGAACCCGTACTTCGGCAGCCGCACGCTGACGCTCGTGAACACGCGGCGCTACGTGCCGACCAACCAGGGCGACGGCGTCGACCTGAACTTCATTCCGTCGATCCTGATCGACCGCATCGACACGGTGACCGGCGGCGCCTCCGCGGCGTACGGCTCGGGCGCCATCGCCGGCGTGCAGAACATCTTCCTCAACACGCGGCTCGAAGGCGGCCGCGCCGACGTCGACTATCAGCAGTCGATGCACAGTGACGCGAAGGACAAGCACGTCGCGCTCGCGTTCGGTCACGGCTTTGCCGCTGATCGCGGGCATTTCGTCATCGGCGGCGAGTACGAGGACCTGGATGCGGTCGGCTGCCTCGACGCACGCGACTTCTGCGCGCGCAACGCCGGCTTCTTCCAGAACCCCGGCAGCCCCGGCAGCTATCTCTACGGCGAGAATCTGCGGAAGAACATGATCAGCGACACGGGCGTGTTGCAGACCGTGTTCTCAGGCACCAACTCGCTGTATCAATCGAACGCGGCCGGCACGGGTGCCACCGTGTTCAATCTCGGCCTCGCGCCCTACGCCGCGAGCGGCACGCCGCAGAACGTCGTTCCCGGCGGTGACGGCGACCCGATCTACAAGTACACGAACCTGCGCGCGCCGGTGGATCGCAAGGTCGCGGCGGGCACGCTCACCTTCGCGCTGACGGACACGCTCAACTTGAGCGTGGATGCCTCCTACGGACGTGTCGAGACGACGAACTACACGGCCGGTGTCGACAGCACGTTCGTCCCGGTGACCCCGGCCAATCCGTTCGCGGCGCCGATCCTCGCGGATGCCGGCAACGCGCCGTTCGCGCTGGTGGCGAAGTCCTGGAACCAGCAGATCGATTCGTTCACGCGCTTCGAGACCACCGTGAAGCGCGCCTCGATCGGCCTCGACGGCAAGTTCGGCGAGTCGTCGTGGTCGTGGGACGGCTACTACCAGATCGGCCGCACGAACCGCCGCCAGCTCGTGAACGACAACCTGCACAACAATGCCGCCACGCTGGCGTTGAACGTGGTGTCGGACCCGGTGACCGGCGACCCGGTCTGTGCGGCGAAGCTCGATCCGACGAATCCGCAGTACGCGTTGTTCGATCCCGCGCTGATCCAGGCATGCGTGCCGGTCAGCGTGTTCGGCACACAGGCGCTCACGCCGGCGCAGCATGCGTATCTCTTCGGCAATCTCGACGAGCGTCTGATCTACACGCAGCAGGTCGCGGCGGTGAACGCGAGCGGCACGCTGTTCGCGGGCTGGGGCGCCGGCGAGATCCAGGGCGCCGTGGGTTACGAGCATCGCGACGAGCTTGGCCACAATCTCGAGCCGAACGAGCCGGCCTACGTGCGCACGGACTACCTCATTCAGTACGGCGAGCCGTTCTCGGGCGATGTGAAGGTCGACGAGGCCTACGTCGAAACGAGCATCCCCGTGCTGAAGGACCTCGCGTTCGCGAAGAAGGTGAGCTTCGACCTCGCGCTGCGCGAATCGAAGTACCGCAACCAGGGTCTCGCGGGCACCACGGGCTTGCACAAGACGCACAATCTCACGACGTGGAAGATCAGCGGCCTGTGGGATGTCGTGGACACGTTCCGCTTCCGCGGCAGCCAGTCGCGTGACTCGCGCGCGGGCAACTTCCGCGAGCTCTACTACGGGCAGAAGATCGGCGCGGGTGGTCTGTTCGGCTACTGCGGCGCGACCGGCAGCCCGTTCCAGACGGACCCGTGTAACTGGAGCCTCGAGGGCAACCCGGACCTGCGTCCGGAGAAATCCGACACGACGACGTTCGGCTTCGTGTGGAGCCCGGACAATGCGCTCTCGGGTCTGCAGCTCTCGGTGGACTACTTCCGAATCAAGATCAAGGATGCGATCCAGCAGGCCAACGTGCAGGACGTGGAAGACGGCTGCCGCGATCGCAACGATCCGGCCGACTGCGCGCTGATCACCTTCGACGGCACGACGTACGACGTCGTGCAGCCGGATGGCAGCGTGCGCACGTTCCAGGGCATCGACACCGTGCGCGCGCTCTCCTTCAACGGCGCGGCCTACATGTTCAAGGGCCTCGACTTCTCGGGCTCGTACAGCATGCAGCTCGGCAACGGGGCCAACCTGTCGTTCCGCCTGCTCGCGGAGAACATGTGGCACCAGGTGTTCCAGAACAATCCGCGCACGGCGCCGGTGGACATCGTCGGCCAGACGGGCTCGTCGAACTCGTTCCTGAACGACAACCAGCCGCAGCCGAAGTGGTCGGGCAGCCTCATCGGCACCTACACGCAGGGCCCGGCGAGCGTGACGCTGCAGATGCGCTTCGTCGGCCGCGGCACGATGGACTACAACAACCGCGACGGCGGTGCGAACAACCTGGGCGATCCGATCATTCCAGTGACCACGGTGGCGAGCTACCAGGTGTTCACGCTGTCCGGCACGTACTCCTTCGATAACCTCGGCTCGGTGAGCAAGCTGCAGTTGTTCGGCGTGGTCGACAACCTGTTCGACAAGCAGCCGCCGTTCGCCGCGGGCATCACCGCGTTCGGCGTGGCGAACAACTTCGGCGGCACCAACGCGACCTACTTCGACACGCTCGGCCGCATGTATCGCGTCGGCCTGCGCATGAAGTTCTGAGGTGCGCGGCGAGCGCCTGAAGCGGTAACAAAAACGAAGGGTTTGCCAACTCGAGGCCGTGCCCCCGCAAGAGGGCACGGCCTCTGTTTATCGCGCGCATCGCGCGCCGGGTGGGCTCAGCGCGCCTTCTTGCGAAACACCAGCGCGAAGCGATCCGTCTTGCCGACGCCCGGCCCTTCATACGTGAGCAGGTCGCGCGCGTCGTCCGGCCGGCGCAGGACATCGCTATGGGCCACGAGCTCGAGGCCGTGCGACTCGAAGTCCTTGCGGGCGTAGCTCTCTTCGATGCGATGGAGCGGCGTTGCGGCCGAGCTGCCCGTGCCGGGCTTCGCGGAATGATCGACGAGCAGCAGCACGCCGCCCGGCTTCAGCGCGCGCGCGAGCTGATCGAGCGTGCGCGGCACGTCGACTTTCGGCCAGTCACCTCGCGGATCCACCCAGTAGAGATCGTGATACACCTTGATCATCACGATGGCGTCGAGCGTGCCGTTGCCGAGCTGCATGTTGTCGAGATCGACGGTGCGGTGCTCGACGTTCGGCAAGCGATGGTCCGCGACGCGCTTCTCCCATCCCGGGCTCCAGTTGTCGTAGGCCGCGTTGTTGAGCATGAGGACATGGCCCTGCGGGCCGACGACGTAGCTCAGGATCTCGGTCCAATAGCCGTTCGCCGCCATGAAGTCGGCCACGCGCATGCCGGGCCGGATGCCGGCGAGGCGCAGCAACTCGGCGGGATGGTCGGCGCTATCGCGCTTCACGTCCTTCGCGGGACGCGCGGGATTGGCAAGGGCGGCGTCGTAAATGTCCCCGGCGCGCGCGCTCGCGGTGGCCAGGAGCGCTGCCGAGAGGAGCGTGCAGGCGAGCATCGCCCGCGGCATCGATCGTGCGGACATAGTGGTTCTCCCCGTTATCTGGGCGACAGAACCCTAAGCCACGCCGCGATCCTCCTCCTAGCAGCGCGGGCGCGTCATGCGGGCGGCTCGTCGCAATTGGCGTCGCGCCGGCCGAAGCGGTCGCGCGCCTTGGGACGAGACGCCCGCCTGGAACGATCAGCCGCCGGACTGGTTCATGGCCCAGGTGACGCCGAACGGATCGCGCAGTGCGCCGTAACGATCGCCCCAGAACATCTTCTGCACGGGTTGGAGCACGGTGGCGCCGGCTTTCACGGCGCGCTCGAACTGCCGATCGATGTCGGTGGCCGGGATGAGCAGCGAGAAGCCCTGCGGGGGCACAGCTGGATGACCGTGCTCGGGGAACCCATCGCTCAACATCAGCGAGGTGCCGTTGATGACCAGATGGATGTGCATCGTGCGGCCCTTCTCGTCGACGGGGTGCCGCCCGAGCTCGACCGCACCGAACGCGCGAGCGTAGAACTCCGCCGCGGCCACGGCGCCATCGACCGTCAAGTAGGCGATGACCCCGCCCCGCGGGGCAGTCTGAGCGGCAGGACAATTCTCGGCGGCATTGGCGTTCATGAATGGCTCCGTTCGCGATGGGTTCAGGGATGGCGGGCGGCTGGTGTCGCCCGGTGCTCCAAGGACGACGGGTCCGATCGTCGGCCGACATGCTCCGCGAAAAAAAAGCGTGGCCGCAATCCGACGGCGCCGTCCACGCGCCGCCGCGCTGTCCGTCACGCTCGGGTGCGCTCCGTCAGCACGGGGGCCATGGGCCTCTCGCCATCGAGATGCAGGTAGTTGGCGTTGAAGCCGGCCGCGCTCTGCAGAGCGGCGTAATCGTGGATCACGAGCTGGCGATTGTGAAAGGAGACCAGGCGTGCGCGCCGCATCTC
>DASZSS010000171.1:0-7856 GCA_035548535.1 Steroidobacteraceae bacterium
GTGTTGCGGGTCCGGCTGAAAACGCCGCGACCGGAAATAGAGCGCCTTCCAGGCCGCCACGACCTCACGCACGTTGATCGGAAACGGCAGCACGTTACGCGGCACGGTCGCCCGTACGGCCTCTCTCGTCATGAAATACGCGTACAGGGCGCGGCAATCGGCGTTCGACAGGGTCGTGAAATGGTCGTAGGGGAACGCCGGATACAGATGATTGCCCTCGCGATCGACGCCCTCACGCAGCGCGCGCTGGAACGCGGCTTCGGACCACTGGCCGATTCCCGTCATCAGATCCGGCGTGATGTTCGTCGAATAGACGATGCCGAAGGGTGTCGGCACGGCGCGCCCGCCCGCGAACGCGCGACCACCGGGTGCCGTGTGGCAATTGTTGCAGTTGCCGATCGACGCGAGACTCGCGCCGCGCGCGACTTCCGCCTTGTCGAACGCGCTCGCCGCGGGCGCCTCGATCGGGTGGATCGCAGGACGCGAAGCCCACGCCACATACAGGGCGAAGAGCACGAGCAGACAGAGCACCGTCCAGAGAACTGCGCGCATGGGGTGCCAGCAGGAAAGACTGCCGCCAAGCGGAGCAATCCGCATGCCTCGCAGTAAGAGTCGACTCGGCGCGGAACCGCGCATCCCGCCGCCGCGTTGCTGTCGAACCCCTCGTCCGCCGCAATGCTGTTGGCGTGCTGCCAAGACGCCGCTGTTTCACTCCGGCCGCTCGAGGCACTTGCGGAAGTCTGGGCTGATGGCGGAAGACGAGCACGATTCGTCTGCGGCGGAGAGCAGCGGCAACGACCGGAAAGAGCGGGCGCACGGATTCCTGCGACGACCCGTCGTGCGCGTCCTCATCGTCGTGATCGCGGTACTGGCGGTGGCGGCGGTGATCGCGTTCGGCGTGCACGCCCATCGCTTCGAGAGCACCGATGACGCCTTCGTCGACGCGCGCATCGTCCGCCTCGCGCCGCAGATCGCCGGTCGTGTCGTGCACGTGTACGTGACGGACAACGAGCTCGTGCGCACCGGCGAACGGCTCGTCGACATCGACGAGGGCGATGTGCGCGCGCGCCTCGACGAAGCGCTGGCGCAAGAAGCGCTTGCTCGCATCGAGCTGGATCAGGCGCAAACCCAGGTAAACAGCAGCAAGGCCGCTTATGCGCAGGCGACTTCGCTCGTCACCGCGGCGCAAGCGCAAGCGGAGAACGCACAGAGTGATCTGAGGCGCTATATCGGGCTACAGAAGACGAATCCGCTGGCCGTCGCGCAGGCGCAGCTCGATCAAGCCGCCGCGACGGCGCGCAGCGCCACCGCACAGTACAAAGCCGCGAAACAGCAGGCACGCAGCGCCAATGCCGCGGTCGCCGCCGCGCAAGCGCAGGCCGCCGGCGCGGCGGCGCGAATCAAGGTGCTCGAGGCGCAAGTCGAGCAAGCCCGACTGAGCTACGGCTACGCGCGGGTCGTGGCCCCCGTGGACGGTCACATCGCCCAACGACGCGTCGCGATCGGCTCGTACGTGACGCCCGGGCAGCAGATGCTGGCCATCGTGCCGCTACAGATGTGGGTGACTGCGAACTTCAAGGAAACGCAGCTCGCGGACATGCGTCCGGGCCAGCACGTGAGCATCGACATCGATGCGTGCCCCGGGGCCGAGGCGAACGGCCACGTCGATTCCATTCAACGCGGCGCCGGACAGGCCTTCGCGCTGCTGCCGCCGGAGAACGCGACGGGCAACTACGTCAAGGTCGTCCAGCGCGTGCCGGTGAAGATCGTGTTCGATCGTGTGCCGCGCGACTGCCCGCTCGGGCCGGGGCTTTCGGTCACCCCCAACATTCGCGTGCACTGAGCGCGGGAGCACGGGCGGCATGTCGGCCAATGCAGAAGCGGTGTCCAGCGGCTGGAGTCCGGAGCGCTCCGCGGCTGGTGAGCACAGCCCTTGGGCGATCGCGTCGGTCATCTCCATCTCCGCATTCATGGAGGTGCTCGACACCGCGATCGCAAACGTGTCGTTGCGCCACATCGCCGGCGCCCTCTCGTCGTCCTATGACGAAGCGACCTGGGTGCTCACGAGCTATCTCGTCGCGAATGCGGTGGTGATCCCGATCAGTGGCTGGCTCTCCGACACGATTGGGCGCAAGCGCTACTACATGATGAGCGTTGCGCTGTTCACGCTGGCTTCCGCGTTCTGCGGCATGGCTCCGAGCCTCGCGCTGCTGATCGGCGCACGCATTCTGCAGGGCATTGCGGGCGGCGGCTTGCAGCCGGTCACGCAAGCCATGCTGATCGACACGTTTCCGCCGGAACGTCGCGGGCAAGCGATGGCGGTGTTCGGCGTCACCTTGATCCTCGCACCCGCCATCGGGCCTCTGCTCGGTGGACTGATCACCGACAACTTCTCGTGGCACTGGATCTTCCTCATCAATGTGCCGATCGGTGTGCTGTCGCTGTTTCTGGTGCAGGCGTTCGTCAACGAGCCGCCCAAGCTGCAGCAGGAGCGCGCCGAACGACTCCGCACAGGGCTGGGCTTCGACAGCTTCGGCTTCCTGCTCATCGCGGCCGGTCTCGGGGCGCTCGAAATCACGATGGATCGCGGCGAGCGCGAGGACTGGTTCTCGAGCACGTTCATCGTCGCCAGCGCCATCATCGCAGTCGTCGCCCTGCTCGCTTTCGTCGTCCGCGAAGTGATGTGTGCCGAGCCGATGCTCGATCTGCGAGGCCTCTATCGGAATCGCAACTTCGCGATCGGCACAGGGCTGATCCTGCTGACGGGTGTGATCCTGTACGGGACGACGCAGTTCATCCCCCAGTTGCTGCAAGAAGTGATGGGCTATACCGCGAGCCAAGCCGGGCTTGCTCTCACGGCCGGCGGCATCGCCACGCTCATCGCGATGCCCATCGCCGGCTTTCTCGCGGACAAGATCCAGGCGCGCTACTTGATTGCGGGCGCGCTGCTCGTCGAGGCGCTTGCGCTGTGGCACATGACACATCTCAGCACCGACATGGCATTCCGTGACGCAGCCTGGGCGCGTGTGTGGCAGGCGCTGCCGATACCGTTTCTGTTCATCCCGCTGACGAACGCCGCGTATGTCGGCATGCCGCAAAATCGCTCGAATCAGGCCTCCGCCCTGCTGAATGTCGCGCGCAACATCGGCGGGTCCGTCGGCATCTCGATGGTGCAGACGTTCATCGCGCACCGGCAGCAGTTTCATCAGGCGCGGCACGTCGAAGCGCTCCACCCACTCGGCGCGAACTACAACGCCGGCATCGAGCACATCACCCAGACACTTGCCGAGCAGGGGCAAGCGATAGTCGATGCGACGCAGATGGCCACGGGGGCGCTTTATCAAGCGGTCCTCAAGCAGTCCGCGATGCAGGCGTACATCGATTGCTTCTGGGTGTTGATGGTGTTCGTGCTGGTCGTGTTTCCGGTCGTGTTCTGGCTGCGAAGCACCCCGCGGAACTCGAAGTCGTCGGGGCATTCGTGATGCGTGCGGTGACTCGCTTATCGCTCGTTCCGCTGATTGCCTGTCTCGCAGCATGCGCAGTCGGGCCGCGCTATCACGAGCCGCAAACTCCGATGCCGACGGGATATGTCGGCGCGCCAGAAGGCGCGGCCGCGCCCGCGGAGCCTGCGGAGCTGTCGGCATGGTGGGAGCAGTTTCGCGATCCGGAGCTCCAGAGCCTGATCACGCGGGCGTTCGAATCGAACTTGGACCTGCGAACGGCCGCGTCGCGCATTCGCGAAGCGCGCCAGCAGGAGGTGATTGCCGGCGCGCGCGAGTTTCCCAACGTGAATGTGTCTGCACTTGGCGCGGCGATGCACTCGAGGTCGAACCCCTTTGGTTCGCTGGGAGGGAATGGCGGCAGCGACGGCGCGGCCAACGGTAACGCCGGCACCGGGGCGAATGGCAGCACCGGCGCGGGCCCGGGCGCGGTTGGCGGCGCCGAGTCGAGCGGTGCCAGCAGCGGCACCGGCACGGGCCCGGGCAGTGGCGCAGGCGCTGCGAGCACGGGCGACACCGCGGCCGAGTCGAGCGGCGCCAGCAGCGGCGGCACCGGCGGCGGCCAGACCCTCAAGCTCTTCTCCGCAGGGTTCGACGCCACCTGGGAGCTGGACCTCTTCGGGGGCACTCGCCGCGCCATCGAAGCCGCGAAAGCCGCAACGGATGCGGCGGTCTGGCAGCTTCGCGACGGCCAAGTCTCGCTCTCCGCGGAAATCGCCGTGGACTACCTCACGCTCTGCGCGACGCGAACGCGCATTCGCGTGATCAACGAGTCGCTCCAGCGCCAGCAGCAACAGCTTGAGATCACCGACGCGCGCCGCCGCTTCGGCTTCGTCACAGAGCTCGACGTCAACCAGGCCCGCGCGCAATTGGCGCTCACCACCGCACAACTGCCATCGCTCGAAGCCGAGGCCCGCGCGCTCACTCACGCGCTCGCCGTGCTGCTCGGGCAGCAGCCCGATGCGATGGCGAACGAGCTCGCGAAGGCCACGTCCATTCCCGCGACACCACCAGTGATGCCGCTCGGCCTCCCGTCGGACCTGCTCCGCCGCCGCCCTGACATTCGCCAGGCCGAGCGACGCCTCGCCGCGTCCACCGCTCAAGTCGGCGTCGCCGTCGCCGCGCTCTACCCGAGCTTCGATCTCCTCGGCGCCGCGAACTATGCGGGCAACTCCATCGATGGGCTCATCTCCCCTCGCCACTTCAGCACCGTAGGCGCGGGAATCATCCGCTGGCCGATCTTCCAGGCAGGCGCGAGCCGCGCGAACGTCCAGGCGAGAGAAGAGGAGCGGCAGCAGGCGTATCTGGCCTACCAGAAGTCCGTGCTCGGCGCGCTCCAAGACGCGGAGGATTCGCTGGCGCGACTCGATGCCGAGCAGCACCGCCTCGGCTCCCTTCTCGACGCGGAGACGGCTGCGCGCTCGACACTCGATATCGCGCGCTCGCAGTATCGCAACGGACTCGTGGGCTTCATCAACGTGCTGAGCGCGGAAACGACGCTGCTGGACGTGGAGAACGAGCTTGCGCAGAGTCGCGCCGCGTTGGCGCAGTCGCTGGTGTCGGTCTACAAGGCGCTCGGCGGCGGTTGGCGCGTGGAGCCGCGCTGATGAAGCGCGTGCGGCGGTCCGTCGCGAAGGCGCCGCGCACTGCTAGCGGCACGATGACGGTCCGCCGTCAGCTCGGATTTTCCAGACTGAAGACCGCGGCCTCATCGTCGTACGCGAACGCCTCCGCATACCGCGCCCAGCTCACCACGGCGCGCAGCGTCTGCTCCGCCTCTTCCTCGCTCATGTAGTCCTCGAGCTCGTCGAGAAAGCGGCTCTTGCGCGCGGTGTGCGACGGCCGCTCGTCCAACACGCGACGGATGTGTGTCGCCAGCGGCACGTAGTTGAGCAGCTGGCGCGCGAAGATCCTCTTGCGCTCGTCCACCGTCGCATTCGCAAAGGCAAGGCCGACGTCGGTGAGCCGGATGTCGCCGCCCGCCACTTCCGCGAAGCGCATCATCTGCAGCGCCTCCGCCACCGGGAAGAGCTCGTCGCTCTCCATCTGCAGGTCCGATGCGATCTCCGGCAAGTCCGCCGCGCCGTTGAACGGCGGCGC
Organism: Steroidobacteraceae bacterium; assembly: GCA_035548535.1. Lineage (GTDB taxonomy): Bacteria > Pseudomonadota > Gammaproteobacteria > Steroidobacterales > Steroidobacteraceae > JADGHX01. The sequence goes on from DASZSS010000171.1 coordinate 5,601, forward strand.
CGCGACGGTCTCCATGAGGCCGGACAGCAGGTTCGACGACACCCGCGGCAACCGCGTACCGATGCCCAGTCCGGGGAGGAGCTCGCTGCGCGCATTGGCGCCGCTCGCGCGCGCGGTCATTTCCACGTAGATGCGCTCGACGAGCGCGCGAAAGCTCGGGTCGAGTCGATTGCGAGGCTGGGGTAGCGGCACCGGGATTTCGGTGACGATGCGTCCGGGATTGGAGCCGAACACGAGAATCCGATCGCACATCAGCACCGCTTCCTCGATGTTGTGCGTGACGAGGATGACGCCCTTGATCGGCATGCGCCCTTCGCACCACAGATCGAGGAAATCCGTACGCAAGGTTTCCGCCGTCAGCACATCGAGTGCGGAGAACGGCTCGTCCATCAGCAGAATGTTCGGATGCACGACGAGCGCGCGCGCGAAGCCGACTCGTTGGCGCATGCCGCCCGAGAGCTCCCGTGGATAGGCGGACTCGAAGCCGTCCAGCCCGATGACGTCGATGGCCTGGAGCGAGCGGCGCCGGATCTCCGCAGGCGGCACGCGCAGCGCTTCGAGACCGAGCGCGACGTTCTCGAACACCGTGAGCCACGGAAAGATCGCGAAGCTCTGAAACACCATCGCGATGCCGTGCGCGGGCCCCGCGACCGGCTGCCCGAGGTACTGGATCTCCCCGGCGCTCGGGTGATCGAGCCCGGCGATGAGCCGCAGCAGCGTCGACTTCCCCGAGCCGGAGCGCCCAAGCAGGCCGACGATCTCGCCCTCGGTCATGCGCAGATCGACGCCCTCGAGCACCCGATGCTCGCCCCCGTCGGCCTTCGCGAAGGACTTGCACACGCCTTGCACTTCGAGGAGTGGTGCCGCGTTCATGACTGCCCGCCCCTCACCCGAGCCGGAAGCGCCGCTCGGCGTAGAAATACAGCCGGCGCCAGAAAAAGCGGTTGATGGTCACGACGAACAGGCTCATGGTCGCGATGCCGAGCACGATGCGGTGAAAGTCGCCCGCCGCGGTCGCCTCGGCGATGTACGCGCCGAGGCCGTGCGCCTCGAGGCGCGTGTCGCCCCAGGTGGCGAGCTCCGCGACGATAGCCGCGTTCCAGGAGCCGCCGGACGCGGTGATCGCGCCGGTGACGTAGAACGGAAATACCGCGGGCAGCGCGACCTTGCGCCACCAGAGCCAGCCACCGACGCCGAAGTTTGCGGCGGCATGGCGCAGCTCGCCCGGTATCGCCGACGCGCCCGCGATCACGTTGAACAGGATGTACCACTGCGTCCCGAGGATCATGAGCGGACTCAGCCAGATGTCCGGGTTCAGGCTCCAGTTCACTATGGCGAAGATCGCGATCGGGAACAGCAGGTTCGCAGGGAACGCGGCGAGGAACTGCGCGATCGGCTGCACGAATTCCATCACTCGCGGGCGCAGACCGACCCACACCCCGATCGGCACCCAGACGAGACTCGCGAGCGCGATGAGGACGAACACACGCACCATCGTCGCGAGCGCGAGCCCGAGGACCTCCACGACATCGTTCAGCGAGGATCCGAGCACGATCATCCGCGCAATGTACGCCAGCGCCACGCCGACGAGCGCAACCACAGCCACGCCCCACACGAAGCCGGACCGTTGCGTGGCTGCGCTCCTCGCGCTCGCGCTAGGCGGCGGCGTCGAGCGGACGGGGATGGCCCAGCTCGTCCAGCGCACGCCCGCGTAGAAGGCGTGCGTGAGTGCCGAGAGCAAGCGCGAGCGGCGCATGACGGTGAGCGCCCAGGATCGGGGGCGATGGCCGCCCGGGTCCTGCTCGAAGCGCAGACCGTCGACCCACGCGACGAGCGGCCGGAAGAGCAGTTGGTCGTACGCAAGGATGACGACGAGCATCGTGAGGATCGCCCAGCCGATTGCGTGCAGGTTGCGCTGATCGATGGCGGTCGCGATGTACGAGCCGATGCCCGGCAAGGCGACATGCGTGTGGCCCACGGCGATCGATTCCGAGGCGACCACGAAGAACCATCCGCCCGACAGCGACATCATCGTGTTCCAGATGAGGCCGGGCAGCGCGAAGGGCACTTCGAGCTGCCAGAACCGCATCCACGCGGACAGATGGAACGAGCGCTCCGCCTCCTGCAGCTCCTGCGGCACCGTGCGCAGCGACTGGTAGAAGCTGAACGCCATGTTCCACGCCTGGCTCGTGAAGATCGCGAAGATCGCCGCGAGCTCCGCGCCGAGCACGCGCCCGGGCACGAGGGACATGAAGA
>DASZSS010000172.1:0-9687 GCA_035548535.1 Steroidobacteraceae bacterium
ACGGATACGTGAGCCAGCGGTCGTCGTGAATCGAGATCTCACCCGGTTCGAGGAAGCGGTAACCGATGCGCAACGCGTTGCCGCCACGGTGCTTGCCCGGGCCGCCGCTGTCGGGAATGGTCTCGTAGCAATCGATGCGCAACGGGAAATAGCTTTCGAGGAATTCGTTGGGAACGTTCGTGAACGAGGGCCAGAGCGAATGGCCATCGGGTCCGTCGCCGAACGGCTTTCCCGGGATGCCGCCGAAGCCGATCTGGTAGAGCTGATACCACTCGCCGTTCTTGTCGTAGCCCGAATACATGAAGTGCGGACTGTCGGAGAAGCCCGCGGCGCACATGAAATCGGGATTGCCCTGCCCGAGGAGCCCGCCGAGGATGTCGAAGATGCGCCCGAGCGCGTGCGTGCGACACGAGAGCGCCGCAGGCTTCAATGGCTTCAGGAGCGTTCCCGCGGGAATGCGCACCTCCATGAGGTCGTAGAAGCCGTCGTTGAAGAGGATCTGCGGATCGAACACCATGATCATGTAGATGCCGGCGAACATCTTGAACATCTCTTCGTTCAGGAGAAAATTAATGGAGCCGATCGATTGCGGATCGGTGCCGGCGAAATCGAAGATGCAGATATCGCCCTCGCGCCACATCCTGCAGGCGATGCGATAGGGGCCCATGCCGAGCCCGTCGTCACAGAGATAGTCCTCGAAGTACTGCTTGGTTTCCGGCACGGTACGCCGGATGAGCTCGCGCATCGCGCGCTTGTTGCGCTCGAGCATGGCGTCCATCGCGGAGTAGAACACGTCGTCGCCGAAACGCTCCGAGAGCTGGACGCAGCGGCTCGATGCTGTGCGTAGCGCGGCCACGATGGCGTTGAAGTCCGACAGATTCCAATGCGGTAAGCGGCAGTTGTGCAGGATGACGCGCAGCACGTCCTCCTGCAGAACGCTCGCGCCTTTCGGCCCGGCTTTGTAGATCTTCACCGGCGGGATCACGATGCCCTCTTCGAAGATCTGCCGTGCATCCGTGGGCAAACTGCCGGGCACTTTGCCGCCGACGTCCGTCATGTGTCCGAACATCGCGGCCCAGGCGATGACCCGGCCATCCTTGTATACCGGCGTGAGCAGCAGCCAATCGTTCGCGTGACTGATCGCGCCGTTCACCGAATACGGATCGGTGGTGAGGAAGACGTCGCCCTCCTCGATCGTGCCGTCATACCCCTGCAGGAAGCCGTAGATGAACGAGCCGAACTGCCCGACCACCATCTTGCCCTCGGGATTGGCGATGAGCGGGAACTCATCGTGCTGCTCGCGGATTCCCGGCGACATGGCCGTGCGGAACAGCACCGTGTCCATTTCGAAACGCGCGTTGCGCAGCGCGCTTTCGATGATGTCGATGGTCACCGTATCGACGGGTCGCTTCTTGAAGGGTGCAGTCTTGCGTTGAATGATGCGGGCGGGCATGGCGTCTCTCTTTCAACGCTCGGCGCGCTTCGGAGCCGGGCGGCACGGCTCGTAGCCATCAGGATAGATCAGGATGTTTCCGAAGCGATCCACCGTTCCGGAATGCTTCGGCAAGATGACCGTGGTGGAGTCCATCTCCAGAACGATTGCAGGGCCGGCTAGCCTGTTGCCGGCCTTCAGTCGTGCGCGATCGTATACCGCGGCACTCACGAACTTGCCCGCAACGTACATCTTCTGCTCGCCGGCCTTGGCGGCCTTCGGGCTATTCGAGCCCACAGCAATGAGCGGCCGCTTGACTGTGGTGCCCTTTCCTTGTGCGGCGGCGCGCAGCGTTACGATCTCGTGCTCGAGCGGCAGCGCGAAGGTGAACAAGCGCTTGTGCTCGGCATCGAACGCATCGGAGATCGCGTTGAGCCCGCGCTTCGAAAAGTCCTTCATGTCCACGACCACCGTCAGCCGCAGCCCCTGACCGTGATAACGCACGTCCACCTGATACGTGATGCGCATATCTGCTCGCGGCACGCGCTCCTCTTGGAGCTCCTTCGAGGCTTCGGCTGCGAGCTCCTTCAGGATGGTTGCGACCTCTTTCGCGTCCGTCTCGCTGAACTTGCGTACGAACGTCCGGGCGCGCTCGTCGCGGATGGCTGTCGTCGCATCCCCTAGCGCACAGAGCACTCCGGGACCCGGCGGAATGATCGCCGGCCAGGAGCCGAGCAGGCGCGCCAACGCATTGGCATGGAGCGGACCTGCGCCTCCGAATGCGATGAGCGCGTAGTCGCGCGGGTCATAACCCTGCTCCACGGAGACGAGGCGCAGTGCGCCGGTCATGTTCTCGTTGACGATGTTGTAGATACCGAGCGCGGCGTCCTCCACGGAAAGGCCGAGCGCCGTAGCGACTTTCTGCACGGCCGCCCGCGCGCGTGCACGATCGAGTTGCATCTCGCCGCCGAGCTTCTGCATCGGTGGCAAATAGCCGAGCACGACATTGGCGTCCGTCACCGTCGGCTCGGTGCCGCCGCGTCCGTACGCCGCGGGGCCGGGCTCAGCACCGGCGCTCTGCGGCCCGACGCGCAGCGCTTTGGTCAATTCGGGAACGTGCGCAATCGAGCCGCCGCCCGCGCCGACGGTCCGAATATCCACCGACGATGCACGGACCGTCACGTCGCCGACCGTGGTTTCGCGCCGCAGTCGCGGCTCGCCGTTCTCAATGAGCGCCACGTCCGTCGACGTGCCCCCGACATCCACCGTGAGCAGATTCGGGAAACCCGCTTGCAGCGCCACCCAGAGCGCCCCCGTGACGCCGCCGGCAGGCCCGGACATCAGCAAGTTCACGGGCAGCGATTCGGCCGAGCTCGCCGATGCAAGCCCGCCGTCCGACCGCAGGATGTGCAGCTTCACTTCCTGGGTCGTCTCTTCCAGCTTGCTCGTCAGGCTCTTCACATAGCGCGCAACGCGCGGGCGAACGTATGAATTCGCCACTGTCGTGACGGTCCGCTCGTACTCCTGCATCTCCGGAACGACCTCGGACGAAATCGAGACCGGCACACCCGGCAGCTCTTCCTGTGCAATTTCGCGAATCCGCTTCTCGTGCGCGTCGTTCGCGAAAGCGTTGATCAGCGACACGGTGAGCGCCTCGATGCTCTTCTTCCGCAGCTCGCGCAGGTTCGTGCGCAGCCGCGCCTCATCGAGCGCTTCGACGACTTCGCCGCGCGCGCTCATCCGCTCGTGCGCTTCGATCGTGCAGGCGAGCGGCGCCATCGGCAGGCTCTTGTTGTAGATCACCCAGCCGCCGAGGCCGCCGGGCACAAAGGAGCGCGCGATCTGCAGCACCTGCCGGAAGCCGCGCGTGGTCACCAGACCGCATTTCGCACCCGTGCCCGTGAGCACCGTGTTCGTTGCGACGGTAGTCCCGTGCATGACGTGATCGATGGCGGTCGGCTCGATGCCCGCTTTCTCGCACACGCGCGCAATGCCCTGCAGAACGCCCACGGACTGATCCGCCGGCGTGCTCGGCACTTTCGCCGACCAGCTCCGGCCGTTCTTCTCGTTCACGAGCAGCAGGTCCGTGAACGTGCCGCCGACATCGACCCCGAGACGGTATGACATGAGTGATCCGAATGTTCTCAGCGTGTTTGCGTGAGCGTGTGGCGCGGAAACGGTCCTGCCTTCGACAACATCCCGGGCACCGGCCGGCCGAGCTGTTCCTGCAGCCATTTCGCCGTATCGATGAGCGCGCCGAGCGCGACGCCGGTTTCGATGTGACTGCGCTCGAGCATGTAGACGAGATCCTCGGTCGCGATGTTGCCGGTCGCCGCGGGCGCGAATGGGCAGCCGCCGATGCCTCCGACGCTCGCATCGAGTGCACTCGCGCCCGCGGTAACGGCCGCATATGCGTTCGCGATACCGGTGTTGCGCGTGTTGTGGAAGTGGCAACGCAGGGGCCTCGACGGCAGAGCCGCGCGGGCGCGCGTCAGCAGCTCGGTAACCTGCGCGGGAACCGCGACGCCAATCGTGTCGGCGAATGCGATCTCGTGAGGATTCGCCTCGGCGACACGCTGCGCAATCTCGAGAACGCGCTCGAGCGGCACCTCGCCTTCGAACGGACAGCCGAATGCCGCGGAAATCGTGACTTGGGCCCTAACGCCCGCACCCTGAGCGGCGCGCGCGATCTCGAGCCAGGCTGTGATGGACTCTTCGGTGCTCGCGCCCTGATTGCGGCGATTGAACGTGTCGCTGGCCACGACGACCATGCCGATCTCGTTGCAACCGGCCGCGACGGCGCGATCGAATCCCTTGCGATTCATCACGAGGCCGGTGAAGCACACGTTGGGATCGCGCGGCAGCAAGGCAAAGAGCTGCTCCGCGTCCGCCATCTGCGGCACTTTCTTTGGATTGACGAAGCTCGCGACCTCGATGCGCCGAATGCCGGCGGCAATCAGGCGCGCGATCAGCTCCGCCTTGCTCAAGGTCGCCACGACGTCCCGCTCGTTCTGCAGTCCGTCACGTGGGGAGACTTCGACGAGCTCGATCTGGTGTTTCACCGCGTGTCGCACTCCCGTTCGCTCGCAACACTTTCGCCCGGGACGGTGTCCGCGGACGGTGGCGGGCGGCGCATTGTATACAATGCGATCGCTGCATGGCAAAATCATGCGCTATTGCAGGTCTGGTCGAGACCAAATGTATACAACTAGAGCCGTTGAAAAGGCCTATCTCATGATCCGCGATCGCATCGTTCGCGGGGTGTACGCGCCCGGACTGCGCGTGACCGAGCAGGAAATCGCCAACGCCACCGGCGTCAGCCGCACGCCGGTGCGCGAAGCGCTGCGCCGGCTGCAGGCGGACGGCTTCGTGCAAGTAACTCCGAACGCCGGCGCCGTCGTGACGAAATGGACCGAGAACAACATGCGCGACGTGTTCGAGTTGCGCGCGATCCTAGAGTCTTATGGCGCGCAGCGCGCGGCGGAACGCATCACGCCCGCAGGCATCGTCGAGCTCAAGAAGCTTGCCGAGCAGCAGTACGAAGAGTCCGTGCGTCAGGCGCCGGGCTACATCGAGCGTATCGGTGAAGTGAACAGCCGCTTTCACCGCTCCTTGCAGGAGTTCTCCGGCAACGCGCGCCTCGTCGCGATGCTCCCGGCGCTCATCGAGGCGCCGCTCGTACTGAAGACATTCTCCCGTTACGAGCACTCGGATCTCGTACGCAGCGCCTCGCATCACCTTGAAATCGTGAGCGCGCTCGAAGCACGCAACGGCGAGTGGGCCGCATCGGTCATGCGCTCCCACATCCTCGCGGCGCAGGCCGCCTTTCGTCAGGACGAAATCGTCGACGCCGTTCCCACGAGCCAGGCCGGCTGAATGCCAGCCTGGACCGCGCGGACGGCTGCCCTAGGTCCAAGCCAAAAAAGATTCAGGGGAAGCACTCGTGAAACACCGCACTCCGTTCACCCTGGCCGCCGTAACCGGCTCGCTCCTCACGGCGACACCGCTGCTCGCGCAAGAGAACAAGGACCCGTCCGTATTGCAGGAAGTCGTCGTAACCGCGCGCCAACGCGAAGAGCGCATCGTCGATGTTCCCGCGACCGTGCAAGCCTTCACAGCCGCCGATATCAAAGCCGCCGGCATCGAACGCCCGGGTGACTTCGTCGCTCTGACGGCCGGACTTGCGCAGGTGCAGACCGCGGAGGTCGGCGATCTGCAGCTCAGTATTCGCGGCATCAACACCGGCCGCGATGCGGAGACGAACTTCGCGCTCGTGGTCGACGGCGTCTTGCAGACGAATCCGAACGCCTTCAATCAGGAGCTCGCGAACGTCGAGCAGATCGAAGTGCTGAAGGGCCCGCAGGGCGCGACGTTCGGTCGCAATGCCGTCGCGGGCGCGGTGATCATCACGACGCGCCGCCCGACCGACACGCTCGAAGCGACCGGCACGATCGGGTATGGGAACAAGCGGACCCAAAAGGCCAATGCGTATCTCGCCGGCCCGCTCGGAGGCGGTGTGAATGCCGGCATCGGCGCGTTCTATCGGAAGACCGACGGCTTCTTTCACAACCGGTTTCTCGGCTGCGACGACTGCGTGGACTACTACAAGGAATACGGCGTCACGCCGCGCGCCATCTTCACGGTCGGCAACAACGGCTCAATCGACGTGAAAGGCAAGTGGTCGAAGCTCGAGGGTGGCGCCATCAACTTCAACGGCTCGTTCGCACTGCCCTTCTTCGGCACGCTCACCGGCAATCCCGACTTCTTTCAGAACGTCAACGCCCACGACTTCCAGTACATCAGCAACATCGTTCCGCACAACGAGCAGGAGAACAAACAGATCTCCGCGAAGGGCGACTGGAACCTCGACGCCGGTACGCTGACGGCGTGGATCGCGTACAACGATCAAACGAACTTCTTCCTCACGGATGGCACGAGCGCTGCGTTCGGCCTGTATGGCCGCACGCCGTGGTGCCAGGCCGATCTCGTTGCGCAACCCGGTGCGCCGCTGCCCTCGCCGACGTTCTATGCGGGTGCGGCATCCATTCTGCCGCCGTACAGCCCGACACGGTGCGATGGGTACCAGTATCAGCAACGCGATCAGAAAGACGCGTCGGCCGAGGTGCGACTGGCCTCGCCCGGTAACCAGCGGATGCGGTGGCTGGTAGGTGCGTACTACGCGGACATCAAGCGCCACGTCGTCGTCTCGCAGGGCGGCGACACGGGAACCGGGCTGCTCGAGCAGGCCTTCGTGCCGTCCACCGGGCCCAATCCAACCGACCTGCTCTATGACGACGACTTCCGCAGCAAGGTATCTGCCGCCTTCGGGCAACTCGCGTATGACGTCGTGCCCAACATGGAGCTCGCGCTCGCCTTGCGCTACGACTCCGAAAAGCGCTCGGTCGACAACAATGTGCCCACGGGTGCGGGCGCATTCGCGCAAACGCCGGGGTTCGGCGGCGGCGCAACGGCGCCGTACATCAATCCGGCGTACGCGGCGAACCCGGCGCTCGCGACGAGCGGCATTCCGAGACGCAGTCGCACGTTCGACGAGCTCCAACCCAAAGTGTCCGTCAACTGGAAGTTCGTCGACTGCTGGGCTGCGTACGCCTCATACGGGTATGGATTCCGCAGTGGCGGCTTCAATTCCACCGGCATCAATGCCACGATCGCGCAGTCCCTCGGGACATTGCGTTACGTTGCTCCGGATGGAACCGTGACGAGCATTCCTTCGCTGACGACCGCGGGCGTCAACTACGACGACTTCAAGAAAGAGGTATCGAAGGCGGCAGAGCTCGGCATCAAGGCGGAGCTGCCCGAGCATGGCCTTTCGTTCAACGGGGCGGCGTACCACACGCGCGTCGACAACATGCAGATCTTCAATTTCATCGCCGGGCCGTTCGGCCTGCTGCGTGTCGTCACGAACGTCGACGAGGCGCGGCTGCAAGGCATCGAAGGAGACGTCCGCTGGCGCACCGGTCCGTATGTGACGCTCTTCGCGGGAGCCGGATTCCTCGACAGCGAAATTCTGCGCTATGCGCAGCGTTCGTACACGGCGGGCAACAAGGTGCCTTATGCGCCGGAGTACACGCTGAACGGCGGCCTGGATCTCACGGTGCCCGTCAGCACCACCGGCATCAGGATCGTGGCGCGATTGGAAGCCAGCTCGCTGGGCAAGACGTGGTTCAGCGCCGTGCAGAACAACTCGGTGCAAACCGAGTTCGGCGCACCGGGCGACTTCTCGAAAACGAGTCGCGATGCGTACACGATCTTCAACGCGCGCCTCGGGCTCGCGAGCGACCACTGGAACGCGACCCTCTGGGGCCGCAATCTCGGCGACAAGCAGTACCTCGCGGAAGTGATCCCGGCGCCGGAGTTCGGTGGGTCATTCATCCACTCCGCAACGGGACGGGCCTATGGGCTCGATCTGACCTACGAGGTCGGCAAGTAGCCAGGTGGACGGGCAGATCTGGCTCGTCAGCTTCATGCAGACCTGAGCTTCTTCGATCAGGAGTCAGGCCGCATGGAGTGCGCACCGGATCCTTTCGGCGCTAAAGTGTCACCCATGTCTCCGGAATAATCTGCTACCGATGTGTCCGGAACAGACCCTCGTATTGTTGGCGGAGGGGGTGGGATTCGAACCCACGGTCCCCTTGCGAGGACGCCGGTTTTCAAGACCGGTGCATTCAACCGCTCTGCCACCCCTCCGCGCCGGGGGCGCATTGTATCAGCCGTTCGCGCTCGAGGCGGCCCAGATGTTGAGGTCGCCGTCGACAGCGTAGCGGTCGATCTCGGCGAGCTCGGCGGCGCTGAACTGCAGGTTGTTCAGCGCGCCGAGGCACTCGTCGATCTGGGACCAGCGGCTCGCGCCGATGAGCGCGCTCGTGACCGCGGGCTTGCGCAGCACCCACGCGATGGCCATCTGCGCGAGGCTCTGGCCGCGCCGTTGCGCGATCAGGTTCAGCGCACGCACGTTCGCGAGATTGCGCTCCGAGAGCATCGTCTTGCGAAACGAGCCGTTCTCGAGCGCGCGCCCGCTCGTCGGCATGCCGTCGAGATACTTCGTCGTGAGCAGTCCCTGCGCGAGCGGCGAGAACGCGATGCAGCCGATGCCCTCGTGCTCGAGCACTCCGAGCAGCTCCTTCTCGACCCAGCGATTCAGCATCGAGTACGAGGGCTGATGGATGATGAACGGCGTCTTCAGCTCACGCAGGATCGCCGCGGCCTCGCGGGTTTTCTGCGGGCCGTAGGACGAGATGCCGACATACAGCGCGCGCCCGCTGCGCACCGCCGTGTCGAGTGCACCCATCGTCTCTTCGAGCGGCGTGTGCGGATCGACCCGATGCGAGTAGAAGATATCGACGTACTCGAGGCCCATCCGCTTCAGGCTCTGATCGAGGCTCGCGAGCAGATACTTGCGCGAACCCCACTCGCCATACGGTCCGGGCCACATGAGGTAGCCCGCCTTCGTCGAGATCACGAGCTCGTCGCGATACGCGCGCAAGTCGGCGCGCAGGATGCGCCCGAAGTTCTCCTCCGCGGAGCCCGGCGGCGGCCCGTAGTTGTTCGCGAGATCGAAGTGCGTGATGCCGCGATCGAACGACTTCAGCACCATCTCGCGCGCATTCTCGAACGGCGCCGTGCCGCCAAAGTTCTGCCACAGCCCGAGCGAGATGCGCGGCAACTGCAGTCCGCTGCGCCCGCAGCGGGCATAAGGAATCTGCTGATAGCGATCGGCGGCGGCCTGATACATCGCGAGGTCCTTTCGAAGCAGAGCACGGCGAGCGCGCATTATGCCGCACGCGGCGCGCGGCTCGAGCTACGCCTGGGTCACTTCGATGGATCGAGCAGCGCCTGATACGTGAGCGGCCGAGACATCAGCTGCACCGGCGGCATGCCCGGTCCGCCGAATCGCTGAAGCATCCCGAGGAACACGACGTCGTTCGTCGGATCGACCCAGAAGAACGTGCTGGCCGCGCCGTCCCACAGATACGTGCCCTTCCCTACCGGCACGCCGATGAGCGCGGGATCGTCGTACACGGCCACGTCGTAGCCGAATCCGAAGCCCGCGCGCATGCACTGAACGCCGATACCGAACTCACCCGTTCGCAAACTCGGCGCGAGATGATTCGAGCGCATGACCTCCACCGTCGCGGGCGCGAGGATGCGCACATCGCCGAGCGCGCCACCGTTCGCCAGCATCTGCGCGAAGCGCAGATAATCGCCTGCCGTCGAATACAAGCCGCCGCCGCCGG
>DASZSS010000173.1:0-5169 GCA_035548535.1 Steroidobacteraceae bacterium
AGCGCAGAGTGCCGCGGGGACGGAGGGCTCGAGCTCTTCATCGATGCAGCCCGCGATGGACGCATCGCAGTCCGCGATAGACGCTTCATCAAGCGATGTCCCACCGGCCGGAGCAGACGAGGCAATGTCACAAATGGCACCGAGTTCGGCGCCATCCAATGACAAGCGCGCTGCTCGCGGCGCCGCGCGCTACCTGGAAGTGGTTCGTGCCGCCGCCGGCTTCTTGCGCCGAAACGACGGGCCGCGGATCGCCGTATTCGATGCAACGGGCTGGGACACGCACGCGAACGAAGGCGCCGCGCAGGGGCAGCTCGCCGCGCGTCTCGCCGCTCTCGATTCAGGCCTGCGCACGCTGCAGGAGCAGCTCGGACCGGCATGGAAAGACACGGCGGTTCTCATCGCCACCGAGTTCGGGCGTACGGCCGCGAGCAATGGGACGCGCGGCACCGATCACGGGACCGGCGCGGCGGCCTTCCTCATCGGCGGAGCTGTGCAGGGAGGCCGCGTGATCGCAGACTGGCCCGGGTTGGCGCCGCACCAGCTCTATCAAGGGCGCGATCTCCAACCCACGTTGGATCTGCGATCGATAGTGAAGGGCCTGCTGGCAGATCACATGCAGGTGCCGCGCGCGGCCCTCGAGTCCTCGGTGTTCCCCGATAGCACGGCCGCGAAGGCGCTGGGCGGACTGATCGCGTGAGCTCGCCCAGCCGACCGCGTCGGCAGCGCGACGCGGTTCAGCGCGGCGTCTGTTGCTCGTTTTTCTTCTGCTCTTCAGGCTGGGTTTGCGGCGGCGTCTGCGTCGAGGGTTGCGGCGCCGTTTCGGTGGAAGGCGAGGACTGTGTCTGTCCGCCGGGGCGCGTTACGACCTCGCCACCCTGATCCGGCAAGTACAGCGGCCCTTTCTGTCCGCACGCCGCGAGCTGCAGGACCGCAGCACTCGCGAGCGCGATCGCCGTGAGTTTCCGACTCTTCATGATCACCTCAAACGTACATCGGCCGCCGGTCGCGCAAGGCGAACCAGCCGCGCGCCACGCGATAGACCACCCAGATCCCGAGCAGCAACGCGCCGATGATCCAGGTCACGAATCCAATCAACACGAACGCCAGCACGAACGAGATGCCGCCGATCACGATGGCCCAGAACAGCGCGAACCAGAACGTGCGAATCTGCCAGCGGAAGTGTGACTCGAGGAACGTACCTCGCACCTGACTGCGCCGTGCGTAGTTCATGATCACCGCGATGATCGAAGGGATACCGCAGATGAAGTTCCCGATGATGGTCGTCGATGTGATCACTCCAATCACCACCGCGAGCGCATGGAGCACGTAGATGATGTTGGTGTAAGCGATCAGCGACTCATCGAGCGGCTGGGCTGCGGGCACATCGCCAGTGATCGTCTCGTTCGCCATCGCGGGGACCTCCATCGCAGGCAATCACCCTACACAACACGGCTCGAGAACGATAGTTTCGGTCGCCTCCGCTCAAGCACGCGATGCGCGCCGATCCACGACGGCCATCGTCAGCCGCGAGATGCAGACGAGCCGCTGGCGCTCGTCCTGAATCTCGATGTGCCACACCTGGCTGCGTGCGCCGATGTGATAGGGCTTGGCCGTCGCGGTGACGAGGCCCGAGGCGACGGGTCGCAGGTGATTCGCGTTGATTTCCTGGCCGACGCAGTAGAACCGGCTTTGATCGACGCACAGGTTCGCCGCGACGCTGCCGACGCTCTCCGCCAGCGCCACCGAGGCGCCGCCGTGCAGAATGCCCATGTTCTGCCGCGTGCGGTCATCGACGGGCATGGTGGCGCGCAGAAAATCCGGGCCGACTTCGATGAAGCGGATACCAATGTGGCTGACCATGGTCGGGCCGCCGCGATCCGCGAGGTCTTCGACCGTGAAACTCGAGTACCAGATGCTCATAGCGGCGCGAGTCTACCGGCTTCCCGCGATCGGCCGCGAGTGGCAAGCTGCGTCGCCTTCCAGGAGGTTGCGCCGATGAAGCTCTACACCTATTACCGCAGTAGCGCCGCGTTTCGGGTGCGCATCGCGCTCAACCTCAAGGGGCTCGCACACGAGCTCGTTCCGGTTCACCTTCGTCGGGCCGAGCATCGCGCGTCCGAGTATCTCGAGCGGAATCCGCAGGGCCTCGTGCCGGCGCTGGAGGATGGCGGCGAAGTCATCTCGCAGTCGCTCGCCATCATCGAATACCTGGAGGAGAAATATCCGGATCCGCCGCTACTGCCGGCGGATCGCATCGCGCGCGCTCGCGTACGAGAGATGGCGATGCTCGTCGCGTGCGACATGCATCCGCTCAACAACTTGCGCGTGCTGAATTTTCTGCGCTCGCCGCTCGGGCTGGAGGAGAACGCCGTGACCAGGACCTGGTACACGCACTGGATCGCGGAAGGATTTCGCGCGTTGGAGGAACAAGCGAAGCGCGCGAGCGGCGATGGGCGGCATATGTTCGGCACCGACGTGACGCTCGCGGACGTGTACATCGTGCCGCAGATGTACAACGCAGTTCGTTTCAACTGCGATGTCGGTCCGTATCCGACGCTGCGCGCGATCTGCGCACATCTCGAGACGCTGCCGGCCTTTGCGAAGGCCGCCCCTGAAGCGCAGCCCGACTGGGAGAAATGAGGGCGCTGAGATCGCGAGCCTGCTGCTCGCGGCAGCCTTCGAGGCACGGGTCAGTAGCGCGACGGTCACCGCATCGCTCGGCCGCGACACTCGCCTTGCTCGTACGGACATTCGCATAGTCGAACTTCGTGAAGCTCAATCCGTACCCGAACGGACAAAGCCGCTCGCCCCGCGTTGACGTGCCCCGTCTACCGCACGCGTCCCAGCGCCGCAGCAGTCCGCACACGCGCACAAGTTTTGCGTCGCGGACCGCTGCGCTTAGCCCTTTCCCTTGAGCTTCGCGCCGACGCGCCGATACGCCTCGCGAAACGGAATGCCTTCGCGGACGACCAGCGCGTTGGCTTCTTCCGCCGCGTGAATCGCGGGATCGAGCTCGATGTTCTCGACGCGGAACTGCATCGCGTCGATCGCCGGCGGCAGGATGTCGAGCGTGCGCGAGGCGACGTCGATGCCGCGGAAGAGCGGCACCTTGAGGAGCTGTAGATCGCGCTGATAACCCGACGGCAGCTTCGCGCAGATTCCCAGCGCTTCGGACAGGCAGGCGTGGGCCGCCGCCGAGCGCCCGCGGATCAGCTCGAAGACGTCCGGATTCCGCTTTTGCGGCATGATCGACGAGCCCGTCGTGAACGCATCCGGCAGCGCGACGAACGCGAATTCCTGGGTGTAGAAGAGCAGCACATCCGCCGCGAACCGTGCCAGGTCCTGCATCAGCAGCGCCGTCTCGAACAGCACGTGTGCTTCCGCCTTGCCGCGTGAGAGCTGCACGGCGGTGACCGGCTCGTGTGTGACGGCGAACCCGAGCTTTTCGCGCGTGGCGTCTCGATCGAGCGGCAGACCCGGCGTGCCATAGCCCGCAGCCGACCCGAGCGGGCTCTTGTCCACGCGCCGCCGGGCGGCACGCAGCCCCGCGGCATCATCGCGAATCTCCGCGGCGAAGCCGCCGGCCCACAGCGGCACGGAGCTCGGCATCGCCTGCTGCATGTGGGTGTAACCCGGCAGAGGCGTCGTCGCCTCGCGCGCGGCAAGACGCTCGAGCGCGTCGGCCACGCGGTCCGCGCCGGCCGCGAGCGCTTCGACAGCGTCGCGCAGGTACAGACGAATTGCGGTGAGCACCTGATCGTTGCGCGAGCGGCCGAGATGCACGCGCCCGCCGGCCGCGCCGATGCGTGCGGTCAGCCGCTTTTCGAGCGCCGTCTGGCCATCCTCATCGGCGAGCTCGATGTGCCAGAGCCCTTTGGCGTGCTCTTCCGCAAGCGCCTCCAGCCCCGACTTGATGGCACGCAGGTCCGCATCCGAGAGCAGCTTCTGCGCACACAGCATCTCGGCATGGGCGATCGACGCGCGGACATCGTAGGCGACGAGCCGTTCATCGAGCGCGTAGTCCTCGCCGGCCGTGTACTCGAGCACACGTTCGTCGAGCGGCGCGCCCTTGTCCCACAGTCGCCTCATGCGGGCGGTGCGCCTCCGCCGGTCTGCTGCTCGTTCGGCGGGATGGCGTTGACGTCCGCGACGATGAGCGTGCCCGTGCCTTCGTTCGTGAACACCTCGCCGAGGATGCCCTCGGGCGATTTGTACGAGACGACGTGCACGCGGCGCACGCCGCCACGGATGGCGTCCTCGATCGCCTTCGCCTTGGGCAACATGCCGTCGACGATGCGCTTCTCATCGCGCAGGCGCTTCAAGCCCCGCAGGTCCGTGTACGAGATGAGCGAGCCCGGGTCTTCGACGCGCTCGAGAATGCCGGGCGCGCCGGTGCACAGGATCAGCTTCTCCGCCCCGAGCTCGGCGCCGATCGCGGCGGCGACCGTGTCGGCGTTGATGTTCAGCAGAACGCCGTTCTCGTCGGCGGAGAGCGGGCTCACGACCGGCATCAGCCCGTTGTCGAGCAGCTTCTTCAGCACCGTCGTGTCGACGCCGTTGATATCGCCGACGAAGCCGTAGTCGACGACCTCGCCGCCATCCACCTTCACGGGCGGACGCTTGTGGGCGCGCACGAGCCCGGCATCGACGCCGCTGATCCCGATCGCGTCGATGTTGAGATCGCGGCAGATGCCGAGGATGCGGGTGTTGATGAGCCCGTTCAGCACCATCGCGGTGACGTCGATGGACTTCGCGTCCGTAACGCGCCGGCCCTGCACGATCTTGCTCTGCAGGCCCAGCGCGCCTTCGAGCTCCGTCACCTGCGGGCCGCCACCGTGAACCATCACGACGCGCACTCCGAAGTAGTGCAGGATTGCGATCTGCTCGATCAGCACGCGCGTCGACTCGGTGTCCGCGAACACGCCGCCGCCCGCCTTCACCACGAACGTCTTGCCCTTGTACATGCGGATGTACGGCGCAGCGCTCTTCAGCGCGCGGATCGCGGTGGTCTGGTCGGCTCGATTCAAGATCATCTTCAGCTTCCCTTGAGCAGCTTGTAGAGCACCGCCATCTGCACGGTCAGGCGGTTGTACGCTTCACGTTGCACCACGCTGCGCGGACCGTCGAGCACTTCGTCGGCAACGGCGGTATTGCGCCTCACCGGCAGGC
>DASZSS010000174.1:0-7380 GCA_035548535.1 Steroidobacteraceae bacterium
GACGGCCTGCCGGTCGGGCAGCAGGAAGTCCGGGCGGCGCGCGAATTTCTTGATGAAGCTGAAGATGTAGTCCCAGCGGCCGCAGTTCAGCCCGACGATGTAGTCGCGCAGCTCGTAGAGGATCTCGTCCATCTCGAACGCGGCGAGGATCGTCTCGATCAGCACCGTCGCCTTGATCGAGCCGTGCGGCAAGCCCAGGTACTTCTCGGAGAAGTCGAACACCTCGGCCCAGAGGCGCGCCTCGAGATGGCCCTCGAGCTTGGGCAGATAGAAGTACGGGCCGGTGCCGCGCGACAGCGCTTCCTTCGCGTTGTGGAAGAGGTAGAGGCCGAAGTCGACCAGCGCGCCGGGAACCGGCTGGCCCTTCTGCGTGATGTGCTTCTCGTACAGGTGCCAGCCGCGCGGACGGACGATGAGCACGGCCGTCTGGCTGTTCAGCCGATACACCTTGCCCGTGTCGGCGACGAGCTCGATGGTGCGGCGGACGGCGTCATAGAGATTCAGCTGGCCGGTGACGACGTTGTCCCAGGTGGGCGAGAGCGAGTCCTCGCAGTCCGCCATGAACACCTTCGCGCCGGAATTGAGCGCGTTGATGATCATCTTGCGGTCCGTCGGCCCGGTGATCTCGACGCGGCGGTCGAGCAAGTCCTTCGGAATCGGCGCGACGGTCCACTCGGACTCGCGGATCGATTTCGTCTCGGGCAGGAAGTCCGGCAGCTCGCCGGCATCGAGCCGCTTCTGCCGCTCTTCGCGGGCCTTCAGCAGCGCGGCGACGCGCGGGCTGAAACGTTGGGACAGCGCGGCCACGAACTCCAGGGCCGCAGGAGACAGAATCGCCTGGTTCTCGCCGCGCACCGGGGCGCCGATCGAGAGCGGCTCGGGCCGCGGGCTCGTCGAGGTATTCAAAACGGCGGGCTCTTCGAAGTGACGATGACCTGAGAGCGCGGCAGGATAACGGTGCGGTACCCGACCGGCAAGCCGCAGCGCTCGCCGGCACGCATCAAGACTGTTTTTCCGCCAAGCACTTGCGAGCGTCTCGGCGAGTTTTGCGACATTATCCGCGCCGCTTGCCACGCGCGGCCGTGGACCGCCCGACCCGTTCGTGCGGCTGTCGGACATCCACCGCGCAGCGGGACTGCGCAGCGCTCGGGACCTGCCGGCGCCCTCAGCGCCGCTGGCGCGGGCGTGACCGCTCTGGGCCCTGCGAACGCGCCGCTAGCGCGGCGGGCCTGTTCTCAAGGCCGTCACCGCCGCTCGCGCGGCGGGCGTGACCGTTCTCGCAGCCGTGAACGCTCGGCTCGCGCGGCGGAGCTGTTCTCGAAGTCCGTCAGCGTCCGCTCGCGCGGCGGGCGTGCCGGTTCTCGGAGATGAGCAGCGCGAGCTCGAGCGCCTGCTCGTGATTCAGCCGCGGATCGACCTGCGATCGATACGCGCGCTGCAGGTCCGCATCGGCCAGCCCGCGCGCCCCGCCGGTGCACTCGGTGACGTCTTCGCCGGTCAGCTCGATGTGCACGCCGCCCAGGTGCGAGCCGCATTCCGAGTGAATCTGAAACGCGAGCTCGAGCTCGCGCAGGATGTTCTCGAAGCGGCGCGTCTTCAGCCCGCCGGTGCTCGTCTCCGTGTTGCCGTGCATGGGATCGCACACCCACAGCACCTGCTGACCGGTCTGGCGCACGGCCTCGATCGCGCGCGGCAGCGACTTCTCGATGTCCTTCGCGCCGAATCGATGAATGAGCGTGAGCCGGCCCGGCTGATTCTGCGGATTCAGCGTGACGACGAGGCCCTGCAGCCAGCTCGCGTCCATCGCCGCGCCGATCTTCACGGCAATCGGGTTCGAGATGCCGCGGAAGTACTCGACGTGCGCGCCATCGAGGTGGGCTGTGCGCATGCCGATCCACGGCATGTGCGTCGACAGGTTGTACCAGCGCTGCTGGCGCGGAATGAAGCGCGTCTGCGCCTGCTCGTAGAGCAGATGCAGCCCCTCGTGGCTCGCATAGAAGGTGGCGTGCGTCGCCTCGTGGACGCGCCGGCCGCTCATGCCTTCGAAAAAGTCCAGCGCATCGGCGATCGAGCCGGCGATGCGCTCATAGCTCGCCCTCTGCGGCGAGTGATGCACGAAGCCGAGATCCCAGTACTCCGGGTGATGCAGGTCGGCGAAGCCGCCATCGACCAGCGCGCGCACGAAATTGAGTGTGAGCGCCGCGCGCTCGTAGCCACGCAGCAGCAGCTCCGGATCCGGCTCGCGCGCTTCCGCGGTGAACTCGGGACGATTCACGAGATCGCCGCGATAGCTCGGCAACGTGACCCCGTTGCGGGTCTCCGTGTCGGCGGAGCGCGGCTTGGCGTACTGCCCGGCCATGCGCCCGACGCGAATGATCGGCTTCTTGAGCCCATGCAGGAGCACCAGGCTCATCTGCAGCAGGATCTTCAGCTTCTTCGCGATCTGGTCGGACTCGCAGTCGGTGTAGGTCTCCGCGCAATCCCCACCCTGCAGCAGGAAGGCCTGACCGCGCTGGGCCGCCGCGAGTCGCTCGCGCAGGGCTTCCACTTCCCAGGACACCACGATCGGCGGCAACCGCGCGAGCTGCGCGACGACGTGATCGAGCGCCGCTTTGTCGGCGTAGGTCGGCTGCTGCTGAGCCGGTTTGGCTTGCCATCCTGCCGGATGCCAGGGCGTGGTGACGGGAGACCTCATATAGGCGCGGATGCTACCTCACCGCCCCGGTAACGCCAGTGAAATCCGTGCTCCTCCAAGCTCCGAGCGTTCGATTTTCACGCTGCCGCCGTACAGCTCCACCGTGTCGCGCACCATCGCCAGCCCAAGGCCGTGCCCTGGCACCTGCTCGTCGGTCCGGACACCGCGCTCCAGCACGCGCGCCGTATCGTCCTCGGCGATGCCCGGCCCATCGTCGTCCACGACGATCCGCAGGCGCTCCCGCGGTGGCGCGCTCGGGTCCGGCGAGACGGCGATGTGCACCCGTTCCTTACACCACTTGGACGCGTTGTCGAGGAGGTTTCCGAGCAGCTCGATGAGGTCGTCGCGGTCGCCGACGAACTGCGAGCCCGGCTTCACATCGACGGATAGCACCATGTCCTTGCGGTTGCCGTACACCTTGAGCCTGGCGAGCCGCAGCTCATCGACGATCGGGGCAACGTCGAGCGGCGCCTGGCCGAGCAGCGCGCCGCCGGACGCCGCGCGCTGTAACTGACGTTCGACGATCGCGGACATCCGATCGATTTCGCGCGCGAGCACTCGAGCATCCTCGGACGACACGTCAGGCAAAGTGCTTCGCATCACCGCAAGCGGCGTCTTCAGGCTGTGCGCGAGGTTGCCGAGCGTGTTCCGATACCGCGTCATGCGGTTACGCTCGCCGATCAGCAGCGTGTTGAGATTCGACGCGACGCCACTCAGCTCCCGCGGATAGCCGCCGCCGAGGGTTTGCAGTGAGCCCTCCTCCACCGCGTGGATCTCGCGCTCGAGCCGGCGCACCGGCGCCAGCACCCATCGCAGCAAGACGCCCAATGTCGCGAGCAGCAGGATGGCCAACCCCACGAACCAGCCAAACAGCTGCCTTCGAAAGCTCCAGAGCTGCTCCTGATAGGGCGTGAGGCTCGCGGCGACGCTGATCGTGAGGTTGTGCCGGATGCGCGCTTCGTCCTCGAAGGTGATGCCGCGGCTCGCGATCGCGAGGTCCTCGCCATGCACACGCGTGTACTCGAACGACCTCGCACCAGTGTGCAGCAGCGGCCCGAAATCGATGTCGATCCCGGCATTCGACGGCGACCGCCAGGTCGGCACCGCCGGATTGGCCGGGCGAATCTGCGCATAGAGCCCCGAGCGCGGGGTCGCGAGGCGGCTCCCGAGATCGCGCTGCGCCGGCGCGAACACGCCGTTCGGCTGCGGATCGGAGGCGGCAATCAGCGCCACGATCTGCGCATCCAACAGGTCCTCGAGCGAGCGCTGCGACACGTCGCGGAAGCTCGCATCGAGCACGAAGATGGTCACGCCGAAGAAGACGACCAGCGAGACGGAAACGGAGAGCAGGAGGCGCCGGCTGAGGGAATGCACGGCTCGCGCGTCATCCCGGGCCGCGCGGGATCGCGAAGCGATAGCCGCGGCCGCGCACGGTCTCCAGAGGCTTCAAGGTATCGTTCGGATCGAGCTTGCGGCGCAGGCGGCCGATGAACACCTCGATGACGTTGCTCGCGCGCTCGACTTCTTCCTGGTACAGGCGCTCGGACAGCTCCTCCTTGGAGATGACCTCGCCCGCGCGCAGCATGAGATGCTCGAGCACGCGGAACTCGTGCGTCGTCAGCTCGACGCGCTGGTCCCCGACCATCACCGTCTGCCGGCGCGGGTCGAGAACGATGGGGCCGCAGATCAGCTCCGGCGTCGCCCAGCCGCCCGCCCGCCGCAGCAGCGCCTGCACGCGCGCGAGCACTTCCTCGAAATGGAAGGGCTTCGAGACGTAGTCGTCGGCGCCGGCCTCGAGCCCTTCCACCTTGTCCTGCCAGCGATCGCGCGCGGTCAGAATGAGGATGGGATAGCCCTTCTTCTGCGCGCGCAGCCGCCGGATGACATCCAGCCCGGACATCTTCGGCAGGCCGAGATCGATGATGGCGATATCGATCGGGTATTCGACGCCCGCGAACAGGCCCTCCTCCCCGTCGGCCGCCACGTCGACGTTGAAACCGGCCGCGGCGAGCCGCGCCTTCAGCCCGTCCCTGATGGCTGCTTCATCTTCCACCACGAGAATGCGCATCGAGGAATATCCCGGCTACAGAATGGCCCCGCTCGCCGCATCGACGCGCACCACCTGGGCGTTGCCGGCGTCATCGAGGAGCCGCAACACGTAGATCTTGCGGTCGCCTTCCTGGCGTACGTCGGATCGTACGACTCGTGCCTTGAAGCGGCGCTCGACCATCGCGATCGCCTGATTGAGCGACATGCCCCCGCCCGCGAGCACGATGTTGCCGACGACCGTGCGCTCCGGCGCATCGGCAGCGGCGGCAGCCGTGCCGGCACTCACCGCGAGCGCAGCGAGGATCGCGAGCATGAATCGGGAGCTGGGCATACGCGCGGGGCAAGCCTATCGCAAACGGTTGGCGGCTAAAACGATGCGGGCAGAGTCGCCTCTGCCCGCGGTTTCACAATCATGACACAAGAGCTGAACGGGAGCCGGCCTCAGCCGACCGGCTGCACATCGACGCGCACCCGCACCCGGTCGCCGGGATCGTAGGGCAGGACCATCGTCTGACGCCGGCCGTAGTACTCATAGGTGACGCGGTAGCCGTCGACGCGATCCTCGAAGCTCTCGACTTCGTGCACTTCACAACGCTGCACGTCGTACGGTCGGGACTCGACCACGACCGGACCGGCGCTGGCATTGCGCTTCTCGCCGATGTCGTGCCCGATCGCCGAGCCGATCACCGCGCCCGCCACGGTGGCGGCGCGCCGGCCGTCGCCGCGTCCGATCTGGTTGCCGAGCGCCGCGCCGATGATGCCGCCGAGGATCATGGACCCGGCCGTCGGACGAGGACCGCCGGTCTGCACTTCGTCATAGCGGGTCTCGGTCCAGCACTCGCGCTTCGGGTACGAGACGCGCACGTGACGCACGATAGGGTCGACGTCGACCACGCGCGCGTAGTCGTACTGCGGCTCCTCGTAGACAACGTGCGTGTACGGCGCGTGGTGATGGTGCTTGCCGTGCCAACTGTCCGCCAGCGCGGCTTGCCCGGTGAGGAGCAATCCGGCTGAGACCAGTCCGGTTACTACCTTGCTCGACATATCGTGTCCTCGCTATCCGCCGGTGGTTCCGGCGCGGGCGTGGACGATATAGCTCGAAGGATGAATACCGACTGAACCGCGGCCGTTGCGACGCGCGTCACACTGCCGGCACGGCGGCCTTCGACTCCATCCAGAGCGCGTCCCACTCGCCCGGCGTGAGCGCATCGAGCTCGAGACCCCGAGCGCGCGCCAGCGATTCCATGTGTCGAAAGCGAGCCTCGAACTTGCGATTGGCCGCACGCAGCGCCTCCTCCGCGTCGACGTGCAGATGGCGTCCGAGATTGACGAGCGTGAACAGGGCATCGCCCAGCTCTTCGGCGATCTTCGCGTGCGGCTCGCTTGCCGCATCGCCGGCCTCGCGCCGCGCGATCTCCGCATCGAGCTCCGCGAGCTCCTCGTTCAATTTCTCGCGGACGCCGCTCGCATCCGGCCAATCGAAGCCGGTCCGCGCGGCGCGTTTGCCGAGCTTCGCGGCGCGCATGAGCGCCGGCAGCGCCTGCGGCACATCGCCGAGCACGCTGCTCGCGGTCGTGCCGCGCCTCGCCGCCGCGGCAGCCCGCTCACGCGCCTTGTGCTCTTCCCAGTTCGCAGTCTGCGCGGCGCGGCTCTCGAACACGGTGTCGCCGAAGACGTGCGGATGCCGGCGGACCAGCTTGTCGTGAATCGCGGCCGCGACGTCATTGAAATCGAACCATCCCTGCTCCTGCGCCATGCGCGCATGGAACACGACCTGGAACAGCAGGTCGCCCAACTCATCGCGCAGATCGTGCGTGTCGTTGCGCGCGATCGCGTCCGCCACCTCGTAAGCTTCCTCGATCGTGTAGGGCGCGATTGTCGCGAAGGTCTGCTCGCGGTCCCACGGACACCCGCGCTGCGGATCGCGCAAGCGCGCCATCAGCTCGAGCAGCTTCGCCAACGCGGGGGTGGGATCAGCCATCAGTGCACATCCGATAGAGAGTCATGAGCATCCCGGCGGTCGCACCCCAGATGTTGTGCTCGCGGAAGGGGATGTCGAGCACGTCGATCTCAATGCCGCTCTTGCCGACGCGACGCTGCCGGATGAGATGGTTCCTCTTGTCGAAGACATAGTCGATCGGCGCTTCGAAGGTGCTCTGGACTTCCCGCGGATCGAGCCGCAGCTCGAAGCCTGGGCGCACGAGCCCCACGACCGGCGTGACGAGAAACCCGCTGATGATCACGTGATCGGGCAGATAGCCGACAACGTTCACGAACTCGGGCTCGAGTCCTATCTCTTCCCGCGCCTCGCGCAGCGCGGCGGCGCGCGGCCCGTCGTCCTCGGGCTCGAGCCGCCCGCCCGGGAAGCTGATCTGACCGGCGTGATTCTTGAGCTGCGTGGCCCGCTGCGTGAGCAGCACGGTGAGCGCATCCTCGCGCTCGACGAGAGGGATGAGCACCGCCGCGCGTTGCGGGTCCGGCGGAAACTGGCTGACGAACGCGCGACTCTGCTCGAGGGTGCGTCCCGGCACCAGCCATTGTTCTCTGTCGTGCACCGGTGCGGTCCCGGTGAGGCGCTCGAGAACGCGCGAGCGCCAGTCGATGCGCTCGCCGCTAGCCCCCGCCACTCGTTCCGC
>DASZSS010000175.1:0-2620 GCA_035548535.1 Steroidobacteraceae bacterium
ATCTTCAACAACCTCGTCATCGTCGGCGCGGCGATCGGCGACAATCGCGCGGCGGATCTCGAGCGCGGCACGATTCGCGCGTTCGACGCGGTGACCGGCGAGCAGCGCTGGGCCTTCGATCCGCTTCCGGATTCGCCCGACCATCCCGCCGCGGGCGCGTGGCGGCCCGATCAAGCCGCGCGGACGGGCGCCGCGAACGCGTGGGCCGTGATGTCCGTCGATCAGGATCACGGCATCGTCTTCATCCCCACGGGCTCCGCGAGCCCGGACTTCTTCGGCGGCACCCGTCTCGGCGACCACCGCTTCGCGAACTCCCTGCTCGCGCTCGACGCGAGCACGGGCAAGCTGCAGTGGGCGCAGCAGCTCGTGCATCACGACATCTGGGACTACGACCTCGCCGCGCAGCCGGTGCTCGTCGACATCGACCGGGGCGGCGCGCCGCTTCCGGCCGTGATCCAGGCCACGAAGACCGGCATGCTGTTCGTCTTCGATCGCGCGACCGGCAAGCCGCTCTTTCCGGTCGCCGAGCGCAACGTGCCGAAGAGCGCCGTGCCGGGCGAGCAATCGTCCCCGACGCAGCTCTTCTCGTCGCTGCCGCCGCTCGTCGAGCATCGGCCGCTCAACGACTCCGATGCGTGGGGGCTCACGTTCTGGGACCGGGGCCGCTGCCGCAGCCTCATTCACAAATACCGCAACGAGGGCGTGTTCACGCCGCCCGACACGCGCGGCTCCATCATGTGGCCGAGCGATCTCGGCGGCGTGAACTGGAGTGGCATCGCGTACGACCCGCGCTCACAGCGCGTCATCGCCGCCGTGAACCATCTCGCGATGGTGGTCACGCTGATTCCACCGGACGAGGTCGACAAGCAGCGCGCCTCGGGTGACTACCCGCACTCGGAATTCGCGCGTCAGCGCGGTGCCCCGTACGCGATGCGCCGCGAGCCGTTCCTCTCCCCTTGGGGACTGCCGTGCACGACCCCACCCTGGGGCACTCTGGTGAGCGTGGACCTGCGCGAGAACCGCATCGTCTGGCAGGTGCCGCTCGGCTCCACCGAGAATCTCGCGCCGCGCTGGCTGCCGGTGCGCGACTTCGGCACGCCGAACCTCGGCGGCCCCATCATCACCGCCGGCGACCTCGTGTTCGTCGGCGGCGCCATGGATCGCTACTTGCGCGCGTTCGATCTCGAAACGGGCCGGGAATTGTGGAAGCATGCGCTGCCGGCGGGCGGACAGGCGACGCCGATGACCTATCGCGCCGGCAAGGACGACCGCCAGTACGTCGTCATCGCCGCCGGCGGTCACGGACCGCTCGGTGTGCCGCGCGGGGATACCGTCGTCGCCTTCGCGCTACCTTGAGCTTGCGGGAGTCTGGAAGCGGATGCCGATTTTCTTCATCCTCTCCATCGTCATTCAGGCGCTGCTGATCATCCATTGCATCAAGACGGGGCGTAACTTCATTTGGATCTGGGTGATCGCGCTTCTGTCCTATGCGGGCATCCTCGCGTACGTCGCCGTCGAGCTGCTGCCGGAGCTCTTCGGCAGTCGCACGGCGCGCCGCGCCGGACGTGAGATCAAGCGCATCTTCGATCCGCGAGGCAACCTCCGGCGCTACGAGCAGCAGGCGCGAGTCGGGAACAACGTCGCGAATCAGCAGCGCTTCGCGGACGAGCTCGTTCGCCAAGGCCGCTACGACGAGGCCATTGCGGAGTATCGCAAGGCGCTCACCGGACTCTACGAGCACGACCCGAACCTGATGCTCGGGGTCGCGCGCGCGCAGTTCGAGAAGGGCGACGCGACGGCCGCGCGCACGACGCTCGATGATCTCATCCGGCTGAATCCGGATTTTCGCTCGCACGAAGGCCACTTGCTCTACGCACGAGCGCTCGAAGCCGAGGGCAACTATGCGAAGGCGCTGGAGGAGTACAAGGTGCTCGCGCCCGGCTATCCCGGCGCCGAGGCGTCCGTGCGGTACGCGCAGCTGTTGAAGACGCAGGGGCGGCATGACGAAGCGCGCGAGATCGCGCGCGAGGTCATCGACCAGGCGCGCATCGCGCCCGCGCACTACCGGCGCGCGCAACGCTTCTGGCTGGATCAGGCGGACAAGCTCGCCGCGAGCTGATCACGCTTTGGGATGCCGCGCCCAGACGCCAACGAGCCGGGGGGCGAACACGATGGCGTCACGGGCGCGGGCTTCGGCTTGCAGGCGCGCGGCGAGCGTAGGCACATCGACCTCGGTCGCCGTCGCGATGCCGTGCGCTTCGAGCGTCGGCACAATCCTCTTCGCGAGATCGGAAAACCAATCGAGCTCGTTGAGGAGCGGTCCCACATAGCTCGGCTGCGAGACCCAGCTCCCCTCCGGAGCGAATCCCGCGCGGTGCAGTACGCTGCAGAGGCGTGATCCCATCTGAGTCGCTGCGCCAGTAGCGGCGAACGCGGCGACGAACCACTCGCGCAACTGCGTGACGAGCGGGCACTCCGGCTCGGAGCCGATCGACGTGAGGTCGCCCTCCTGCATCACGATGAATCCCTGCAGGCGCAGCAGCGAGCGCAAACGCGCGAGCGTCGCGACCGGATCGGGCAGGTACATCAGCACGATTCGGCCGACGATCGCGTCGAACTT
>DASZSS010000176.1:0-12892 GCA_035548535.1 Steroidobacteraceae bacterium
AGCCCACCAGCCGACGGCGCGCGGCTCCAATGCTCGCGTGTGCCAAGCGGCCGGGCGAGCGTAGCGAGCGGCTGTTGACCCTCGGGAATGAAAATGCGGCTCAATGAGCTGCGCGAGCAAGTGCACCGCGGGCCGACCTGACAAGCCATCGAAGGCTACTAGTGCGGCAGGCGCGTCTACGGCACGGGGCGGCGCGTTGTGGCGCTCGCGTCCCCAAGGCGAGTGGGTCGAGCATCGCGACGAGAGCGTGCGCATCGGGCCGGACGAGCTGATCCAGCGCGCCATGCCGAAGCCGGGCAAGCGGCGGCGCGCGAATGAAGCGCGGTGGCAAGCCCAAGTACATGCTAGCGGGACTGCTCCACTGCGGAGTGACGCACCGTACATCATGCGCGACGCGCGCTGGTAACAAGGGCGGCGCCTGCACCAATCAAATTCGGGTGCGCCGGCATGCGCCGGAAGCCGCAATCCTTCGCCCGTTGAGGGAAAGGGATGAGATGTTTGCGCCGGACCGTGTTGCACAGATTGCGAGGGAAACGCAGTGGGACCTGCTCGGACGCATTCACAAGACGAAGCTACGCGCCGCCGAGCAACCGCAAGAGTTGGCCGAGCTGGACGCGCAAATCGCGCGCCTCCACAAGCGCTTGGCGGCCGGCGACCCGGACATGACGCCCGACGAGATACAGGCAGCGATCGAAAGAGCGGAGCGAAAGCACCCCGAACTTGCCGAAGTCCGGGCGCCGGAGTCCCGCGAGGCCGCCAAGCTGCTGACCATCCTGCCCAATGCGGTGGAGCTGTACCGCTGGCAAACTTGCTCTCGGCCTCGATGGCGCGCACCTGCACGTGTTACTCAAGCGCATGGCCTGCGCCATCTGCCCGAAAAAATCCGCTTGGAACCTGATGAAAATGGCGGACTCTGGACCGCCTACGAAATCCAGCCCGCACTGCTAGTGCGGGCTGCCGTTTCAGGGTATGCCGGCTGCAGGGATCGAACCCGCGACATCCAGTTTACAAAACTGGCGCTCTACCAACTGAGCTAAGCCGGCGCCGAGGTTGGGGCGGGATTTTACGGGAAATTGCAGACCCGGGCGATGGCGCGGTCGAGATCGGGCCCCGCCGGGAGCGTGAGCCCGAAGAGGTCCGTCAGGACACCGCGAACCTCGGCCACGCTCGTGAGCGTGCGCTTCTCCGTACCGCCCCCGACGTAGTGGGTGGAGAGCTGATTGTTCAGCAGCCCGTGGCGCAAGCCCGGCAGCGCGCGCGCAACGCGCAGCGTCGTGCGGAATTGCGAAGCGGGATGCGTGCTCAGGAAGTGGCTGATCACCTCGTAGTCCACGGGGAACTGCGGCTGCAGATCGAAGCGGTACAGAGATCGCCACTGTCCGCCAATGAAAGCCTGCAGCTTGTATTCATCCGCGCGTGCGCGCACGAACCGGAAGTCCTCGTGCGGTGTGGACTGCGCGACATCGAACAGCAAGCGGATGGGCCCGGTGAGCGTCTGACCGCCGAAGCCGACGTCGGCGATGAACGGCTCGCCGTCCACCATCACTCGCAGGACCATGTGGCTGCGGCGAGTCACGGCCTCTTCGTCGAGACCCCACAGCACACGCGCCGCGAGATCCGTGACCGTGAATCCGCAGGCACGCAAGGCCAGACCGAAGAGCAGATTCTGCTCGAAGCACCAGCCGCCGCGGCCGCCGCGCACGATCTTCTCCTGCACGGCGTCGACGTCGATCGGCACCGGCAAGCCCATCAGCGCATTCAGGTTCTCGAACGTGATCGCTTGGGTGTGACGCGCGTGCAGAGCGCGCAGCACGTCGAGCGTCGGCGCGCGCGGGCCGTCGTAAGCGATACGGCGGAGATAAGCGTCGAGGTCGAACACAGCGACAGATTACGCGAAATCCGGCGCGCTCAACCCGGCCGCGGCCTTCCTGCGTCCGCCGTCGTGGCCGCCGGGCGCGCATCGGGCGGCAGAGGCCCGGGTTTCGGTGCAGCGGGAGCCGGCTCGCTGCCCGGACAGACGCGAATCTCGAGCCGCGCGCCGGCGTCGTCTTCCGACAGCAGGCCTTCGGTTGGGACCGTGCGATCGTTCGCGCCCAGTTGCAGATCCACCCAGTACACCGTGGCCGGCTGCTTGCGCTCGACGATCTCGGTCGCATAGCCGAGACGCTTCACAGCCGCGGCGCGCTTCTCGGCGCGCTCCTTCTCCGTGAACAGGCCGACGGACACGCGCCGGCCGGCGTCGCCCTCCGGCATCGCGTGCGCGTCGTCGATGCCGGCGCGCTCGAGCGTCTTCACCACTTTCGCTTGTTCTGCGGCGGACTTCAGGCCGCCCACGTACACCCAGAATCCTTCCCACAGCTCGCCGGGCTCGGCACGTTGCGTTGGATCGAAGCCGCGGTCGCGCAACAGCGCGGCGCCGCGCGCGGCACGCGCGAGGTCCGAGAACGGCCCGACGGAAACGCAGCGCGTGCTCGGCGCCGGGCTGGGCGGCACATCGTTGCTGGCAAGCGCCGCAAGCCGCGGCGACGCAGGCGCTTCGGGCGGCGTGAATCGCGTCTGATCCGACGGCCCGGACTCGGATGCGAGTTGCAGCAAGGGGAGGGCCGGCCCGGGCTTCGCGACGGCGGCCGGCGCATCCGGCACGTCGATCCATCCGGCCCAAGCCAGATAGATGAGGTTCAGCGCCAGCAGGACGAAGAACGCGATGCGCACGCCGCGATTCTAGGAGTGTCGCCAAACAATGACTATGGGGCGCACCCCGTCGTCACGAGCGCTTCGCAGAATCCTCGGCGATGACCGCGAGGCCTTGCAGGACGAGGTCCGGCATGAACGTGTGGCGGCTGCGGATGAGCGGCCGTAAGGCGGCCGCGCCGCCGCCCGTCAGCAACACGAGGGGCGCGCGCCCGATGACGTCACGCGCTTCGCGCACGGCACGATCGATCACAGCAGCGGCCGCGTAGCGCGCCCCTTGTTCGATGGCGCCGCGCGTGCTGCGCGCGAAAAAGCTCGAGCTCATCGAACCCCCTTGCGCCCGGCGGCGGATGCCGTTCGTCTTGCTCAGCAGACTGTCTTTCATGAGATGGGGCGCGGGAACGATCGCGCCTCCACGATGACGGCCGCGCTCATCGACCAGATCGAGCGTGAGCGCCGTGCCCACGGCGACGACGCAGACGGCGCGGCCGTGTGCCAGCCGGTGTGCCCCGATCGCACCCACCAGCCGATCGGCGCCCAGGCGCCAGGGCTCGTCGTAGTGGGTGGTCACACCGCCCGCGCGGCGCCGTGAGGTGAAGACCTCCGGCTCGATTCCGGTACGAGCCCGCGCCGCTGCCGCAAACGCGCGCTCGACACGCGGGCCGGCGACGCTCACGACGAGAATGCGGTCGAGTCGCACATCGCGTTTGCTGCGCGCACCCGTGTGTCGCTTGCCAAAGATCGCGCGAGCGAAATCGTCGCTCGTCCAGTCGGTGTGCGCAGCCGCGTGCTGGCGACCGAGCCTGCCGCCGACGAGGCGGGCCCATTTCACTCGTGTGTTTCCGATATCCACCAGCAGAGTACTGCCGCGCGCGCGTGCGTCGCTCACTCCGGCCTCACCGTGACTTCCCCCGAAAAGAACTTCTTGAGCCCATGCGGCGTCTCGATGAGCAAGGCGCCTGCGAGATCGATGCTCCGCGCCAGTCCGCGCGCCGTCTCTTCGCCGGCCTGCACCGTCACCGGGCGGCCTCGCAGCGCGTCCGCATGGCGCCACTCGTCTATGAAGGGGCGCAGCCCCTCCTGCTCGAACTCTAGCAAGCCGCGCACGCAGGACTCGATGAGGCTCGCCGTCAACGCATTGCGCGAGCCTGCCTCGCGCGTCACCGAAACGAGATCGGTCGCCGGCAAGCCGAGTGCGGCGATCTTCTGCAGCAGATCGGCACCGAGGGCGACGTTGAGTCCAATGCCCACGACCGCGCACGCCGGCCCGTCGGATTCGGCGCGCAGCTCGATCAGGATCCCACCGAGCTTGCGATCGGCGACGAGCACGTCGTTCGGCCACTTCAGCCGCACGTCCGGCACACCGAACGGCTCCAGCGCGCGCAGGACGCACACGCCAATGGCGAGACCAAGCGCGCCCGCATCCCGCGGCATATCGGGAAAGGTCCAGCTCAGCGAGAGACACACTGCGCCGCCCGGTGGCGCGAACCACGCGCGGCCGCGGCGGCCCCGTCCCGCCGTCTGAAACTCCGCAAGCAGTACTTCCGTGCGGCCGAGCGGTGGATTGGGACGCGAGACGAGCTCGGTATTCGTCGAGGCGAGCGACCATGCCACATCGAGGCGCTCAATACGCTCGCGCACCGTACGTGAGAGCTGATCGCGAATGCGCGTCGCCACGAGGGGCTCGCTCGCCGCGACGAGTCGATAGCCGCGGTTGCGGACAGCCTCCATCGGCGTGCCGAGATCGCGCAAGGCGTTCGCCGCTTTCCACACGGCGCTGCGCGTCACGCCGAGCGTGCGCGCGAGCTCTTCGCCCGAATGAAACTCACCGTCGCTCAGCTTTGCGAACACGCGTGCGACCAGGGGCACCGCGTCGTGTGCGGCCGCTCGGCGGGTCATGGGTCGTCTCTCCTTACGCCCGGCCACGGCCGAAGAGCCACAAGCGCCTCGCGCGCGGCTCATGGCCGCTGCGCATGCGCGAGATGTTCGAGCGGTGAGTGAAGATCACGAGCAGAGCCGCTGCGACTCCGAAGGTGAGCAGCGGGACGCGCGGCTGCATGCCGGAAAGCGCGATGAACGCGGGCACCGACGCCGCCGCGGCTATCGAGGCGAGCCCCACGAATCCGAAGAGCACCGCGACGGCGAGCCACGTCAGCAGCACCCCGAGCAGCAGCAGCGCATCGAGCCCGAAGAGCACGCCGACGAGCGTCGCGACGCCTTTGCCGCCGCGGAAGCCATGCCACACCGGATAAACATGTCCGACCATCGCCGCGAACCCGCACGCAACGGGCAACCATCCACTCCAGACGGAAGCGCCCGCGCTCGCCACGCCGAGCGGCGAAACGGTCAGCGGCGGGATCAGACGCGTGGCGACGATGCCCTTGCCGATGTCGATCACCATCACCCAGAACGCGAACACTTTACCCTGGGTGCGCAGCGCGTTCGTCCCGCCCGCGTTGCCGCTCCCGAGCGTGCGGATATCGACGCCCCCACGCAGGCGCCCGACGATGAGGCTGCCAATGAGCGAACCGAGCAGATAGCTCACGACGACTTTGATCAGCAGCTCGGTCACGACGGCAAGAACACTTCGGCGAGCATGCAGCGCACGCTGCCGCCTCCGAGCGTTTCGATGGTCGGGATGGGTGCCGCGAGCACCGCGTCCGTGCATGCACTCAGGCGCGCGAACGCTTCCGGCGGCAGCGCCCGACGCGCGCTCGCCGACATGACGAGCACGCGGCAATCGCCGAGCGCTTCGTCCCAGCTCGCGAGCTCGAGCATGTTGCCGGCAAATCGCTCGACCTCGCTCAGCCCGATCTCGACGACTTCGCGACCGCTGCCGCGCAGCCGTTCCAGCACGCGCGCGCGCTCCGCCGGAACGATGGCTTCCGTCCCAACGACGACAGCGCGCTCGCCGATGCAGAGCATGACGTTCGTGTGATAGATCGGCTTGCCCGCGCGATCCAGCGACGTGAACGTCACGGGCTCGTAACCAAGCTCGCGCGACCACTCGTTCACGACGTCGGGATGCGTGCGCGGCGAGATGCTCGCGTACGCCACGCGATTCACGTGATCGAGCACGAGGCTGCCCGTGCCTTCGAGGTAGCGGCCGTGCTGCTCGTGTTCCGTCAGGTCGAGAATTCGCGTGATCTGGAATCCCGTACGCTCCGCGACCTGGTCCAGCACGTCGCTCCGCCGCTCGCGCCGGCGATTCTCGGCGTGCATCGGATAGAGCACGACCGTGCCATCCGCGTGGAAGCTGACCCAGTTGTTCGGGAAGATCGCGTCCGGCTTGGGCGGCTCAGCGGTGTCGTCGACGACGCAGACCTGGACGCCTTCGCTCTCCAGGGCCCGCACGAGCTGCTCGAATTCGGCGCAGGCCCGCTCGTTGCTCGACGCGGGGCTCTCCGGCGTGCGCTTTTGCAGCGAATTCGTCGCCGCCGTCTGCGGGTTGTAATCGAACGCCGCCGGCCTAACCATCAGCACGACGCTCGCGCACTGCTCAGTCAACGAAACTCCCTCATGCCTTCGGATTCCGCACCGCTCGTGATCGGGACCAACCGCGGTCTCTACTGCCCGGCAGGGGATTTCTACATCGACCCCTGGCAGCCGGTGCAGACCGCCGTCATCACGCATGCGCACGGCGATCATCTCCGCCACGGCAGCGCGCGCTACATTCTCGCACGTCCCGGCCTGCCCATCGCCCAGCATCGACTGGGCAGCGGCAATACCGTGACCGCCTTCGATTACGGCGCCCCGTTTTCGATCGGCGCGGCGCGGGTCTCGCTCCATCCGGCCGGGCACATCCTCGGGGCCGCGCAGGTGCGCATCGAGCACGATGGGCAGGTCTGGGTGGTCTCGGGGGACTACAAGCGGCAACCGGACCCTACCTGCGCCTCGTTCGAGCAGCTCGAGTGCGATGTCTTCATCAGCGAGGCGACGTTCGCGCTGCCCGTGTATCAGTGGACGCCGACGCCGCGCGTGATCGAGGAAATCGTGCGCTGGTGGCGCACCAACCGCGACCGCGGCATTGCGTCGGCGCTTTTCTGTTATGCGCTCGGCAAGTCGCAGCGGGTGATGGCGGAGCTGCTGGCCTTCACGAACGAGCCGGTGTACCTGCACGGCGCGGTCGCCGCGCTCACGGACCTCTATCGGCAGGCCGGAATCGACATGGTGCCGGCGCTCACCGCAACGGCCGAGAAGAAGACGGACTATCGCGGCGCCCTGATCATCGCCCCGCCGAGCGCCGCGGGCACACCCTGGATGCGACGCTTTGGGGAGCACGCGAGCGGCTTCTGCTCGGGCTGGATGCGCGTGCGCGGCGATCGCCGCCGCCGCGGCTACGACCGCGGCTTCGTGATCTCGGACCACGCCGACTGGCCGGCGCTGCTCGACACGTGCCTCGCGACGCGCGCCCGCCGTGTGCTGCTGACGCATGGCTATTCGGATGCGCTCGCGCGGTTTCTGAACGAGCGGGGCGTGTCCGCCGGCGCGCTGAGCACCGCTTTCGGAGCCGAAGAGTAGTGCGCGAATTCGCGGAGCTGTACGACGAGATCGACACCACGACCTCGACGAATCTCAAGGTCGCCGCCATGGTGCGCTACTTCCGCACGGCGCCGCAGGCCGACGCGGCCTGGGCGGCATACATCCTTTCGGGTCGGCGGCTGAAGCGCTTCATCGGTCCCGCAGTGCTGTCACGCTGGCTGATCGAAGCGTCGGGGCTGCCCGAGTGGCTGGTCTCCGAGTCGTATTCCGCGGTCGGCGATATGGCCGAGACCATCGCGCTGCTCATTTCGTCCGAGTCCGCCGCCAGCACGACGACGGACGTGCCACTCGCAGAATGGATCGAGGGGCGCCTGCTCCCTCTTCGAGACGTTGACGAGCACGAGCAGCGTGACGCGATCGTCGCGTGGTGGCGCGCGCTTCCGTATCGCGAGTGTTTTCTGCTCAACAAGCTGCTCACAGGCGAGCTGCGCGTCGGGGTTTCGGAGCTGCTCGTGACGCGCGCGCTTTCGGAAGCGCTCGACGTGCCGCGAGCGGATGTCGCGCGTCGCATGATGGGCGAGTGGCGGCCGAGCGCCGTCTTCTGGCATGGGTTGCGATCGGGCGAATTGCCGGCGAGCGATCCGGCGGCTCCCTATCCGTTCTTTCTCGCCTCGCCGCTCGAAGGCGAGGTCGAGGCGCTGGGCGCGCCCGCCGACTGGCAGATCGAATGGAAGTGGGACGGGATTCGCGGGCAGCTCATCCGGCGAGACGGGCGGTGTTTCATCTGGTCGCGTGGTGAGGACGTCGTGACCGAGCGGTTCCCGGAAGTCGTCGCCGCTGCGGCGTCGCTTCCGGACGGCGTCGTGCTCGATGGCGAGCTCGTCGCCTGGCGCGACGGTGTGGTGCGACCGTTCGCCGATCTGCAGCAGCGCATCGGGCGGAAGAAGCTGACGCCGGCGATCCTCGAGAGCGTGCCGGTGCGCTTCCTCGCGTATGACCTGCTCGAGCAGAACGGTGAGGACATTCGCCGCCTGCCCTTGAGCGAGCGGCGCGCCCGGCTCGAGACGTTGCTCGCGAGCGCGCCGGAGGTGCTGTCGCTCTCTCCGATCGTGAGCGGCGGCAGCTGGGAAGCATTGGCCTCGATACGAGATGAGGCGCGCGAGCGCAGCGTCGAGGGCTTGATGCTCAAGGCGCGTGGCTCGCCGTACGGCACGGGCCGGCAGCGCGGCGCGTGGTGGAAATGGAAGATCGCGCCGTACTCGTTCGATGCCGTGATGGTGTACGCGCAGCCGGGGCACGGGCGGCGCTCGAATCTCTACACCGACTATACGTTCGGCGTGTGGCGCGGCGAGGAGCTGGTGACCGTCGCGAAAGCGGATTCAGGGCTCAGCAACAGCGAGATCGGCGAGCTCGACAGATGGATTCGCGCTCACACGATCGAGAAGTTCGGGCCGGTGCGGGCGGTCGAGCCCACCCAGGTGTTCGAGCTCGCGTACGACGGCATCGCCGAATCGACGCGTCACAAGTCGGGCATCGCTCTGCGCTTTCCGCGCATCCTGCGCTGGCGGAAAGACAAGCCGGCGCGCGAAGCCGATACGCTCGATGGCCTGCGCGCGGTGCTGAACGCTCAGCGCCCGTAGCTGCCTGTCGCGTCGAGCGGCTCGAGCAGATCCTCCTCCGTGAGGTCGAGAGGCACGCCGCTCAGGAAGCGGCGGCAGAGCGAGGCGGGCGTCGGCTTCGCAAACAGGAAGCCCTGCGCCAAGTTGCAGTGGAGCTGGCGCAGCTTCTCGAGCTGCTGCCAGCCTTCGATCCCCTCCGCGACGACCTGGATGTTCAGGTGGCGCGCCATCGCAATGATGGCGCCGACGATCGCGAGGTCGCTCATGTCGGTGACCAGATCGCGCACGAAGCTGCGATCGATCTTCACGTAGTCGACGCGCCAGCGCTTCAGGTACGAGAGGCTCGAGTAGCCCGTGCCGAAGTCGTCGATAGCGATGCGCACGCCGAGCTCGCGCAGGTGGGCAATCGCATCCTCGCTCGATTCACCGGTGCGCGAGTCGCGATGCTCGAACACCGCGCTCTCCGTGAGCTCCACTTGCAGCATGCTCGTCTTCAATCCGTGGAGCTGCGTCAGGCGGCGAATGGTTCCCGGCAGATCGGAGCGCTGGAGCTGGACGGCCGAGATGTTCACGGCCACCGGCACGGGCGACCAGCCCATCTCGCGCCAGCGCGCGGCATCTTCCATGACCCGTTCGAGCACGAACTCGCCGATCGGCACGATGAGCCCGGTCTCCTCGGCGACGCTGATGAAGCGGCCCGGCGCGACGAAGCCGTGGAGCGGATGTTTCCAGCGCAGCAGCGCTTCGAGCCCCATCACCCGATGGGACTCGATGTCGATGATGGGCTGGTAGTGCACGTCGAGCTGCTTCTGCTCGATCGCCGAGCGCAGGCTGGCCTCGACGGCGATGCGCTCTTTCAGCTTGCGGGCCATGACCGGGCTGAAGAGCTGGAAGTTGTTCCGGCCGCGATCCTTCGCCTGATACATCGCGGTGTCGGAGTGGCGCAGCAGCTCCCCGACGTCGATGCCGTCGCGCGGGTACATGCTGACGCCGATGCTTACGGTGGTCACGAGCGGGCGGCCGTCGACGATGACGGGCTCGCCGAGCGCGGCGTTGATGCGGCTTGCGGTTTCGTTGACGAACGTCGCGCCCTTGACGTTCTTCAGAACGACGATGAACTCATCGCCGCCCATGCGAATGACGTCGTCCTCCTCGCGCACCGTCGCGCGGATGCGTTGCGCGACGCTCTTCAGCAGCTTGTCGCCGACCTCGTGGCCGCGCGAGTCATTGATGTGCTTGAAGCGGTCCAGATCGAGGAACAGCACCGCGAGCAGGGAGCCGGTACGCTTCGCCTCGGCGATCGCTTCGGGCAGGTGCGCCGCGAGGTAGAGGCGGTTGGGCAGACCGGTGAGCTGGTCGTGATGCGCGAGATGGTCCAGATGCTGCTGCTTCTCGAGCAGTTGGCTCTCGATCTTGCGCCGGAGGGTGACATCGTTACTGTGCAGCGCCAGCAGCGCGCGGCCGCGCGATTCGAAGAGATGTCCGGTGATTTCGATGTCGGCGAGCGTGCCGTCTTTGCGGCGCTGGCGCACGGAGAGCGGCGTGCGCGGATCCGGGCTGCGCAGCTTGACGCGCAGCGACTCGCCGTCGCCGCTCTCGTCGAGAAGCACTTGCGAGAGCGTGAGCCCGCGGATCTCATCGAGTGTATAGCCGAGGCTGCGCAGCGCGGCCGCGTTTGCCGCGAGAATGCGATGGCCGCCGGCGTCCGCGATCAGAACGCCGTTCGGCGACTGCTCGATGGCATCGCAGAAGTGACTGTTCGCGGCGCGCCGTGCTCGCGAGCCACGACGCGCGCTGGAGAGTGCCAACGTCAGCAGCGCACCGAGCACGAATGCAGCGCCGACCACCTCGAGATTGAGCGAGCTCCCTTGCATAACATTGCTACCGGCGCACAGCCGCGCGCGCCGTCGGACGCATGTGCGACCTGCTTCACACTTCTCCAGACCGACCCCGCGGCAGTCTGTCTTACCGCACTGCGGCACAAACGTGCGCCGCGCACACTTCCGGCTGCGACCAAGGTCTAGTGCACGATTTCGGAGCGGAGTTGTCCGTTTCGCGGAACAGCTTTTCTCAACGTTCCAGGACCACCTCGCCGTGGTCGCCCACCGACAACGTCTCGCCCACGCCGGCCGCGATCACGGCGTTCTCGCCGAAGGTCACCCCCTTGAGCTCACGGTCGAAGCGAAAGGTCCGCAGCACCGGCAGCGGATTGGTGGACGGCTCGCCTGTGCGCTGATCGGTGGAGGTGATCACGCAGCGTGTGCACGGCTTCACCAGTCGCAGCGTGACGTTGCCGAATTCGAGACGGTCGATGTGATCTTCCGCGAACGGCTCGAGCCCTTCGAGCGCGAGGTTCGGACGGAAGCGCTCGAGGGGCACAGGCTCCGGCATCCGCGAATTCAGCTCGGCCAGCGACGCGAGATTGACGATGAGCAGCGGGAAGCCGTCGGCGAAGGACACGGGCGCGCGCGTCGGGCCCGCGTACTTCGCATTCGCTTGCCGGTCCAGAATCGGCGAGATGCGCAGCAGGCGCGCGCTCGTGCCCACCGCCTGGGTGAGCCAGCGCGCGGCCGCCTCGCCTTGATCGAGCGCAGTGATCGCGCTCTTCCACACTTCCGCGGGGCGTGTCTCGCCCTCCGGTCGCAGTGGCACCGTGAGCGGTGGTTGATCCGGGGCGCGTAGCGTCAGAACGTCCGGACCGATCTCGGTGGTCACGCGCGCGAGGCGGGGCTGCGTGCGCTGGCTCATGAACACGCCATCGGGACTCGCGGCCATCCAGTGGCGATCCCATTCGAGACCGGTCGGAGCGAGGCGCGCCTGCTTCTGCGGAATCGCACGCGTCGACTTGACGGGATAGATGAAGAGATGACGGATGACGGCCTTCACGCACGCGCTCGCTTGAGAATGAATTCCAGATCGACGGTCTTGCCCACCGGGAACCCGTACTCGCCGCACTTCACGAAGCCATATCGCGCATAGAGCCGCTGCGCGCCGTAGTTCTCGGACCAGACGCCGACGTAGAGCGGATCGCGTCCGCTGGTGACGAGCCAGTCGATTGCCGTGTCCAGCAGTCGCGTTCCGATGCGCAGGTTCTGATGCTTCGCGTAGACGTAGAGCTGCCGGATTTCGCCTGCAGTCGGCGGGAGGTTCTCGACCGGAAGCTTGCAGCCGCCGGCGACAATGAAGCCGGCGAGCTCCTCGCCCAGCGTGGCGAACCACACTCCGATGCCGGGATCCTGGAGCTGTTTGCGGGAGCGCTCGACCGCGTAGCTCGTCGTGAGATACGCCTGCAGGTCCTCGGGTGGATAGAGATGACCGAAGGTTTCGACGAACGTCTCCGCCGCGATTTTGCTGAGCGCGGCGGCGTCGTCGGCAGTGGCTCGACGTATGACCGGGAGCGAAGCGGCTGGGGACGACGTCATGGCGCTAGCGTAACCGGACTCCCGGCCTGTTCGCGTCACTTCCGGCGCCGCCGGATCAGCTATGAATGTAGCTCTCGAGCTGCTCGATGGTGAGCTTCTGATCCTCGATCACGGCCTTCACGAGATCGCCGATCGAGATCACGCCGACCACACGCCCGCGCTCGACCACGGGAAGGTGGCGGATACGGCGCTCGGTCATGAGGCGCATGCAGTCGTCGACGGTGTGGCCGGGCGAGACCGTGTGGACCGGCGTGCTCATGATCTGAGAGACGGGCGTCTCGCGTGAGGAGCGGCCGAGAAGAATGACCTTACGGGCGTAGTCGCGCTCCGAGACGATGCCGACCAGCGCGTCGCCCTTCATGACGAGCAGCGCGCCGACGTGCCGGTCGGCCATCTGCCGGATCGCCTCGAACACCGGATCGTCGGGAGCGACGCAGTACAGCGCCGTGCCCTTGCGGTCGAGAAGCTGTTTCACGCTCGCCATGGGTCGACCTCCTCGCGGGACAGCGGGAGGTCAGATTACCCCTCGGACGGCGGAGGCCCAAAATGAAAAGCCCCTGAAGTCTTGCGACCTCAGGGGCTTCTCGGGATGAAGCCTGGCAGTGACCTACTCTGGCATGCCCGAAGGGCACACTACCATCGGCGCAGAGCGTTTTCACTTCCGAGTTCGGAATGGGA
>DASZSS010000177.1:0-4462 GCA_035548535.1 Steroidobacteraceae bacterium
GTCGGTCGACGAGGACTCGGAGCTCATCGAGATCGAATACCTCGATGGTGACATCGAGGAGATCGACCTCGAGGCGTGGCACGAAATGGACCTCGAGATGATCGATGAGCCGGAAGGCTGGTCCGACGCCGACGAGGACGAGGACGAAGACGAAGAAGAAGAGGAAGAAGACGAGGACGAGGACGAAGACGACGACGATTGGGATGACGACGAGGACGACGAAGACCTCGACGACGACGAGGACGAGCGCGACGAATACTGAGTCACGGCGCGCGATCGGGTGAGGACGAGCGCGACGCACACTCGAGTCTCACCGCTCTCGGTTGGCGTTCCGGGCCGCGCGTCCACCAGGTCGTTATCGTTCCACCACGGCGCTCGGTGCTTCGGCTGAGCGCTCCCGCATCTTGGCGATCTCGGCGAGCGCCATGTCGTGCTCGATGAAGTACGGCACTTTCAGATTGACCGCCGCGGCGAAGTAGCGCCGCGCGGTCTCCCTCTCGCCGTTCGCGAGGCGTAGCTGACCCACGTAGTACAGCGCCTCGACCAGCACCTCGCGCCGGCGCTGCTCTTTCTTCTGCGCCTTCACTTCGTTCAGCACCTGCGCTTCGGTCGCCGTGCCTTTCAGCGCGCGCAGCAGGATGGCCGGCCACTGCCCGTATTCGGCGCGCTTCGCGAGCTCCGGCTGGCGCACGCCGGCACGTCGTTGAGCCAGCCATAGGAAGCACTGGTAATAGGCCGCGCGCTCATCGTCCGATTCGGTCGCGATCATGGCGCGCAGGCGCGCGACGGTGTCCGCCCATCGTTCGTCGATGAAATCGAGCTGCATGAGCAGGCTCTCGAGCGCGTCCTCCGCTTCCGGGCGCTCACCGAGCGCGAGCCCGCGCTGAACGGCAGCGCGCGCTTCGGCAAGTCGCCCGACGTGCATGAGCTCCGCGGCGAGCTGGCCGTAGTACTCCGGGACTCGCGGAGCGCAGGCCACCGCCTTCTGCAGCGTCGCGACGGCCGCGTCGTATTCGCCCGCGTTGGCGCGCGCGATCCCCAGATCCGAGTACTGGCGCGCGAAGCGGCTCGCGCCGAGTGTCCGTGCGCAGTCCTCGTCGGGCGGCGGCGGATGGCGCGCCATCTCCCCTTCGATGGCGGCGATCTGCTTGCGGACGAATTCGTTGAAGGGCTGCGTGTGAGTCGGCTGCTCGATGGCGTAGTCGAAGAGTGGCGTGTCGCTGCCGGCATCGTCATCGGCCGCCTTCGCGGGCGCAGCCCAGACGAACAGAAGTGCCGCCGCGAGCGTGGCGAGCTTCGTGGCGGGGGACTCGCGCAGCACCGAGGGGCTCAGGTGACGGAGCGACGCGCGAGGCCGGTCACCCCGCCGCGCAGCGAGTACACGTTGGCAAAGCCGCGCGAGCGCAGCTCTTCGGCCGCGGCATAGCTGCGGCGCCCGCTGGCGCAGACCAGCAGATACTTGCCCGCCGGCGCCAGGTTCGGATTGCCGTGGAGCAGCTCCGCCATGGGGATGTGGCGCGACGTGCTCGCAGGCGTGGGCATCTCGGCGAGCTCCTTCGCTTCGCGAATGTCGATGACCTGCAAGCCCTTGGCAGCCGCTTCGTCCAGCGATTCGTACGCGACTTCCAGATCGGCGACGGTGACGGGCGCGGCGCGCGTCACCCGATGGCTCGCGTGATCGGGGCAGGAGGGCGAGCGACGGATGCGCACCCGCGAGGTCGACATCCTCAGCAGGTCCAGCACCAGCAGCTCATCGCCGAGCTGGCCGGGGAGGTCGAGCAGCGTCTTCAGCGCCTCGAGCGCCTGCAGACAGCCGAACACGCCTGGTACCGGCCCGAGCACGCCGGCCTCGGAGCAATTGCCAACCAGCCCGTCGCGCGTCGCTTCCGGCCACACGCAGCGCAGGCATGCGCCGCCACGGTCGGGGCGGACGATCTGGAGCTGGCCCTCATATTGATACACGCTGGAGAAAATCGCGGGCTTGCGCAGGCGCACGCAGACATCGTTCAGCAGGAATTTGGTGCTGAAGTTGTCGGTGCAGTCGATGACCAGATCGTATTCGGACACGAGCTCCGAAGCGTTCTCCGCAGTGAGGCGCACCGTGTACGCGCGCGCGTCAACTTCCGGATTGAGCGCCTTCAGCCGTGCGGCGGCCAGCATGGCCTTGTACTCGCCGACGTCCTGCAGTGCGTAGAGCGTCTGCCGATGGAGATTCGACGGTTCGAGCTTGTCGGCGTCGACGAGACCGATGCGCCCGACGCCGGCGCCGGCCAGATACGAGAGCACGGGCACGCCGAGACCGCCGCAGCCGATGACGAGCACTTTGCTTGCGCGCAATTTCGCCTGACCGGCGGGACCCACTTCCTTCAGGGCCATCTGGCGCGAATAGTCGAACGCGAGGCTGCGCGTGCCGCCGCGCTCGTGCGCGTGGGCGTGCTCGTGCGCGTGAGCCTGCTCGTGGGCATGGGAGTGCTCGCGGGCATGGGCGTGCTCGTGCGCATGGGCATGCTCGTGCGCATGGGCGTGCTCGTGCGCATGGGCGTGCTCGTGCGCGCTCGGCGCCGCGCACCGCTCGCAGTTCACCCAGCCGGAATCCCCGTTCTCGTAGTGCTCCTTCTTCCAGATCGGAACGCGATGCTTCACTTCGTCGATGATGTACCGGCACGCGAGAAACGCCTCGTGCCGGTGGCGGGCCGAAGCCCCCACCCATACCGCCATGTCTCCGATCGCGAGGCTGCCGAGCCGGTGCACGCACGACGCATGCTCGAT
This sequence comes from Steroidobacteraceae bacterium, assembly GCA_035548535.1. Lineage (GTDB taxonomy): Bacteria > Pseudomonadota > Gammaproteobacteria > Steroidobacterales > Steroidobacteraceae > JADGHX01. The sequence continues at coordinate 2,770 of DASZSS010000177.1, forward strand.
CCCGAAGCGCTCGACCGCTTCGGCCATGATCCGCTCGGCCTCCTTCACGGCGAGCGGCTCGAACGCCTCGTACTCCAGCCGGGTGACGTTGTGTCCTTCGTTGTGGTTGCGCACCCAGCCTTCGAACGACGTGTAGCCCCCGCACGCCGGATCGCGAAGCGCTTCACGCAGCGCCTCGATGTCGAGCGGCTCGTGACTGAAGCGAAAGGTAATCATCAGCCCCCCGCGACGGGCGGGATGAACACGACCGCATCGCCGTCGGCCAGCGGCTGCGACCAGTCGCCGAATTCCGTGTTCACCGCCACGCGCAGCATCTCCGCGGCCAGCGTGAACGGGTACCGCGCCTTCAGCTCATCGTAGAGCTCGCGCGGGGTGTGCGCGGTGGTGACGAGCGACTCGTCGCTGCGTCCGGCCTGCTCGCGCAGCAGCGCGAAGTACTGCACGCGAATCTTCTTGCTCTTGCGTTCGATCTCCGGCTTGAAAGTGGTCATGGCCGAGCCGTATTCCTCCGGCGTGTTCACGTTGTCGAGCGCGCGCGGGTTGGGCTCTTCGAGCAGGTGCGCGTCCGACTGGATCAGAAACTTGCGCGGACAGATCTTGCCCGTGTCGAGATACTTCAGGATCGCTTCGCGGCTGCCCGGTTCGTAGATGGCACAGAGCGGCTCCGGCAAGCCATCGTGACTCGAGCGGTACGCCGTCGCGGGCTTGTCTGCTTGTCGCGCCCAGAGCAAGTGCCTCAGCGTGTCGCTGTCGAGAAACGGCAGGTCGCAGGCGAGCACGAGCCACGCGACGTCCGGATGCTTGGCCTGCGCAGCCACGATGCCGGCAATGGGCCCGAGATTCTCGTGCGTGTCGACCACCTGGGGATACTTCGCGCGCACCGGATCGCTCACCTGATCCGGCCGCACCGACACGAAGGCCTTCTCGACGAAGGGCCGGATCAGCTCCATCGCCCAGTCGAGCTGGGTCTTGCCGTGGTACTCGAGGGCGGCCTTGTCCCGCTGCATGCGGGTGCTACGCCCCCCGGCGAGGACCAGGCCGTAGACCGGCGCGGTCGCCGCCTTGGGGAGAGAGACGGAAGCGTTCATAGGACCCGTAATCCTACGCCCGCCGGCGCTTGCGCGCTGTCTCCCGTTGGAAATCACGCTTGCCGCCCGTTTTCGCGAGCAGCCGCACCGGGCCGATCTGGATGTCGTGGGACAGGGCCTTGCACATGTCGTACACGGTGAGCGCCGCCACCGTCGCGCCGGTCAGCGCCTCCATCTCGACGCCCGTGCGGTGATGCACCGACACGCGGCAGCGGATGACGATGGTGCCGCCGCGCGCCGCCTCGATCTCGACGTCGCATTTGTCCAGCCCGAGGGGATGGCAGAACGGGATGAGCTCGTGCGTGCGCTTGGCCGCCATGACGCCGGCGATGATCGCCGTGTCGAAGACGGGCCCCTTCTTGGTCCGATGGCCGCTCGCCGCCAGCGCTTTCGCGACGTTACGCGGCAGCGTGAGCCGAGCTTCGGCCTCAGCGACCCGGTGCGTCACCTCTTTCGCTCCGACGTCGACCATCGCCGGGCGGTTGTTGCGATCGAGGTGAGTGAGCCCGTGATCGCGGCCGCGTCCGGACTGCTTGCGTGCCGCCACCGGATCAGCCGCCGATGTAGTACATCTCGACCTTCGGCTGCGTGTCCGCCGCACGCCG
>DASZSS010000178.1:0-3019 GCA_035548535.1 Steroidobacteraceae bacterium
GACGCCATGATCGCGTCGAACCGCTCCTGCATGCCGGCCTTGAACTCCGGGTGCGACAGGATGAAGAGGTCGTTGTTCACGACGCCATTCAGCACGCGCTCGCCCGCTTCGAGCGGATCCATGCCGACCGCCGGCATGCCCATCCCCATCGGCCGCCCCATCTTCGCGGCCTGCGCCGCGTGATACGGATTCACCTGCCCTGACGGGTAGTTCTCCGTGCTCACGAGCCCCGGGCAGAACACCGAGGTCCCGACGTTCGTGCGCTCGAGCTCGACGCGCAGCGCCTCCATCAATCCGACCGCCGCGATCTTCGTCGACGTGTAGACGCCCGCGTTGACGCCCGGCAGCAGCCCGCCCATGGACGCCGTCGTCACGAAATGCCCACCCTCGCCGTGCTCGAGCATGTGCGGCAGACACGTGACGACGCTGTTGTAGATGGCCGTGAAGTTCACGGCGACCGCGTTGTCCCACTCCTCGTACTTCGCCTTGCTCGCCTGCTGCAGCGTCTTGACGCCCGCGTTGTTCACGACGAGGTGGAGCTTGCCGTACTTGCTCTTCACTTCCTCGAGCAGCGCTTTCCAACCGGCGCGATCGGTAACGTCGTGCCGGACCGGCAGCACGCCGGCGTTGTCCGGCTTGAATAGCGGCAACGCCGCTTTCAAACGCTCCTCGTTGCGATAGCCGAGGACGACCTTCATGCCCGCATTGGACGCGGCGCGCGCGATCCCGAGGCCGATGCCGTCGGACGCCGCGCTGATGTACGCGACCTTGCCCTTCAGATCCTTCAGCGGCGGCGGCTGCGCAACCGTCGGTTCGGGCGGCAACTGCCGCGGGCCGGGCGGCGGTGCCGATGCCGGCGCCGAGCCGCCGGGCGCTTGTGCGTTGGCGTATTGGCTCAAGCCGAGCGCGGCGAGCAGCCCGCCGGCTGCGATGCCCGTGCCGAGAAACTGGCGACGATCGAGCCCGGTCACCGGGGCGGACTGCGCATCCCGCATCGTACGAGTGTCTTTTCGTTTGGCCATGGCGCTGCCTCAGACGGTCACGCTGCGATAGGACTTGCGCTTCTTCTTCCGGTGCGCAATTTCCCGGGGATAGATGCCCGCGTGCAGCACGCGTTGCTCGAACTGCACCCGCTGCGCAGGGGGCGGCGTGTCTTCCTCCGGCACGGACGCGAGGATCGCGTCAAACCGCTGCTTCGTCCCCGGCATGTATTCGGGATGCGTGACGATGAAGAGATCGTTGTGGATCACGCCGTTCAGCACGCGCTCGCCGGCTTCGAGCGGATCCATTCCCGGCGGCGGGCCCGCGGGGCGCGGCACACCGCTCGGTGGCCCGGGCATCGGGTGCGCGGCGCGATACGGATTCTGTTCGCCGGTACCGATGTAGTTGTCGGTGTTCACGCCGCCCGGCACGAACGCGGACGTGCCGACGGTCGTGCCCTCGAGCTCGACGCGCAGCGCCTCGATCAAACCCACGGCCGCGATCTTCGTCGCCGTGTACACGCCGAGATTGCCACCCGGGAGCAAGCCGCTCATCGACGACGTGACGACGATGTGAGAGCCCTCGCCGTGCTCCAGCATGTGCGGCAAGCACACCGCGACGCTGTTGTACGTGGCGGTGTAGTTGACCGCGACGGCATTGTCCCATTCGTCGAACGATGCTTCGCTCGCCTTGGCGCGCGTCTTCGAGCCGGCGTTGTTCACCATCAGATGCAACTTGCCGAACTCGCTCTTGATCTGATCGAGCACCTTGGCCCAGGCGTCCCGATCCGTGACGTCGTGCTTCACCGGCAGAATGGCGCTGCCCTTCTTGAAGAGCGGCAGCGCGGCCTTCAGACGCTCTTCGTTGCGATAGCCCACGCACACTTTCATGCCGGCGTTCGCCGCGGCGCGCGCGATGCCGAGGCCGATGCCATCGGACGCGGCGGTGATGTACGCCACTTTGCCTTTCAGGTCGTGCAGCGGCGCCGGTTGCGAGACTTTCGGCTCCGGCGGTAGCGCGGGCCGCGCTCCGGGGCCCGCGGCGCCCGCCGCGGCCGTTTGCGCTTGCGCGACGGCGTAGCGACTCAAGCCGAGACTGGCGAGAATGCCACCGGCGCCATACATCGTGCCTTCCGCGAGGAAACGCCGGCGCTCGATCGCGAAACGGTCCAGATCGACGGGCGACTGCGACTTCTTGGACATACGAAGCTCTCGGTGTAGGACCGACGCGAAGTATGCCGAAGTTGCGCGCGCAACCGCGGCCCAGAGCGTGGGATGACCAGTGTGAGGCGGTGGCCAACTGTGGAGCGGACGCGGGCCGCGAGTCTCGTGAATGCATCGCGTCCGTAGCCCGTTGCTACGAGCCGTCGACGATCAGGCCGCGCGTGCTAAAACCCCGCGTGCTAAACCCTGCGTGCCAAACCCGCGTGCTAACCAGGGTGCCGTGGGCGCCGCGCGGCCAATCGCTGACGACGCTCGTCCGTGCGCTCATCGAACACTCCCGGCACCACGCCACTGGCATCGAGCACGGTCGGCGTCACCGTCAAACCGAATCCCCGCTCTACCCCGACCGGCCGGACGTCGGGCTGGACCACGGTTTCACCGGCCGACGAAAACATGGATGTCGCCAAGCTCGACCAGGCTTCAGCTTTGTCACCGACGCGCAGCGCCTAACCGACATCTCCCGGAGGACTACTGGAGCTACGTATGGCGCACGCTGCAGAACCCTGCAGGCGTATGGGAGCACCCATTTGAGGCGCAGCAGGACGTCGTGATGACTCCATCGCCTCGGGCACCGCGTCCGACAACGAGGCGGGCGATATCGTCCGCCACACTCATCATCGTCGTTCCAAGCCTCGATCTTGTAGTTGCGCGCGCGGGCGATCACGCTTGGCACCCGACGTCGGAAGAGTGGAACGCGAACCATGGGGTGCTCGAGCCGTTCCTCACGCCCATCGTGGCGTCCATCCGAGACTAGGCGCGACCCGGAGCGCGGCGGCGCCGGGATCGCGAGCTTCCCGGCGCGTCTGCGGCCGGCC
>DASZSS010000179.1:0-10517 GCA_035548535.1 Steroidobacteraceae bacterium
GGCGCCCCGGCAGCGGGGCTGCGGAACAGTTGTCCGTGCTAGGATGCGCGGCCGTTGCGAGCAGAATTTGCGCCACAAAAAAAGCGCGCCAATGATCCGGTTTTCACCCTGAGTGGTCAAGCAACTACCGGGCATGTGGACACCCAGGCTTCCGCTCAGCCACCGCCACGAAAGCTCACTCCATCGATGTCAATCAGCCCCAACTTGGACCTGCCTCGAGTCACGCTCGCGCGCGCGGTCACGAGCCCGCGTTTCGCGACGGACATGGACGCCATCTTCGTGGTGGCACCCGCGGATGCCGCGCCCCGTGTCTTCGCCGATTTACCGGAAGCGGAGCGCTGGCGCGAACTGCACGCTCGCGAGAAGGCGCGCTCCGGCACGGTGCGCAGCACGACGCTCGCGAATCAGCGGCAGACGCACGCTGTGTTGGGGTATCTCGCGCCCGACGCAAGCCCGTTCGAGCGGCTCGCGCTGGCCGGGCGCATGCTGAAAGAGCTCGATCGGCGCGCCGCCGAAAGCGTCGCGCTCATCGCGCTGGTTGACCGCTTGACGAACGTGGCCGCACTCGAGGCTCTGCTCGCCGCGACTTTTGCGCACGCGTTCGCATTACCTAGCTTTCGATCTACTCGCGACAGCCGCAAGTCGTTGCGGCAGATCACAGTCGTGAACGGCGAGGGGCTGGACCTACGTCGCGCGACCGCGGCGGCCCGCGGTAACAATCTCGTACGCTGGCTCACCGCCCTGCCGCCCAACAAGCTCGACACCCGCGCCTACCGCAAGCTGATCGCGGAGCTCGCGCGAGATCGCAAGCTGTCCATGCGGTGGTACGACGAGCAGGCGCTGCGGCGTCTCGGCGCGCATGCGTTCCTCGCCGTGGCGGCCGCCAACGACGAAAACGGGGTCGCCGGCATCGCGCACCTGCGCTATCGACCGCGCGTGAGCAAGCGCGCGCCGGATGTGGCGCTCGTCGGTAAGGGCATCATCTTCGATACGGGCGGCATCAACGTGAAGCCGCACAAGTCGATGCTGGACATGCACATCGACATGTCGGGCAGCGCGGTGGCGCTCGCCACGCTCCTCGCGCTCACGGAATTGAAGGTGCCATTCGCGGTGGACGCGTGGCTTGCCATCACGGAAAACCGCATCGGGCCGCGCGGCTTCAAACCACAGGACGTCGTGCGCGCCTGCAACGGCGTGACGATTCAGGTGGTGCACACGGATGCGGAGGGGCGCATGGCGCTCGCCGACACGCTCGCCCTGGCCGGACGCACGAAGCCCCGCTTCATGATGGACTTCGCGACGCTCACGGGCGCAAGCGTCTACGCGCTGACCGAGCGGATGAGCAGCGTCCTCACGAATCGACCGGCGCTCGCGGACAAGCTCGTCGCGGCGGGCCGCGCGAGCGGCGAGCGCGTGTGGAGCTTCCCGTTCGATGCGGACTACGACAGCGACCTCGAAAGCAAGGTCGCGGACGTCCTTCAGTGCAGCGCGGACGGCAAAGGCGACCACATTCTCGCGACGCGCTTCTTGAGCCGCTTCGTGCCCGAGGGTGTCGCCTGGGCGCACATCGATCTGTCCTCGGTCACGCGCCAGGGCGGGCTGGGCCACGTGAATACGGAAGTGACCGGATTCGGCGTACGCTTCGCGCTCGATGCGCTCCTCGACCAGAAGGTGCTCGACTCGGTGGACGCGAAGCCATGACCACGACGCTGCGGCTGAGGCAACCCGACGATTGGCACCTGCACGTGCGGGACGGCGCGGCGCTGCGCTCCGTCATCGGGTTCACGAGCGCGCAATTCGCGCGCGCCATCATCATGCCGAATCTCAAGCCGCCCGTGACGACGGCCGCGCTCGCGGCGGCCTATCGGCAACGCATTCTCGAAGCGCTCCCCGCCGGCTCGACGTTCCAACCGCTCATGACGCTCTATCTGACGGATCGCACGGACCCGGCCGAGGTGGATCGAGCGCAAGCGACCGGCTTCGTGCACGGCTTCAAGCTCTACCCCGCCGGCGCGACCACGCACTCCGACGCGGGCGTCACGGATGTCGCGCGCATCTACGGCGTGCTCGAGCGCATGTCCGAGCGCGGGATGGTGCTGCAGGTTCACGGCGAAGTGACGCATCCCGACGTCGACGTGTTCGATCGGGAAGCGCGCTTCATCGACGAGGTGCTCGCGCCGCTCGTGCTGCGCTTTCCGCAGTTACGGATCGTCTTCGAGCACATCACCACGCAGCAGGCCGTGCAGTTCGTGCGCAGCGCGCGCACCGGCATCGGCGCGACCATCACGCCCCAGCACCTGCTGCTAAACCGCTCGGCGATCTTCTCCGGCGGCATCCGGCCTCATTACTACTGCTTGCCCGTGCTGAAGAGGGAACGGGATCGCGTGGCACTCGTCGAAGCCGCCACGAGCGGCGGTCCGCGCTTCTTCCTCGGCACGGACAGCGCGCCGCACGCGCGGCACACAAAGGAGAACGCCTGCGGCTGCGCCGGCATATTCTCCGCGCACGCGGCCATACAGCTTTACGCGGAAGCATTCGAGCGGGCGGGAGCGCTCGACAAGCTCGAAGGATTCGCGTCCCACTTCGGGGCGGACTTCTATCGCCTGCCGCGGAACTCCGCTTACATCACGCTCACGCGCGAGCCGTGGCAGGTGCCCGAGCGCTACCCGTTCGGCCCGGACGAGCTCGTGCCGCTGCGTGCCGGCGACACGATTGCGTGGAGACTCGCTTGAGCCAGGCGCCCGATGGTGAGATCGCGATTCAGCCTGCACCCGGCGCGCGCATCATGTCCCGCCGCTTCCGCGGTTTCCTGCCGATCGTCATCGACGTGGAATGCGGCGGCTTCAACCCCGCGACCGATGCGCTGCTCGAGATCGCGGCCGTCATCATCGACATGGACGAGAACGGCGTACTGAAGCGCGGTGCCACGCACAACTATCACGTCATTCCGTTCGCGGGCGCGCGGCTCGATCCGGCCGCGCTCGCCGTCACCGGCATCGATCCGTATCACCCGCTGCGGCCCGCGATTCCCGAGCGGGATGCGCTACAGCGCATCTTCCGCGAGGTGCGGCACGCGATCCGCATGTACGGCTGTCGCCGCGCCATCCTCGTCGGCCACAACGCCGCGTTCGATCTCGCGTTCCTGAACGCGGCGGTCGCGCGCACCGAGATCAAGCGCAACCCCTTCCATCCATTCTCGTGCTTCGATACGGCGACGCTCGCCGGCGCCGCGCTCGGGCAGACGGTGCTCGCGAAAGCCATCGCCGTCGCGGGTTTCCAGTGGGACTCCAGCTCGGCGCACAACGCGTCGTACGACGCCGAGCGCTGCGCGGACATCTTCTGCCACATCACCAACCGGCTGCACGACAGCTATCGCGAAGCCGAAGCGCGCGCGGCGGAGCTCGGCTGGCACGATGCCGCGCCCGTCGAGCCGACGAACGAAGACCCGTCGATGGAGACGTGAGCCGCGGTTCAGCGCGGCTCGAACACGAACTTGCGAATCTCCGGGCCGAGCGTGTCCGCGCTCGTGTTCAGGCACCACACCGTCGTGAAGTGATTGTGCCCTTCGAGCTGCACGAAGCGCGGTGGCGGCAGACGGCGGCGCACGCGCGCTTCCAGCAGCGTCACGAACTGGTTCTGGAAGTCGTACGGGTCGAGCTCGGCCACCGCGACGAGCAACGGGACATTGGTACCGGCCAGCTCGCGAAGGAACGAGGTGTGTTCGAGCTTGGCCTCATCGTCACCGAAATAGGCGCGGAAGCGCTCGTCGCGGCTCATCGTGTCGGTGTCGTAGAGACCGGAGATCAGCAACGCGCCGGCAGGCGGCGCACCTCGCAGTCGCGCGACGTAGCCGGCGACGTGCACCGCGCCCGCGGATTGACCCATCACGTAGATCTTCGTCGGATCGCCGCCGTGCGCGCCGATGTTCTCCCGCACCCAGCCCACGGCCGCGGACACGTCGTCGCTGCCCGCGGGCCACTGTGCCTCGGGCGCGAGCCGATACGTCATGTTCACGCCGATGAAGCCGTTGCGAACGGCCCAGAGACCCACGTTGTCGTACATCGGGCTTCCCGGCGCGGTCTTGTCGCCCATGACGAAACCGCCGCCGTGCACGAACACGAGCACCGGCAACGGCGCGGACCCGCGCTTGCCCGGCTCGAAGACGTCGAGACGATGGCGCGCGGCGGGCCCGTAGCGCAGATCGCGCGTGATGCGCTCGTCGGTCGCGCCACGCCCCGCGTGCAGCGGCGCGATCAATGCCGTCGTTGCGGTGATCGTTGCGGGCGTGACCTCGGGGCTGAGCGTGCGCAGCTCGCGCGCTAGAGGTATGGTGGCGGCGTTCATTGCTCGATGTTGCCACGCTGCGGGTGATCCGTCCGCCGTCATTGCCGGCCGGTCCATTGTTGGCGAGCATCGAAACGACAACGAGAGGCACGTTCATGGACGTCGCATTTCCCGACATTCCGCTCTACCGGGGCTGGGGCGCGCCGCTGCGCGTCGAGTCCGACATTCGCGACCTCGAGGTGGTGAGCGGCTCGGTGCCGCGCGACCTGAACGGCACGTGGTACCGCGTCGGGCCCGATCGCCAGTACCCGCCGCTCACCAAGGACGATGTGTTCATCGACGGCGAGGGCATGGTCCATCGCTTCCACTTCGAGGATGGTCACGTCGATTACCGCAGCCGCTGGGTGCGGAACGAGCGCTTCAAATTGCAGGAAGCCGCGCGGCGCTCGCTCTTCGGCCGCTATCGCAACCGGTACACGGACGACCCGGCGGTCGCCGGCAAGAATCGCGGCACGGCGAATACGAGCGCGGTGTGGCACGGCAAGCGCCTGCTCATCCTGAAAGAGGATTCGCTGCCGATCGAAGTGGACCCGGTGACGCTCGAGACGCGCGGCGAATGGAACGCGGACGGCAAGCTCGACTCGGTGAGCATGACGGCACACCCGAAGCTCGACCTGCACACGGGCGAGCTGCTCGCGTTCTCGTATCAGGCGCAGGGGGATGCGACGCTCGACTTCACGTTCTATGTCATGGACGCGAACGGCAAGGTCGTGCATCGCCTCTGGTTCGACATGCCCTACGCGGCCATGGTGCACGACTTCGCCGTGACGGACACGCACGTCATCGTGCCCTTCTTCCCGCTCATCACCGACATGACGACCCTGAAGCGCGGCGGGCCGTACTACCTCTGGCACCCGGACAAGCACAGTCACTTCGCCATCTTCCCGCGGCGGGGCAATGCGGCGTCGGTGCGCTGGTTCCACGGTCCGGCGATGAGCGCCGGGCACATGATGAACGCCTTCAACGAAGGCTCGCATCTGCATCTGGATCTCTGCCTGTACCAGGGCAACTGCTTCGAATTCTTCCCGACCCACGACGGCACGCCTTACAAGCCGTGCCCGCCGCAGCTCACGCGCCTGACCTTCGATCTCGGCAGCAAGCACGATGGCTTCGAGTCGCGCCTGCTCGCGCAGACGCCGTGCGAGATGCCGAAGTGCGACGACCGCTACGTCGGCAAGCCTTACCGCTATGGCTACGCGATTTGCCGGCCGCCCGCGGCGCGCGCGGGCGAGATGGGCATGGGCGCGATCGGCTGCTTCGATCACCAGAACGGCACGATGACGGTGTGGGACCCGGGCGCGAATGGCGTGCACGAGCCGAACTTCGTCGTGCAGCCCGGAACCGGGGAAGGCCAAGGCTACTTGCTCACGATCGTCAACCGGCTTGCCGAGAATCGCAGTGATCTTGCGATTCTGAACGCGAGCCGGCTGGCGGACGGACCGCTCGCGGTGCTGAAGCTGCCGGTGCGCGTGCGCGCGACCTTCCACGGCATGTTCGTGCCGATGAAGGCGCTCGAAACGGGGCGCTACACCGCATGATGAGAACACTCGCGGCCATTTCGCGCGAAGGCGCGAGCCATCCGGTGCTCGAAGAGATCGAGCTCGAAGCGCCGCGCCCCGGCGAAGTGCTCGTGCGCATCGTCGCGAGCGGCATCTGTCACACCGACGCACGCGCGGGCGCAAGCGGCGGCCCCGGCACGCCGCGGCCGGTGGTGCTTGGACATGAGGGCGCGGGAATCGTCGAGGCCGTCGGCGCGGGCGTGACCTCGCTGCAAGTCGGCGATCACGTCGTGCTGAGCGGCTCGTCCTGCGGGCAGTGCCCGAGCTGCCGGCACAACCTGCCCAGCTACTGCGTGCAGATGTATCCGCGCAATTTCGGCGGGCTGCGCATCGATGGATCGAGCGCGTACTCGCAGAATGGCCAGCGACTTCACGGGCACTTCTTCGGTCAGTCGTCGTTCGCGAAGCACACGGTGGTCGCCGAGCGCACGGCGGTGAAAGTGCCGCGTGAGGTGCCGCTGGAGATTCTCGGCCCGCTCGGTTGCGGCGTGATCACGGGAACGGGCGCCGTGATCAACTCGCTCAACGTCGGCGCCGGTGACACGCTCGCGGTGTTCGGCGCAGGTAGCGTCGGGCTGTCGGCGATCATGGCCGCACGGCTCGTCGGCGCGGCGCGCATCATCGCCGTGGATGTGGTGCCGAAGCGTCTCGTGCTGGCGGAGGAGCTCGGCGCGACGGACGTGATCAATGCGAAGGAAACGCCGGCACTGGCGCAGGCCATCCGCGATCTCGTACCCGGCGGCGTGACGCACAGCTTCAACACCACCTCGGTGCCGGCGATCTACTCGCAGGCGCTCGACTGTCTGGGAATGCGCGGGACGGCCGGGTTCGTCACCGCGCCGCGGGGCGACTGGCAGCCGCAGATGTTCGCGATGCTCGCGAACGGCCGCAGGCTTCAGGGGATCCTCGGCGGCGATGCGGCCCCGCAGCTGTTCATCCCGATGCTCATCGAGTATTACGAGCAGGGCCGCCTGCCCTTCGATCGGCTGATTCGCTTCTATCGGTTCGAGCAGATCGCGGAGGCGTTCCGCGACATGGAGCACGGGGAAACGATCAAGCCCGTGCTGCGCATGCAGGACTGAGCTTCGCTCAGCTCACCGCCCCGACTTCCTGCAGGAGCGTCTTCAGCTCGCCGTTGCGATACATCTCGAGCGCGATGTCGCAGCCGCCGACCAGCTCGCCCTTCACGTAGAGCTGCGGGTACGTCGGCCAGTTGGAGTACCGCTTCAGCGCCTCGCGCATCTCGGGGTCTTCGAAGATGTTCACGTGCTTGAACTGGGCGCCGAGCGCGCGCAGGGCGGCCACCGTCTGGGCGGAGAAGCCGCACTGGGGGAAATCCGGCGTGCCTTTCATGAACAGCACGACGGGGCTCGACGCGAGCTCCGTCTTGATCCGCGTGACGACATCCGACTGCTCTGCTGCTGCTTCCATCTTTCTGTGCCTCGTAAATTAGGGCTTCACGGTGAGGAGGTTCCGCACCGACTTCACGCCCTTCACCGCCCGTGCATCCGCAACGGCCGCGTTTCGCTGGCCGACGTTAGCCACCTGACCCCGCAGGGTCACTACCCCATCGTGGGTATCCACGCTGAGATTGAAACCCTTCAGCGCGGGGTCGGCGACCAGTTTGGACCTCACCGCGGTCGAAATCGCATCGTCCGCGCTGCTGCGGGCAGGTGCGGACGACGACCCGCTCGTGCCGGAGCTGCCGCCGGCGCTCGCCGCGCCATTCAACATAGCGAGGGCGCAGCCGCCCAGCATGGCGGTCGCAATTATCATGACCGCGAGGGCGGCCCAGCCGCGGCGCGGGAGCACGGAGCAGGCTCGCGATTCATTTCTCATGTCGACCCCCGGGAGTCGTGGTGCGGCGGCGGCGACGTTCCGCCAGCTCTTCGAGAAGGCGCCACTGGTCTTCCGCGCTCATCTCGGGCCAGCGGCCGATTTCCTCGCCGGTGCGCAGACAACCGATGCAGAACCCGTCCCCGTCGAGCGTACACACCTTCGTGCAGGGAGATTCGGGTCGGGTGACGGGCATTTCCAAGCTGCGGCGCGGCGTTGAATTATGGGGGGTGCTCGCCTATTCTTCAAACGCGCAAAGCGAGCCAGAACAATAACTTGAGGAAGTGGGGGGCATATGAATCCTTTGCAGAACCATCGTCAGTCGCTGATCCTCGGCATCATCGTCGCACTCATCCTCGCGGCGATCATCGGCCCGCACGTGTTCAACCAGCTCGGTCTCGCACGCTGGCTGCACATCGTGGCCGGCGTGTTCTGGATCGGCCTGCTCTATTACTTCAACGCGGTGCAGACCCCGGCTTTGGCCGACGCCGCAGCCGATAAAGGCGGCCCCGGCGGCGCCGGCGTGAACAAGTATGTCGCACCTCGCGCGCTGTTCTGGTTCCGCTGGTCCGCGCTCGTAACGTGGCTCGCGGGAGCGTGGCTGCTCGGGCCGAAGTTCGTGAACGCGTTCACCTTCGGCACGCGCCTGCCGGAAGACCCCGGGCACTACTACCTGATCATCGGCATTGGCGCGTGGCTCGGCACGATCATGCTGTTCAACGTGTGGGGCCTCATCTGGCCGAATCAGAAGAAGATTCTCGGGATCAAGGCGGCGACGGACGACGAGAAGGCGAAGGCGCGCAAAGTGGCGCTGTACGCCTCGCGTACCAACTTCGTACTGTCGATCCCGATGCTCATGTGCATGGCGGGCTCCGTGCACGGTCTGCCCTTCTGAGGTGATAGCCTTCAGGACATGAAGGCACCCGCAGATCTCGTAGATCAGGTCCGAGCCGCACTTCGCGAAGATGTCGGCACGGGGGACGTTACGGCGAACCTCGTGCCGGCCGCGCAGCGCGCCCACGGTCGAGTCGTCACGCGCGAGAACGCCATCCTGTGCGGCCAAGCATGGGTCGACGAGACGTTCCGCCAGCTCGATCCCACCATTCGCCTCGATTGGCTCGCGCGTGACGGTGACCGCATCGCCGCCGAGCAGAAGCTGTTCGAGATCTCCGGCCCGGCACGCCCGATTCTCACAGGCGAGCGCACCGCGCTGAACTTCCTGCAACTGCTGTCAGCGACGGCAACGGAGGCGCGCCGCTATGTCGATGCGGTCGCCGGAACGGGCGCCACGATTCTCGACACGCGCAAGACGCTGCCGGGCCTGCGGACCGCGCAGAAGTACGCCGTTCAGTGCGGAGGCGCGGCGAACCATCGCATGGGTCTCTACGACATGGTGCTGATCAAGGAGAACCACATCGCCACCGCAGGCTCGATCGCCGCGGCCATCGAGGCGGCGCACCGCACGGCGCGAGGCGTGAAAGTGGAGGTCGAGGTCGAATCGCTGGCGGAATTCGACGAGGCGCTCGCCGCGCGCGCCGACATCGTGATGCTGGACGAATTCACGCTCGCCGACATGCGCACCGCGGTCGGCATCAATCGCGAGCGCGGACGCCCAGTGCAGATCGAAGCCTCGGGCAGCGTGACGCTGCAAACGGTGCGCGACATCGCGCTGACGGGCGTCGATTTCATCTCGGTGGGCGGGCTGACGAAGCACGTGCGCGCCGTCGATCTCTCGCTGCGGCTCGAGTTCGCGTAGCCGCGCGGCGGAGCGCTCAGGCGACGGCGGACTTCAGCACGCGCTGCGGCTGCGCGACGCCGTAGCCCTGCGCGTAATCGATGCCGAGGCTCGTGAGCAGCTGGATGATCTCGGCGGTCTCCGCGAACTCCGCGATCGTCTGCTTGCCCGTCAGATGCCCGATCTCGTTGATCGAGCGGACCATCTCGCGATCGATCGGATCGCGCAGGATCTCGCGCACGAAACTGCCGTCGATCTTCAGGAAATCGACCGGAAAGTGCTTCAGGTAGCCGAACGAGGAGAGGCCGGTGCCGAAGTCGTCGAGCGCGAACTTGCACCCGAGCTCCTTCAGCGCCTGGATGAAGCGGTTCGCCTGCGAGAAGCTCGCGACCGCCGCCGTCTCCGTGATCTCGAAGCAGATCTTCGAGGCATCGAGGCCGCTGCGATGGAACTGGTCGATGACGAACGGCAGGAACTTGTCGTCGCCGAGACTCTGCCCCGAGAGGTTGATCGAGCACATCATGAGCTTCTCGCGCTCGTCCGCTTCGGAGACGAGCCAGCGGAACGCGTTCTCGATCACCCAGCGATCGATCGCCGGCGTGATGCCGTAGCGCTCGGCCGCGGAGATGAAATCGTTGGGCGCGACGATGCGCCCGCCTTCGTCGCGCAGCCGGATGAGCAGCTCGTAGTGCTGGCCGGGATCGACCCGCTGCAGCGGCTGGATCTGCATCCGGAACAGCTCGAACCGCCCCTCTTCCAGCGCCGCATTGATGCGTGCCGCCCACTGCATCTCGCGCCGCCGGCGCATGAGCTCGATATCGTTCTCGGCGAAGCTGTGCACGCGATTGCGCCCGCCCTCTTTCGCAGCCTGGCACGCGCTATCCGCGGCGGACAGAATGGAGGCGACGTCCTCGTTCTCCGCCGAGATCGGCACGACGCCGATGCTCGCGCCGAGCCGGAACACGCGGTCCTCCCACGTGAAGCGGAAATTGCGCACGGCCTCGCGCAGCGCTTCGGCGGTGCGCATCGCCTCATCGAGCGAG
>DASZSS010000180.1:0-2919 GCA_035548535.1 Steroidobacteraceae bacterium
GCCTGCGTTCGTCTCGACGCATCTCATCAGCTCGCCGGTCATTCGCGCGATCTCGTTCACGGGCTCGGTGCCGGTCGGCAAGCAGCTCATGAAGCTCGCGGCCGAGGGCATGAAGCGCACCACGATGGAGCTCGGCGGACACGGGCCCGTGCTCGTGTTCGACGATGTGGACGTCGATCAGGTGCTCGATCTCTCCGTCATGGCGAAGTATCGCAACGCCGGTCAGGTGTGCGTTTCGCCGACGCGGTACTACGTGCACGAGAGCCTCTACAAGCGCTTCGTCGAGGGCTTCGCCGCGCGCGCGAAGAGCTGGCGCGTGGGCGATGGTCTCGAGCCCTCGAGCCAGATGGGGCCCATGGCGAACCCGCGCCGGATCAGCGCCATGGAAATGTTCATCGGCGATGCGCGCGACAAGGGCGGCAAGGTGAATGCCGGTGGCGCGCCGTTGAAGGTGGAGGGCAAGCCCGGCGGCTTCTACTACGCGCCGACGGTGTTGTCCGACGTCTCGAACGAGGCGCGCATCATGAACGAGGAGCCGTTCGGTCCCGTCGCGATCATCAATCCGTTCCGGACGTTCGATGAGGCGATCGCGCAGGCGAATCGCTTGCCGTACGGCCTTGCCGCGTACGCGTTCACGCGCTCGGCGAAGACCGTGAACCTGCTGGGCGAGCAGCTCGAAGCCGGCATGATCGGCATCAACAGCTATCAGATCTCGGTGCCCGAATCGCCGTTCGGCGGCGTCAAGGAGAGCGGGCACGGCTCGGAGGAAGGCATCGAAGGACTCGAGGCCTGTCTCGTGACGAAGTTCATCACCGAGTCCTGAGCGCCGCGCGAGTTGCGCCGGGCAGGTCGTGGAGCGTGCGAGTTTGCGCCGGGGCGGGCCGTGCGGCATGCGAATTGCGCCAGGCGGGTCGTGCAGCGTGCGACTTGCGCCGGGGCGGGCCGTGCGGCGTGCGAGTTGCGCCGAGGCGGGTCGTGCGGCGTGCGACTTGCGGCGGGCGAGTTGCCCCGGGGCGCTTGCTGCTGGCCGGTCGCGCTGAGCGACTGTGCCCGGCGAGGTCGAGCGCCTCGGCCCGCTGAGCGACTGCGCCCGGCGAGGTCGAGCGCCTCGCGCGCGTTTACGTATCGGCGGCGGTCATCTGCCGCCGGTATTCCCGCGGCGTTACTCCGTAGCGCTCCCGAAAGACACGCCCGAAATGCGTCGGGCTGTTGAAGCCGTAGTCGAACGCGATCGCGGTCACCGTGCGCCCGCGCTGTGAGGGCACGGTGAGCGCACGCGAACACTCCTCGAGCCGGCGCCGCAAGATGTAGCGCGCGACCGTTTCCGATTCGCCGGAGAACAAGTGGTGCAGGTAGCGCGGCGTCATCTTGCACGCCTGCGCCACGCGCATCGGCGTGAGGTCCGGGTCACCGAGATGCGCCTCGATGTAGTTCATGATGCGAATGCGATGCGCGGTCGCCAGCGAGGAGCGATCGGACTGCGACTGCGGCAACACCGTGTATGCGCTCGCGACCAGATCGAGAATCGCGCTGCTGACGCGTGGCACGACCACCGGATCGAGATTCTCGCGACACTGCCGCCAGAAGCCGCGCAGAAAGCTCGAGAGCAAACCGCTCATGCCCTGTGCGCCGGGCATCGGGATGGCGACGACGCTCTCCGGGCAGGCGAGATGGCGCCGCAGGATTGCCTCGGGGATGCCGAGCACGAACATCCGGTTCGGCGCATCGAAGTGAATCTCGTACGGACGCGTCGTGTCGCAGAGCGTGAAATCGCCCGGCCCGAGACGCGCCTCGCGACCGTCCTGCCGGTTCAGGCTCTCGCCTTCGAGCTGCACGTGCAGGAAGAAGATGGGACGCTTCGTGCGCGCGACGTGCGAGCGGCTGTGCAGCACCGCCTGCGCATCCGAGTACACCTCGGCAACGATCAGATCGCCGACGCTCGTGCGCTCGATGCTGCCCATGAACGCGCGCACGTCCACCGGCTCGGAATACATGGGGGTGAAGCTCGCGCAGACCGAGTCGTTCCAATATTCGATCTTGCGGCGAGGCTCGAGTCCGCTCGTCGAAAACGTCTCAAGGTGAGCCATTCGCTTCCCCTCTAGACCTTCGAGGACACCCACTCGTGTCGCATTCGCCACAGCGATTGCCGTGACTTCACGCTTTATATCGTATCGTTATACTCTATAACTATGGTGTCGGCAGAGGCAAGGCATGTGGCGCGCCACCCACACACGCCCGCACCGATCAGAGGGACAACCTGATGCCGCACATCGCCGCATCCCGCGCGCTCGTTTCCCGGTGGCCGGACGCCTGGCTCATTGCCGGTGTGCGCACCCCGTTCATCGATTACATGCAGGCGTTCGCGCTCGTCTCGCCGATCGATCTCGGCATCAAAGCGGCGCGCGCCGTGCTCGCCCGCGCGGGCGTCGCGCCAGAGGATGTCGGTACGGTGATCGCGTCGTCGATGGCCCAGGCCAGCTACGACGCGTACCTGCTGCCTCGGCACATCGGCGTTTACGCCGGCGTGCCGACCGAGGTGCCGGCGCATCTCGTGCAACGCGTGTGCGGCTCGGGTATCGAGATCATCGGGCAGGCGGCGGATACCTTGTTGCTCGGCCGCGCCTCGCTCGCACTCTGTGCCGGCGCGGAGTCGATGAGCCGCAACCCGATCGCCGCCTATACGCATCGCTCGGGCTTCCGCCTGGGCAAGCCGGTGGAGTTCAAGGACTTCCTCTGGGAGGCACTGCTCGATACCTCGGTCGACACCACGATGGGCGGCACGGCCGAGAACCTCGCTCGGCGCTACGACATCCGCCGGCCTGAAGTGGACGCGTACGCCGCGCGCAGCTTCGAGCGCGCGCTCGCAGCCCAGGCGAGCGGCTTCTTCGCGGGCGAGATTGCACCCGTGGAGACCGAGAC
>DASZSS010000181.1:0-16797 GCA_035548535.1 Steroidobacteraceae bacterium
GCTCAGCCGCGTCGCCCGGAAAATATCGAGGAATGCGTCCATCGGTTATCGAGGAAGGCGTCCGGTTTGTTGGTTGCCGGCGCGCCGGTCAAAACATCCGGCGCCCCGATCATTTTGTGGCACACCGCGCTTCGTAGAGTAGCACCACTGCTCACGACGACATCGGAGGAAGCACTTCATGATCACCGATCGACAGGGCAACCGGCTCAACGGGGCGACCGCCGCGGCGGCGGAGCGGTTCGACGAGGCCCTTCACGCCTTCAATATCTACCGGGGTGACCCGGTGCGGCTGCTCGATGCGGCCCTCGAGGCCGCGCCGCAGTTCGCCATGGCGCGGCTGTTCACGGCGCATGTGTTCGCCTTGGCCACGGAGCCGGCGGCGACGGCCGAGGCCCGGGGGATCCTTGCCGAAGTCCGCGGCATGCGGCTGGACGAGCGCGAAGCCGCGCATCTCCAGGCGCTTGACCACCTGGTCGACGGCAACTGGAGCGCTGCGGCGAACACGCTCGCGCAATTGAGCGCGCGCCATCCGCGCGACTTGCTGGCGCTTCAGTCGGGCCACCTCATGGACTTCTATCGCGGCAACCAACGCGAGCTGCGCGATCGCATCGCTCGCGCGCTGCCCGAGTGGTCGCCCGCGACACCGGGCTACCCGATTCTGCGCGGGATGTATGCGTTCGGCCTGGAGGAGTGCGGCGACTACGTGCGCGCGGAAGAGGAGGGCCGCGGCGCACTCGATGGGCAGCCGCTCGATTGCTGGGCGCATCACGCAGTCGCGCACGTCATGGAGATGCAGGGTCGCGCCGAAGATGGCATCGGCTGGATGCTCGCACGCGAGCCGTACTGGTCCGGCGACGACAATTTCTTCAAGGTGCACAACTGGTGGCATCGCGCCCTGTATCACTTGACGCTGCAGGAAGTCGACGAAGCGCTCGCCCTGTATGACGGACCGATCCGGGAGGCGCGCAGCGTGGTGGCGCTCGATATGGTCGATGCCTCGGCGTTTCTCTGGCGCTTTCATCTGCTCGGCCACGATGCGGGTCATCGCTGGCGCGAGCTCGCGGAGGCATGGGACCGTCATGCAGACGGCCGCACGTATTCGTTCAACGATTGGCACGCCGTCATGGCATGGCTTGGCGCCGGCCGCGATCGCGATGTCGAGGGGATGCTCGCGATGTATCGAGCGGGCGCGAGCGGTGCTGACGAGAATGCGCGCTGGGCGCGCGAGATCGGCCTGCCCTTGATCGAGGGGTTCGTCGCGTTCTGGAACGCCGACTATGCTCGAGCGGCGGAGCGGCTCTACGGCGCGCGCCACATCGCGAACGCTTTCGGCGGCAGTCATGCGCAACGCGATGTGATCGATTGGACGCTCACCGAGAGCGCGCTGCGCGGCGGCCTGGCCGACCTCGCGGCGGCGCTCGCCCACGAGCGGCTGGCCAGGAGCCCGCACAGCCGTCTCAATCTGGGCTTGCTCACGCGTGCGCGCGAGTTGCGTGAGCCGGGCGCCTCGCAGCGTCGAGCTACGATTGCGGATAGTACGAAAGCGTAATATATTTCGAACCCGCGTCGCGCGGATGCGCGATGCCGGCTGACGCCGGCTGACTCCGGCTGATGCCGGGGATGCCGGCTGATGCCGGGTGATGCTGGGTGATGCCGGCTGATGCCGGGTGATGCTGGGTGATGCCGGGTGATGCCCGCTGACGCCGGGTGACGCCGGGTGACGCCGGGTGATGCCGGGTGATGCCGGGTGATGCCGGGGATGCCGGGGATGCCGGGGATGCCGGGTGATGCCGGGTGATGCCGGCTGACTCAGGCTAATGCCGGCTGACTCCGGCTAATGCCGGCTGACTCCGGCTGATGCCGCTGATGCGGCGGACGCCGCGTGACTCCGGCTGATGCCACCGGATGCCGGCTGATGCCAGGCCCTGCCGGCGACGCGGCGACGCGGCGTCGCGAGCGACGCAAGCGATGCGGGCAGCGCGGGCAACGCGGGCGGCGCGCCGGCTTCTGACGTTACCGGCACTTGCGCACGCGACCGACCATTATCAACTGGCGACGGAGGATCGAGCATGGCCGCCGAGAACTTGACGGACCACGAGCTGCTGCGCGCGTTCGAATCCTGCGAGCTGCCCGGTGCATCGTTCCGGCACAGAGAGCATCTACGCGTAGCGTGGTTGTACCTGCGGCGCTTGCCGCATGAGGCAGCCGTGGAGGCGATGGCGAAAGGCGTGCAGCAATACGCGACGCACCACGGCGCTGCGGAGAAGTATCACCACACGATGACACTGGTATGGATGAAGCTGGTTGCGGCCGCAATGGCCGCGCATCCGGACGAAGACTTCGACGGCCTCCTGCGCATGCATCCGGCCTTGCTGGACAAACTCACGCCAGGCCGCTTCTACAGCATGGAGCGACTGAACAGCCCGCAAGCGCGCGCGGGCTGGGTGGAGCCTGATCTCAGAGCCCTGCCTGCGGCATAATGCTGCGCTCATGGCCGCCACGCGTCCCCAACCTCTGCAGCTCATCGCATCGATCCATCGCGCGACCCATCGGATCGGCCTATACATCGCGCAGATGTCGGACCTCGGGGTCACGCAGCCCGAAGCGCACATCCTCGATCATCTCGTGTGCCACGGGGACGCGACGGTCGGTGAGTTGCACGCCGCCTTCGCGCATCGCCGCTCCACATTGACGAGCGTGCTCGATCGCCTGTCCGAGAAGAAGCTGATTGCACGCGAGGCGAGCGAGTCGGACCGGCGCACGTTCGTCATTCGCCTGACGCCCGCCGGAAAGGCGCTCGCGATGCGATTGCAGCAGCCGCTCCGTGAGCTCGAGGCGCGCGTGCTAAAGCAGGTCTCCGCGCGCGACGTGGCCGGCTTCAAGAAGGTGCTCGCCGCACTCGAGGACGTGCTGCGCGACCAGGCGACCTGACGAGTCACCGCCCCCCCGCTCAGCGGTGCGCCATGCGCGGCGGCACGCATGAAAGTGCTCGCGGCTCGGCCACTTGACTGCGCAGTCACCCAACCTGTCCCGATTCGGCAACTCCCGCTGAGCGTTGCGCCGTGCGCGGCGGCACGCATGAAAGTGCTCGCGGCGCGCGACCACTTGGCTGCGCAGTCACCCAACCTGGCCGATTCAGCAGCTCACGCTCAGCGATGCGCCGTGCGCGGCGGGATGAGCTCGGGCTCGATGGGTCGCGAGGGATCCTGCGCGGCGTCCGTCGCGGGCGCTCGCGGCGCGAGGGAATGCCCATTCGGCTCGCGTCCGAGCAGCGCCGCCTGTCCGTCGAGCACTCGGTCGAGCTGCGCACGAAGCGCACCGAGCTCGCGTTCCATGGTGACCCGCAATGTGTTGATACGGGACTGCTCCTCGTGCTCCGCGCGCACGCGCTCCGCTTCGAGATCCTTGCGCAACGTGCGACGCTCGCGCGCCCATTCGCGCATACGCAGCGCGTGCACTACGAACCCGACCAGCGCGACGACGCCCGCAACGAACAGCACGAGCGCGATGAGCGGAATTTGGATCTGCGCGAACAGCAGATTCACCGCAACCGGCGTGACGAACAGGTTCCAATTCGCGACGAACAAGACAACGAGCACGACACCGGCGACGATGTAGGCCACGCCTCGGGAACTCATGGTGCGACTCCTAGGGAGTTGTGTTGTTGAACGATCCTGCACGGTTGCGGTTTCCTGAGCCAGTCGAGGTGCCGCTCGCGCGTAGGCCCATGGTCTTATGGAGGCACCCTCACTGCGGTTCGAAACTTCCAACGGCACTCGCTTGGACGTTTCGGCGCAGCGGAGGTCACCATGAAGGCTCAGATCAGCGTGGGCATCGTCGGCATGGTCGCTGCAGTGACGCTTCTCGGTTGCGCCTCGCAGAGCGGCATGAGCGAGGCGGACATAATGGCGATCGCCGCGGCCAATCACACCGCGTCCGAGTATCGCTCCATCATCGATAACGCGAGCAATCGCGTCGAGTGCCGGCGGGAAGCGGTCACCGGTTCGCGAATCCAGCGCGAAGTCTGCGTCACGCTCGCCGAGAGAGAAGCCGAGCACGAGCGCGCCCTCGCATTGATCCAGGAGATGCGAGCGAGAGCAGCGGCGACCCCTGCGACGATCCGTCCGGGCGGCATCCCCGTGACACTTCCGCCCGGCAGGCGTTGACGGGAGCCGATCAAGGATTGCGTGCCGGCACGCTGGGCGAGGGATACTGCGGATACAGGTCCTGCGCCGAGCCCTGCAACCCGTTCGCCAGTGGCTTCACGACCGCGTCGGCCAGTGCCGCGGAGAACCCGGTGGTGTCGAGTGGCGAGGTGTTGGCGACGATCGCCATCACGTAGCCGCGCTCATCGTGCACGAGCAGTGAGCGCGAGCCGCCCATGATCCCGCCGTGCCCGTATCGATTCGGGTCGGGACCCACATTGATGCCGAAACCCCACCAGGAGCCTGCCGGCTCGTCCGCATCGGGAACATGAGGCAAATGGGGGTTGGCTAGCATCTGGGCTTTCGAATCCGCCGAGATCAGCCCCTGCACGCGTGAGCCATCGAGCGCCGTCATCAACCGCGTCAAGTCGACGGCGGACCCGAGCCAGCCGCCCGCGCCCTCGTAAGCGAGCGGATCGCAGCAATACGGGATCGTGACCTTGCCTTTGCCCGCGAACAGCGAGTCGACGAGCGGCGCGCCCGTGTAGGCGTAGTACTTCGCTTCGCCCGGGAGTCGGCCGGAGAGGTGCGGTCTGCCGATCGACATGGCGTTGATGCTCGCCGGGGCGAGCACGTGATCGCGCACGTAGCTCTCGTAGCTCTGGCCGGAGATCTTCTCGACCAGCCGGCCGAGAATGCAGAAGCCGAGATTGGAGTAGGTCTGGCGCGTGCCGGGCGCGAAGTCGAGCGGCTGGGTCATCGCATAGCGCACCACGTCCGCGCATGTGACCGGCGTCGGGATGCCGAGCGTCTGGGCGACGAGGATCGGCTGATTCGTGAAGTCGTCGCTTAGCGGCTTGTCCCAGCCTCCGGCGTGTTCGAGGAGCTGCCGCACCGTGATGTCGCGCAGGCGTGGATCGCCGCCGGGCTGCACGGTGTACTGCGTGAGCATGTCGAAGACCTTCGCATCGAGATCGAGGCGCCCTTGATCGCGCAATTGCAGCACCGCGATCGACGTGATCACTTTGGACACGCTGCCGACCAGCACCATCGTGTCCGGCTGCATCGGCGTGCGGGCCTCGAAGTCCTGGTAGCCATAGCCGCGCGCCAGGATCAACGCGCCGTCCTTTGCGATGGCAAGACCCACGCCGGGCACGTTCCACTGCCGCATCATGGACTGCACGGCCGAATCGAAGGCCGCCACACCCGGAACATCGGGTCCGGTCACCGGGATCTGGGTACCGGCGGGGAAGAAGTCGCTGGAGGTCGGAGGAGGGGAATTCGTGGGCGGCGGCGTGCCGCTTCCGGGCGTATCGACCGCGATACTGCCGCCGCCACCGCCACCACCGCACGCCGCTGTCAAGGCCAGCACGACACACGCGAGCGCCCCGAGCGGGGCCCGCGCGGTCAGGTGTCGGCGGACTCTTTTCGACTCAGCCGGGATTTTCGTGTCCGCCGATTGATCCACAGGGCCGCAACGAGCAATGCAGTGCCGACGAAGCTCAAGGCGATCGCGTTCATTCGGGATGCGTGACTGCAAAGGGCGCGCCATGTGTTCTAAGTGTCCGCCTGTGCTCGACTCCCGGGCCGCGCGACCCGGATCGTCGTAAAGAATGCCGACAGTCATCGCATGCGGCCGGCTCAATCGCTGGATCGGAGGCTGGCTCCCTGCGGCGCGACCCGCCAGGCGTTTCCTCGGGCCGCCACGGCGGCCGACCAGCCCTCGTCCATCGCGAGCGTCTGCACGGTCCAGTCCGGGGCCAGCACCGCCGGATTGCAAGTCTGTACCGTCGCGCGGTCTTCGGCCTGGAACATTACTCCGAATTGATCCAGCGGTAGCGACAGTCCGGCGCCGCATCCCTTCATCACCGCTTCCTTCGCTGTCCAGTATCGGTAAAAAATTGCGTCCGGTTCCAGTGCAGCCCGAATCGCCTCGCGTTCGGCACCGAAAAAGAAACGATCGGCGATGCTTGCCGCCTCGATCGCGCGATGCTGCTCGAGATCGGCCCCGATCTCGGCGCCCGCCGCGACGGCGAGCAGGGCTCGCGAGCCGGAGTGGCTCAGATTGAACGAAAGGCGGCCGGCGCGATCGCCGGCGAGCGCCGGTTTTCCGTTCGGACCGTAAATCCAGCGGAGCGCTTGCGGAGGACACCTCGCGTAAGCGCCGATCAGCGCGCGCAGCACGCCATGCGAAACGACATACGCGTCGCGATGCCGCTCGAAGACGAAGCGGCTCGCCTTCTCTTGCTCCTCGGAGGAGAGGACTTGCATGCAGCGCGCGCGCTGCTCGGCGCTCGCCGCGAGCTCGAAGGCCCAGACATGAATCTCGTCGCGCTCGAGCGCAGGGACCGTATCGATGTCGAGCAGCGAGGCGGCGCTCCGCACTGAGACAGCGCGTCTCACCCAGCCGGGCTCGCCCCGAGAAGGCTCACGGACATTCATACAGGTGGAGAAGAAATGCGTGTCGCACGAGCGGTAATCCGGTTTCGAGTCTTCGCTTTGTGACGCAAGTTACGCGTCAGAAGCAGGGTCTGCCTGCTATGCTCGCTTGGCACCGAGCGGCTTCCAAGGCGGCTTTCCACAGAACACGCCGGAACGCCAGATAACATATTGATTAGCTCGAGCTTGGGGCAGCGGACGAGTCGGTTTCCCGAACGGAACGGGCGTCGGCGGCGCGGCGTGCAACGTTTGGGACATGTCGAACTAATAGGGAGAACGTGATGCGGAGTGGGCAAACATGAGCCCGCGAGCACCGCTCTGGCAACCGCCTGAGTCAATGCTCGCAGGGGCCAATCTCACTCGATTCGCGGAATGGGCGACTCGGCGGACCGGCGCGGACTTGCGCGCGTATCCGTCACTGCATCGATGGTCGATCGATCACGCCGGAGATTTCTGGCGGCTGATCTGGGAATTCTGCGAGGTCCGGGGCGACCTCGTCGGCCCCGCGCGCGTCGACGCCCCTTCGATGACCGAAGTGCGCTGGTTCCCGCAGGCGCGACTGAACTACGCCGAGAATCTGCTGCGGCGCCGTGATGCTGCGCCGGCGCTCGTCTTCTGGGGCGAAGACAAGGTGCGGCGCTCCGTTTCCTGGGAGGAGCTGTATCGCGAGGTGGCGGCCGTCGCGGCCGGGCTGCGCGCGCTCGGCGTGGGGCCGGGTGATCGCGTCGCAGGCTATTTGCCCAACATGCCCGAAGCCGCAATTGCGATGCTCGCGGCCGCCAGCATCGGGGCCGTGTGGTCCTCCTGCTCGCCGGATTTCGGCGCGCGCGGCGTGCTCGAGCGCTTCGGTCAGATCGATCCGAAGGTGCTCTTCGCGTGCGATGGGTACTGGTTCAACGGCAAGCACGTCGATTCGATGGAGCGCCTCGCCGAGGTCGTGCGCGGGCTGCCCTCGCTGGTGCGGACGGTGATCGTGCCGTATGCGGGCGGCTCGGCGCCCACGGCATCCATTCCGAACGCAGTGGACTACGCAGCATTCCTTGCGGACCACGCAGGATCGACCGAGCTCGAGTTCGCGCGGCTGCCCTTCGATCATCCGCTCTTCATTCTGTATTCCTCGGGAACGACCGGTGTCCCGAAGTGCATCGTCCACGGCGCCGGCGGCACTCTGCTCCAGCACCTGAAGGAGCATCGCCTGCACTCGGACGTGAAGGCCGGCGATCGCCTCTTCTACGCCACCACGTGCGGCTGGATGATGTGGAACTGGCTCATGACGGGCCTCGCCTCCGACGCGACGCTCGTGCTCTACGACGGCTCCCCGCTCGTCGGGCACGGCGCGATCCTCTTCGATCTCGCCGAAGAGGCGGAGATCACGCATTTCGGCACCTCGGCCAAGTTCATCGACACGGTCGCGAAGCTCGGCTTGAGTCCGATGCGCACGCATCGCCTGCAGCACCTGCGCGCCGTGCTGTCCACCGGCTCGCCGCTCGCGCCAGAGAGCTTCGACTACGTTTATCGCGAGATCAAAGCGGACGTGTGCCTGTCTTCGATTTCCGGCGGCACCGATATCGTCTCGTGCTTCGTGCTCGGCGCGCCGACGCTGCCCGTGTGGCGCGGCGAGATCCAGTGTCTCGGGCTCGGGCTCGCGGTCGAAGTGTTCGACGAGGCCGGGCGGTCCGTCGTCGGCGAAAAGGGCGAGCTCGTGTGCACGCGCGCGTTTCCCTCGATGCCGGTTCGATTCTGGAACGACCCGGACGGCTCGAAGTATCACAACGCGTACTTCGCGAAGTTCCCGGGCGTCTGGTGCCACGGCGACTACGTCGAGCTGACGGAGCACGACGGCGTGCGCGGCATGATCATCTACGGCCGCTCGGACGCGACGCTCAAGCCGGGTGGTGTGCGCATCGGCACCGCGGAGATCTATCGTCAGGTCGAGCAGCTTCCGGAGGTCAGCGAGTCGCTCGTCATCGGGCAGGAATGGCAGAACGACACGCGCATCGTGCTCTTCGTGAAGCTGCGCGCGGGGCTGATGCTCGATCGCGCGCTCATCCAGCGCATTCGCGAGCACATTCGCCACAATGCTTCGCCGGCGCACGTGCCCGCAAAGGTGGTGCAGGTCAGCGACATTCCGCGCACGAAGTCGAACAAGATCGTCGAGCTGGCCGTGCGCAACGTGGTGCACGGCCGGCCGGTGAAGAATCTCGAGGCGCTCGCCAATCCCGAGGCGCTCGAGCAGTTCCGCAACCGGCCGGAGTTGAATCAGGACGACGAGGGCGCCGAATCGGCGGTGAGCGTTGCGGACCCGGCATCGGAACCTCCCATGCACGGGCTCGCATGGGTTCCGCGCGGTGTGTCCGGCTCGGCGCTGCCCACAAGCTTTTTGGCGCCGCTCGAGACGGTGCGCGAGCGAGTGCAGAAGGCCGCAAGCGGCGTGGCCGACCAGGCGAGCCACATGGCGCAACTGGAAAGCCTTGCACTGGCGTACGTGCGAGAGGCGTTCGCCGCGCTCGATGCGTCGGGCGCTCCGATCGCGCCTCAGCACCAGCGCGCGGTCGCGCGACTACGGACGGTGCTCCCCGATCGCGAGCCCGCGAGCTCGCTTTCCGCCGCGGAGCAGGCTGCGCAGATCCAGCGCCGCTCTCCGGAGCTGCATCACGAGCTGGCGCTGATCTCTCGGTGTGGCTCGGCGCTGGCGGATGTTCTCACCGGCGCGCGCGACCCGCTCTCACTGTTGTTCGCCGAAGGCGCGGCGGCGGAAATGGCCGCCCTGTACCGCGATTCGCTGACCTTCGGCTCGCTGAACGCGCTGATGCCGACGGCGGTGGAGTCCCTCATCGCCTCGCTGCCGCCGAACCGCACCGTACGGATCTTGGAGCTGGGCGCCGGTACCGGCGGAACCACTGCGCACGTTCTTCCGAAGCTCGATCCCGCGCGCACCGAGTACGTCATCACCGACGTCGGCGCGTACTTCCTGAATCACGCTCGCGAAGCCTTCGGCCGGTATCCGTTCGTTCAGTACGCCGTGTTCGACGTGGAGAAGTCGCCGCAGGCGCAGGAGTGGCGCGGCGGGCAGTTCGATATCGTGATTGCCGCGAACGTGCTGCACGCGACGGTCGACCTCGAGCGGACCTTGCGCAATGTGCGCGAGCTGCTGAAGCCCGGCGGCGCACTCGTGCTGCTGGAAGGAAGCGAGCCGCGGTTGTGGCTCGACATCACGTTCGGGCTGACCGACGGCTGGTGGCGCTTCGGCGATGAGCATCTGCGGCGGAGCTATCCGCTGCTCGCGCCGGAGCAGTGGCGCGCACCGCTGCGCGCGGCGGGATTCCCCGCGGCGACTTTTGCAGCGCCCGCGGGCGAGATGATCATGGCGCAGGCCATCATCGTCGCGCGTGCCGACGAGACCGCGCACGTCGCAGCGCATCGAACCTTCGTGCTGCTCGCGGACCGCGAAGGCGGCGCGGAGCCGCTCGCCGCGAGTCTGCAGGCGCGCGGACATCGCTGTGTCACGCAGAGTCTGAATCGCGACCGTCGGGAGATCCGCGAAACCTTGGTGCGGACTCGCCAAGAGGGCCGCCTGGACGGCGTCGTTTGTTTCTTCGACTCCGAGGTCGCGCTCGCCGGTGACATGTCGTCGGACGCGCTGATGCGCCTCGCGCAGAAGTCTTGCACGAGCATGCTCGACGCTCTGCACGAGCTGCTGAATCTCGATCTCGCGCAGCCGCCGCGCCTTTGGGTCGTTACGCGAGACTGTGCGCCGCTCGGCTCTTCGGAGCTGACCGGCATCGGCCAGGCGCCGCTGCGCGGTTTCGCTCTCGCCGTGGCGCAGGAGCATCCGGACCTGCGCTGCACGCACATCGATATCGAGCGCGCGCCGAGTGCCGCGACTGTGCAGGCGCTTTGCGACGAGCTGCTCGCGGATTCGCTGGAGGATCGCGTCGCCCTTCGCGATGGTGCGCGTGCCGTGCAACGACTCGTGCCATGGCGTCACAACGCCAACCTTGCGCCGCCGCGGTTCTCGTCACACGGAACGTATCTCATCACGGGCGGACTCGGTCCGCTCGGCCTGTTCTTTGCGCAGTGGCTGGTCGAGCACGGCGCGCGGCATCTCGCTCTCGTCGGACGGCGCGCTCCGAGCGCATCGGCGTCGGCGGCGCTCGATCGGCTGCGCGCGCTGGGCGCGACCTTGCACGTGGCGCAAGCGGATGTCGCCCGCGCCGATGAAGTTGCGAGACTCTTCGCACGTCTCGCACGTGAAGCGCCGCCTCTGGAGGGCGTCATCCACGCCGCCGGTGTGCTCGACGACGGCATCTTGCGCGATCAGCACTGGGACCGATTCGCGCCGGTGCTCGCGCCGAAGGTCGCCGGTGCCTGGAATCTGCACGTCGCGACACGGAGCATGCCGCTCGCATTCTTCGTGCTGTTCTCCTCGACCGCCGCGGTGCTGGGTCACGCGGGGCAGGCGAATCACGCGGCGGCCAATGCCTTTCTCGATACCCTCGCGCACGCCCGCCGCGCCGCGGGCTTGCCTGCTCTCAGTATCAACTGGGGCTCGTGGGCGCGCATCGGCGCGGCTTCGAGCGAAGTGATCCTCGAACGTCTCGCGCGTCAGGGCATCCAGTCGCTCGCGCCCGAGCAGGGCGCGGCGGCCTTCGAGCGCGCGCTGGCCGCCGGGGAAGCGGAAGTGGTCGTGGCGAGTGTCGATTGGCGCGAGTTCGAGAAGCTGCGCGGAGCATCGCCGTTCATCGAGGCGATGCGCGCCGCGCGTCCGGCCCAGACGGATGCGCAAGCGTCGTTCAGCAGCCGGCTCGATGCAGCCGCGCCGGACTCTCGCCTCGAGATGCTGAGCAGCTACGTACGCGCGGAGGTTGCCAAAGCCACAGGGATCGACGATCCCGAGCTCGTCGTCGTGGACCGTGGCTTCTTCGAGCAGGGCATGGATTCGTTGTCATCCATCGAGCTGCGCAACCGGTTGCAGCGTGGGCTCGAGCGGAGTCTGCCCGCGACGCTCGCGTTCGACTACCCGAATGTCACGGCTTTGATCGCGTATCTGCGCCGGGAGGTTTACGGAGACGCCTATTTCGAGACCGCAGGAGACATGCCGAGCGCGCCGGCGCAGAGCGTGGGCCCAGCGCCCGCACCGGCGCCGATTCTGGAGGAAATGGACGCGGCGATCGCCGAGGAGCTTGCGCAACTGGACGCGCTGTTGAGACCTCACCGCTAACGGGACCGGTCATGACGGACGCGTCCAGCCAGAGCTCTCCAACGCCGGTGCGCGGAGCGTCGCAGAGCGCGCAAGTGCTCGCGGCGTTGCGTGAGGCGCGCTCGCGCATCGAGAGCCTGGAGCGCTCGCGGCGGGAGCCGATCGCGATCGTCGGCGCGGCGTGCCGCCTGCCGGGCGCGTCGGACACTCCCGATGCGTTCTGGAATCTGCTCGCCGCGCGGCGGGATGCGATCACGCCCGTGCCGGCGAATCGCTGGAAGACCGCGGACTATTTCAATGCCGATCCCGACGCGCCGGGAACTCTCAACGTGACGGGTGGCGGCTTCATCGATCTGCCGCAGGACTTCGATCCGGAATTCTTCGGCATGGCGCCGCGCGAGGCGCTGAGCCTCGACCCGCAGCAGCGATTGCTGCTCGAAGTGAGCTGGGAAGCGCTGGAGAACGCCGGCATGGCCGCGGACCGTCTGAACGGGCGGGAGATCGGCGTCTTCACCGCGATCTGCTGGAACGACTACGGGCAGCGACTGCTCGGCCGCGACGCTCGCGAGATCGACGCCTACATGGCGTCGGGTATCGCGAACAGCATGGCCGCGGGGCGCCTCTCGTACATCCTTGGGCTGCATGGCCCCAGTATCACGATCGATACGGCGTGCTCTTCCTCGCTGGTCGCGGTGCATCTCGCGTGCCAGAGCCTGCGTAACGGCGAGTGTGCCGCGGCCATCGTCGGCGGCGCGAGCCAGCTCCTGCACCCCGAGCTCTATGTCAATTTCACGAAGGCGCACATGCTCTCGCCGGACAACCGGTGCAAGACGTTCGATGCCGGCGCGAACGGCTTCGTGCGCAGCGAGGGTTGCGTCGTCGTCGTGCTGAAGCGCTTGTCGGATGCGCTCGCCGCGGGCGATGACGTGCTTGCGGTGATTCGCGGCTCGGCGATCAATCACGACGGACACACGAGCGGGCTCACCGTGCCGAACGGCCCGGCCCAGCAGGATGTGATTCGCAAAGCGCTTCGGGCCGCGGACCTGTCACCGGATGAGATCGACTATGTCGAAGCGCACGGGACCGGAACGGCGCTCGGCGACCCGATCGAAGTCGGTGCGCTCGGCGCAGTGTTCGGTCGCGCCGCGCGGCGCGCGCCGCTGGTGCTCGGCGCGGTGAAGTCGAATATCGGACATCTCGAAGCGGCTGCCGGCCTCGCGGGGCTGCTGAAAGTCGTGCTGGCGCTGCGGCACGAGTCCATCCCGGCCAACCTGCATTTCCACAACCCGAATCCGCACATCGATTGGCAGCGATTGCCGTTCACGGTGCCGGTGCGCGAGCATGCCTGGCCGCGCTCAGGTCGTGCGCGAGTGGCGGGCGTGAGCTCGTTCGGGTTTAGCGGCACGAACGCGCACGTGATCATCGCTGAGGCGCCACAGCCCGTGCGCGTGCCCAGCCCGGTTGAACGGCCCGCGCACGTTCTGACGCTCAGCGCTCGTAGTGAGAATGCTCTCCGGACGCTCGCCGCGCGATACGCACATCGGCTGAGCAACGACGATCAGATCGATCTCGCCGACGCAGCGTTCACTGCGAATACAGGTCGCGCGCAGTTCCTGCATCGGCTCGCAGTGTGCGCGAAGTCTGCATCGGAAGCGGCGGCCGCGCTCAACGCTGCTGCGCGCGGCGAAGCATCGCCGGCTGTCGTCCGCGGACGCGTCGAGCGTGGGGCTCGGCCGCGCATTGCATTCCTGTTCACCGGTCAGGGATCGCAGTACGTCGGCATGGGCCGCGCACTGTACGAAAGTCAGCCGACGTTCAAAGCGGCTCTCGACGAATGCCACCGCATCCTGTCCGAGCAACATGGCATCGCGCTGCTCGACTCGCTGTACCGCGGCGGAGCGGACTTGAACGCCACGCAGATCACGCAGCCGGCGCTCTTCGCGATCGAGTACGCGCTGAGCCAGCTCTGGATGTCGTGGGGTGTAGAGCCGACGCATCTGATGGGGCACAGCGTCGGTGAGTACGTCGCTGCGTGCGTCGCTGGCGTCTTCAGCCTCGAAGACGGGCTGGCGTTGATCGCCGCACGTGGGCGGTTGATGGGCGCATTGCCGAGCAACGGCGCGATGGCCGCCGTCCTGACGGATGAAGCCACCGTTGCGGCGGCATTGGCGCCGCACGCGCGTGATGTCGCCCTTGCGGCGGTGAACGCGCCGACCAACGTCGTGATTTCCGGTGAGCGTGGCGTCGTCGAGCAGCTCTGCGCGCAGTTCACGGCACGCGGTATCCGGACGGTTCCGCTCGCCGTCTCGCACGCATTCCACTCGCCGCTCATGGAGCCGATGCTCGATGACTTCCGGCGCGTTGCCGAGCGAATTGCCTACTCGAAGCCGCGGCGCGAAGTGATCTCCAACCTGACTGGCGCAGTCGCCGGAGCGGAGATTGCGAGCGCCGACTACTGGTGCCGCCACGTGCGCGCGCCGGTCCGCTTTGCCGCCGGCATGCAGGCGCTGCACGCCCGGAACTGCCACTCCTTTATAGAGGTGGGCCCGCGGCCGGTCCTGCTGGGGATGGGACGGCAGTGCGTGCCGGAGGGCGGCGCTTGGCTTCCGAGCCTGCGTCCGGACAGCGACGACTGGAGCGTCCTGCTATCCAGCGTGGCGGCGTTGTACGTGCAGGGCGTGCCCATCGATTGGGCGGGGTTCGATCGTGACTACACGCGCAGGCGTGTGCCGCTGCCGAACTATCCGTTCGAGCGCCGGCGCTACTGGATCGACGCACCGGTTCGCGCGCACGCCGCCGCGGCGGCGCAAGGCGACACACACGGCCTGCTGGGATCGCGGCTCTCGCTCGCGACGAGTGACATCGTCTACGCCAATCGCGTGAGCGCGGAACGTCCGGCCTATCTCGCGGACCACGTGGTCGGCGGGCGCACGCTGATGCCTGCCACTGCGTTCCTCGAAATGGCGCTCGCAGCGGCTCGCATCACGACATCTGCGGATGAGGGGCCGCTTGCAGTCGAGGACGTGGTGATCGCAGCGCCGCTGGTCCTGCATGAGCGCACACCCACCGAGGTCCAGTTCGTGATCGCGCCGGGAGCGGCGAACGCGTTCCGCATCTCGAGCCGCGCGCCGGCCGATGAGAGCTGGACGTTGCACGTGAGTGGCCGGCTCGCGAGTGTTCCGGCAGAGCACGCTGCGCAGCCGCTGGACATCGGTGCAGCGCGGACGGGTGCTGCGCGCGTGATCGAGAGCCGCGAATACTATGAGCGCGCACGGTCCGCGGGGTTCGAGTTCGGACCCGCGTTCCGCGGTGTGCAGCAACTGTGGGTAGGCGAGCACGCAGCCCTCGGCGAGATCGTTCTGCCCGAGGCGCTCGGGCGGCAAGACGGTGCGACCGCGTTTCACCCGGCGCTCCTCGATGCGTGTCTGCAGGTTGTCGCCAGCTTCGTGCCCGCCGGGCGCGAGCTCGTCGTGCCGCTCGGCATTTCGCGCATCGTCGTGTTCCGGAAGCCGAACTCGCATCTGTTCAGTCGCGCGACGCTGCGCGGTGCAGTGTCCGAGTCCGGTGCGCTTACCGCGGATGTCGCTATCTTCGACGCCAGTGGCCAGCCGGTCGCGCAGATCGAAGGCTTTGCTTGCCGGCCGCTGGCGAGCCCCGCGCAGACCTCTGACGTCGCGGAATACGATCTCGTGTGGCGCCTCGCTCCGCGAGTCGCTCAGGAGCCGCCGCGTACCTCCGGTCACTGGCTGATCGTCGCGGACGAGCACGGCTATGCCGAGGCTCTCGCGAAAGCGCTGCAGGCATCGGGTGCGCGCACGCTGCTGGCACGCGCCGGCACTGCGTTCCGCCGCCTCGATCAGGCGAATTGCGAGCTGGATGTCTCTGATCGCGCGCAGTTCGAGCAACTTCTGCAGCTTGGCGGCGCGCAGTGGCAAGGCATCGTTCACTGCGGTGCCGTTTGCGCCGACAGCGTCGCGAGCGCGATGACGGCCGAGCAGCTCGCGCGCTCTCAGACATACGGGTGCACCTCGCTGCTCGCGCTCGTGCAGGCGATGATCGCAACCGAGTCGAGTGCAAACGCACGCCTCGTCGTCGTGACACGCGGCGTGCATTCAGTCTCGACGGAACCCCTGAGCGCGCTGGGCATAGCGGGAGCGACCGCGTGGGGTCTCGCGCGCGTGATCGCGAGCGAACACCCTGGCACGGGTTGCGTGCGCATCGATCTCGATCCGCACGGCACGCCGGAAGCTCAAGCGCTTTCGCTCGCGGCGGAAGTGCTCAGTGCCGAGAGCGGCGAGGAAGTGGCGCTCCGCGCGGGTGGCTTGCGTTACGTTGCGCGTCTGAGCACACACGAGCCCGCCGTCTTAAGGGCCGAAGTGCCCGCCGGCGTTGCGCGCTTGGAGGCGCCGCGCGCCGGCGTTCTCGACGAGCTGAGGTGGGTGCCTCATGCGCGGCGTACACCCGCTCCGCACGAAGTGGAAATCGAGATTCGCGCGACCGGGCTTGGATTCCGGGATGTGCTCAACAGCCTCGGGATGTATCCGGGCGGTCCGGTCCCGCTCGGCTGCGAATGCGCCGGTGTGATCACCGCAGCCGGATCGGCGGTGAGCCATGTCGCTGTCGGGGACGCGGTGTTCGGCGTGGCTTATGGCAGCTTCGCCACACATGCGACCGTTCCAGGCGCATGGGTCGTGCGCAAGCCGCCGACGCTCAGCTTCGAGCAGGCGGCCGCGATTCCGTCGTCATTCCTGACGGCCGAGTATTCGTTGCTCGCCGTCGCGAAGCTCACGCGCGGACAGCGTGTGCTCATTCATGCAGGCGCCGGTGGAGTCGGCAACGCGGCGATTCAGGTGGCGCTGCATGCGGGCGCTGAGGTATTCGCCACCGCAGGCAGTCCGGCGAAGCGCGCGTTTCTATCGTCGATCGGTGTGCATCACGCGTACGATTCGCGCTCGACGGAGTTTGCCGACGAGATCCTGCGCGCAACGGGCGGCCGCGGCGTCGACGTCGTTC